>NZ_JBFAIQ010000009.1:0-261912 GCF_040654755.1 Streptomyces sp. NPDC050625
GCCTCCGCCAGATTGGCCACGCCTCGGTGCGCAACCGCCACACCCTTCGGCCGGCCGGTGGAGCCCGAGGTGTAGATCACGTACGCCAGTTGGTCGAGCTCCGGCGACGACCCCAACGGTTCCCCGGACTCCGCGGCAATCGCGTCGGCCACCTCATCCAGGAGCACGGCGTCGAACGGCAGCCGGTCCAGCCCCTCGGAGGTGCTGAGCACCACCGCCGCGCCGCTGTCGGCGACCATGAACGCCAGTCGGTCCGCCGGGTATTCAGGGTCCAGCGGCACAAAGGCGCCGCCCGCCTTCCAGACCGCCAACTCACCCACGACCATGTCGACACTACGCGGCAGGCACAGGCCGACCCGGGACTCCGGCCCAACCCCCAGCGCCCTCAGATACCGCGCCAGCCGATTCGCCCGAGCGTCCAACTCCCCGTAAGCGAGCACCTCTTCGCCGCGCCGCACAGCTGCCGCCGTCGGTGATCGCCGCGCCTGGTCCTCGAACCGAGACAGTGCCGACCCTGCCGGCACAGCCCTCGTGGTGTCGTTCCACTCCTCCACCACCTGCGAACGCTCGGCCTCACCGAGGACGTCGATGTCGCCGAACCGCGCCTGCGGGTCGTCCGCCATCTGCTGCAGGATGCGCACCAGCCGCTCGGCCAGAGCCCGAACCGTGTCCTCGTCCAGCACATCGGGGCGGTAGTCGAGCCGCAGCGTCAGGTCATCCGGGTTCACGCCGAGCGTCAGGGCGAAGTTCGTCGACTCGCGCAGGCCGGTACCGGTGAGCGTGACCGCGTCCAAGGCAGGTGGGGCCGACGGATCGCCCGGATAGTTCTCGAAGGCCATGAGGGTGTCGAAAGTGGCACTCGGCCCGGTGATGCGCTGGATCTCGCTCAGGCTCAGGTGCTGGTGGTCCAGCAGCGCGGACTGCTGCGCCTGGAGACCGGTCAGCATGTCGGCGACGGTCTGCGCCGGGTCCAGTCGCACCCGTACCGGAACCGTGTTGAGGAACAGCCCGAGCATGTCTTGCATGCCCGGCAACTCCGCAGGCCGTCCCGCCACTGTTGCGCCGAAGACCACATCGTGGCGCCGGGCCAGTTGGCCGACCACTACCGCCCAGGCGGCCTGCAGCACGGTGTTCACGGTCACGCCGTACCTGCGAGCAGCCTCCCTCAGGGACCCGGCCAGACGTTCACCCGGTTCGGTGGTCAGAATCCGGGTCAGGACAGGGGTATTGGTCGACACGTGGGGTGCGATGAGGGTGGGTTCGTCGGTGCCGGCGAGGGCCTGCTGCCAGGCGTCGCGTGCGGCGACCTTGTCCTGCCTCGCCAGCCACGCCAGGTACTGCCGGTAGTCCGGCACCGGCGGCAGACCGGCCCCACTCCCCCCAGCGTCGTAACAGGCCCACAGCTCACGCATCAGGATCGGCAGCGACCACCCGTCCAGCACGATGTGATGCAGAGTCACGACCATCCGGTGCCGCTGCCCGCCCAGCTTGACCAGCAGCACCCGCAGCAACGGCGGCTGCGCCAGATCGAACCGCCGCCCCCGCTCCGCAACCTCCAACTCCTCCAACACCACCTGGGCTTCCACCATCCCAAGCCCGGACACGTCCTCCTCACTCCACGGCAACTCGACCCGCTCCAGGACCACCTGCACCGGCTCAGCAACACCGGCCAACTGCCGAAAGCCCGCACGCAGACTCGGATGCCGGTCGATCAACGCCTGCCACGACCCCCGCAACACCGCCCCATCCAGCGGCCCCTCCAGGTCCAGCAGCATCTGCTCGACATACACATCCGTGCCCTGCTCGTCATACAAGGCATGAAAGAGCAGACCCTCCTGCAACGGCGCCACCGGCAACACATCCACCAGATCCGGATACGCCGCCTCCAACTCGCCCACCTGCGCCTGCTCCAACGCCACCAGCGCAAAATCAGAAGGCGTGAATCCGCCGGCGGACCCATCAGCGGCATGCGCGGCCAGACCAGACAGCATCGCCGCCCAGCCCTCCACCAACCCCCACGCCTCCGCCTCACCCAACAACCGACCCGGCCACGCCACACTCAACACCAACACCGGACCACCAGGACGGTCCTGAACCAGCGCCTCCGCCTCCAAGGCATGGAGTACGGGAAACTCTCCGCTCACACCCTCGCCGGGCTCGCTGTCATGGACCGGTGCCCAGTCCCGGTCCAGCCCTTGTGCGGATCGCATGGCGGCGACGCGGCCCAGGTAGTTGAAGCCGATCTGGGCCGAGGGAAGTCCCGCCAGGACATCAGCCGTAACCGCGTTGAGGTGGCGGAGCAGGCCGTAGCCCAGCCCGTCCCCCGGCACCGCCCTCACCTGCTCCTTGACCCGCTTCAGCAGCACACCCGCAGCCGAACCACCAGCCACGACATCGGCCAGATCCACACCCGCCGCATCCACCCGCACCGGACACACACTGGTGAACCAGCCCACCGTCCGCGACAGATCCATCCCCACGGACAACGGCTCCCGGCCATGGCCCTCAACATCGACCAGAACCCCGCCCTCAAGGGGCCGATCGCCGCCGAGCCGCTCACCCAGAGCCCCCGCAAGACCGGCAAGCAGCACATCGTCGACCCCCGCATGGAAGGCCGCAGGCACACCGGTCAGCAACGCCGACGTGACCCCCGCCGACACAGTGACCGTCACCCGCCGCACGGTGGAGTCAAGGTCTCGGGCCGGGTCCACGGACACGTCAGTCAGCGGTGCCTCCGGGCCCTCCAACAGCGCGCTCCACGCCGGAAGTTCCGCGACCCGCTCCTCGGCGTGAGCCTGCGCCGACAACTCCCCCGCCCAGTGCCGGAACGAAATCGGCACCGCCCCCAGCTCAGGCTGGCCGCCACCGGCCAAAGCGTCGTAAGCCTCGGCGAGGTCCGGGAGCAACACTTGCCAGGACACGGTGTCGATCACCAGGTGGTTGGCCACGAGCAGCAACCGCCCAACGGTCTCGGGCCCGGCGTCGAACCACACCGCCTGCACCATCACCCCGGAAAGTGGGTCGAGCCGCGCGACAGCCGCCTGCGACTGCTCCTCGATCAGCCGGGTCAGTTCGTCCTCGTCGAGGCCAAGCGCAGACACCCGCCGGACCCACGCATCGACCGCGCGAGCGCCCGTCTCCGGAACCACCAGCCGCCAGGGCCCGGCCTCCAATCGCGCCCGCAAGACCTCATGCCGATCCACCACAGCACGCAACGCACCTGTGAGAACAGCGAAGTCCGTACCATTCGGCGCCATCACCAGAGCCGACTGAACGACCTCTCTCACCCGCTCGGCCCCGACCCGGTCGAGAACTTCGTGCATCACCGGGGTCACCGGTATCTCGCCGACGCCAGGCACAGCGCGGCTCGGCACGAGTTCTTCGGCCACGCCAACGACGGCCGCAAGCCCCTCGGGAGTGCGCCGCTCGAACACCTGCCGAGACGTGATCACCACACCCGCCCGCCGCGCGCTGGAGACCAGCAGCATCGACAGAATCGAATCGCCGCCGAGCTCGAAGAAGCTGTCCTCGACGCCCACCTGCTCAAGGCCCAGCACCTCGGCGAACAGCCCGCACAACAGCTCCTCAAGCACTGTGGCCGGGGCACGGCCCCCGCCGCGACCGGACAGCTCGGGCGCGGGCAGGGCGGCACGGTCGAGCTTGCCGTTGACCGTCAACGGCAGCACATCCAGCACCACCACCGCGGACGGAACCATGTACTCAGGCAGACGGTCAGCCGCGTACTCCCTGATCTCCGCGACATCGACCTCGCCACTACCGGCGGCCGGCACCACATAGGCGACCAGCCGCTGCTCGCCCAGTTGGTCCTCACGTACGACAACCGCCGCCTGACCGACCCGCCCGTGCCCGGCGATGACCGAGGTGATCTCACCCAGTTCGATGCGGAAGCCGCGAATCTTGACCTGCTCGTCCGCCCGACCCGCGAAGTGCAGTTGCCCATCCGCCGACCAGCGGGCCAGGTCACCGGAACGGTACATCCGCTGCCCTGGCACGAACGGGCAGGCCACGAATCGCTCCGCCGTCTGCCCCGGCCGACCGACGTAGCCCCGAGCCAGCCCCACCCCGGCGATGTAGACCTCGCCCACAGTTCCGATGGGCGCGGGCTGGAGGAAGTCGTCCAGCACGTACATCTGGGTGTTGGCGAGGGGCCGACCGATGGCGGGCGGTGCGTCCTGTGAGGTGATGCCCTCTGCGAGCGGCGTCGCGGTGGTGATGACCGTGGCCTCGGTGGGGCCATAGGTGTTCCACACCCGAGCCTGTGCACGCCACCGCGCAGCCAGGTCGGCGCTCAACCGCTCAGCACCCAATACCCAGTTGGACACCCCCGGTACCGACGCCGGGTCCAACACCCCGAGCAACGACGGCACCACACTCGCCACCGACACACCCGCCGCACGGATCATCTCCGCCAACACCGCAGGATCCGTACGCTCCTCACTCCCAGCGATCGCCAGCGTCCCGCCCGCAGCAAGGGTGACCAATACATCGAGCACAGCGGCATCGAAACTGAACGACGCGAACTGCAACGCGGTGACACCCACATCCACACCCAGCACCGGCCGCATGGCCTCCGCCAGATTCACCAGTCCGCGGTGCGTAACCGCAACACCCTTCGGGCGCCCCGTCGACCCGGACGTGTAGATGACATACGCCAGCTGGTCGTCCGTCAGAGACACGTTCGGAGCCTCTGCCGACTCCTCGGCAATGGCCTCCGCGGCCTCATCCATCAGCACCACGTGGAGGGCCTCCAGCGTCAGCCCATCCAGTGCCTCGGAAGTGCCGAGCACAACAGCAGCGCCACTGTCGGCGACCATGAAGGCCAACCGGTCCGCCGGATACTCCCGATCCAGCGGCACAAACGCACCACCGGCCTTCCACACCGCCAACTCGCCGACAACCATGTCGACACCACGCGCCAGACACAGACCGACCCGCGACTCCGGACCAACCCCCAACCCGATCAAATACCGAGCCAACCGATTCGCCCGAACCTCCAACTCCCCATACGACACCACCTCGACCCCACACCGCACCGCAGCCGCACCCGGCGCAACCCCAACCCGCGCCGCAACAAGGTCCAACACCGAACCCACCGACACCGGCCGCGCCGTCGCATTCCACTCCCCCACCACCACAGACCGCTCCACCACACCCAGCACATCAACCTCGCTGAGCCCAAGGCACGGGTCGGCAGCAACCTGCTCCAGCACTCGCAACAGCCGCTCGGCCAGGGTCTGAGCGGCCGCGGAGTCGAAGATGTCCCGGCGATAGTCAAGGCGGAGCCTGAGCCCGCCGATCGGCTCCACGCCCAGGGTCAACGGGTAGTTGGTCGACTCCCGCACGCCGGTCTTAGAAAGCCGCAGTGGCGCGGGAGGGTTGCTCTGGCCGGCCCGGTAGTTCTCGAATGCCATGAGGGTGTCGAAACTCGCGCCCGGCCCGGTGATGCGCTGGATCTCGCTCAGGCTCAGGTGCTGGTGGTCCAGCAGCGCGGACTGCTGCGCCTGCAGTTCGCCCAGCATGTCGGCGACGGTCTGCGCCGGGTCCAGCCGCACCCGCACCGGAATGGTGTTGATGAACAGCCCCAGCATGTCCTGCATGCCCGACAGCTCCGCGGGCCGACCCGCCACTGTGGCACCGAACACGACGTCGCGGCGGGACGTCAGCTTGCCCACGACTATCGCCCAGGCGCCCTGCACCAAGGTGTTCAGGGTGAGGTCATGCCGGCGAGCCGCCTCTTCGAGCGCACCGGTCAGCTCCTCGTCCGGTGTGATGACCACCTGGCCGGTGTCCCCCGCCGCTTCGGGTGCGTGCGGCGCCACCAGTGTGGGCTCCTCGGCACCGGCGAGGGCCTGCTGCCAGGCATCGCGTGCGGCGGGCTTGTCCTGCCTCGCCAACCACGCCAGATGCTCCCGGTGCCCACGCACCGGAGGCAGTCCACCCGCATACCCACCCGCCTCGTAGACCGCCCACAGCTCCCGCATCAGGATCGGCAGGGACCACCCGTCCAGCACGATGTGATGCAGAGTCACGACCATCCGGTGCCGCTGCCCGCCCAGCTTGACCAGCAGCACCCGCAGCAACGGCGGCTGCGCCAGATCGAACCGCCGCCCCCGCTCCGCAACCTCCAACTCCTCCAACACCACCTGGGCTTCCACCATCCCAAGCCCGGACAGGTCCTCCTCACTCCACGGCAACTGGACCCGCTCCACCACCACCTGCACCGGCTCAGCAACACCGGCCAACTGCCGGAAACCCGCACGCAGACTCGGATGCCGGTCGATCAGCGCCTGCCACGACCCCCGCAACACCATCCCATCCAGCGGCCCCTCCAGCTCCAACAGCAGCTGCTCGACATACACATCCGTGCCCTGCTCGTCATACAAGGCATGAAAGAGCAGACCCTCCTGCAACGGCGCCACCGGCAACACATCCACCAGATCCGGATACGCCGCCTCCAACTCCTCCACCCGCGCCTGCTCCAACGCCACCAGCGCAAAATCAGAAGGAGTAAACCCACCAGCCACCGGATCAGCAGCATGCGCGGCCAGACCGGACAGCATCGCCGCCCAGCCCTCCACCAACCCCCACGCCTCCGCCTCACCCAACAACCGATCCGGCCACGCCACACTCAACACCAACACCGGACCACCAGAACGGTCCTGAACCAGCGCCTCCGCCTCCAACGCATGCATCACCGGCGCCTGGGCGGCGATACCCTCACCCAGCCCGTCCTCGGCCAGCTGCCATTCCTCGTCACGAGCGGCGACGCGGCCGAGGTAGTTGAAGCCGACCTGCGCGGACGGCAGTGCCGCAAGCTCCGAGGCGGTCTCCGGGTTGAGGTGGCGGAGCAGGCCGTAGCCCAGCCCATCCCCCGGCACCGCCCTCACCTGCTCCTTGACCCGCTTCAGCAGCACACCCGCAGCCGAACCACCGGCCACGACATCGGCCAGATCCACACCCGCCGCATCCACCCGCACCGGACGCACACTGGTGAACCAGCCCACCGTCCGCGACAGATCCATCCCCACGGCCAACGGCTCCCGGCCATGGCCCTCAACATCGACCAGAACCCCGCCCTCAAGGGGCCGATCGCCGCCGAGCCGCTCACCCAAAGCCCCCGCAAGACCGGCAAGCAGCACATCGTCGACCCCCGCATGGAAGGCCGCAGGCACACCGGTCAGCAACGCCGACGTGACCCCCGCCGGCACAGTGACCGTCACCCGCCGGACCTCGGCACCTCGGTTCAGGTCCTCGTTCAGCGGCCGGTCCGTCAGCAGCGCATCGCCGCCTTGCACCAGTTCCGTCCACGCCTGAAGTTCCGCCACCCGTTCGTCGGCGCGGGCCTGGGCGGCCAACTCCTGCGCCCAGTGCCGGAACGAGATCGGTACCGACCCCGGCTCGGGCAGCCCGCCACTCGCCAATGCCGCATAGGCCTCGGCCAGATCCGGCAGCAGGACACGCCACGAGACGCCGTCCACCACAAGGTGATCGACCACCAGCAGCAGTCGGCCACCGCCGTCAGCTCCGGCGTCGAACCACACCGCCTGTACCATCACCCCGGCAAGAGGGTCGAGCCGCCCGACGGCCGCCTGCGTCTCCTCCTCGATCAGGCGCCTCCGCCCGGTGTCGTCCGAGCCACTCGCATCGACCCGCCGGACCCACGAGTCGACCTTCACGGCGCCTGCCTCGGGCACCACCAGCCGCCAGGGCCCGGTCTCCAGCCGCGCTCGCAAAGCCTCATGCCGGTCCACCAGCGCCTGCACGGCATCCGCCAGCACTGCCAGATCCAGGCCGGTCGGTACCGACACCAGAGCCGACTGGTACACCTCGCCCAGATCCGCCGGGCTCACCCGCGTCAGCAGCTCGTGCATCACCGGCGTCAGGGGCACCTCGCCCGTGGCAGCGACCGCCTCGCCGACCGAGGCGCGGTCGGTCAAGGGAACGGCCACCGCGGCCACCGCGGCCGGGGTGCGCAGCTCGAACACCTCGCGAGTACTGATCACCACGCCGGCACGCCGGGCACTGGACACCAACAGCATCGACTGGATCGAATCGCCACCCAGCTCGAAGAAACTGTCCTCGACGCCCACCCGCCCAAGGCCCAGCACCTCCGCGAACAGCCGGCAGAACAGCTCCTCGTCGCGCGTGGCCGGAGCACGGCCCTCGCCGCGGCCGGACAGCTCGGGCGCGGGCAGCGCGGCACGGTCGAGCTTGCCGTTGACCGTCAACGGCAATGCCTCCAGCACCACCACCGCGGACGGAACCATGTACTCAGGCAAGCGATCGGCCGCCAACTCCCGCAGCACAGCACCGTCGAGTCCATCACTAGCGGGTATGACGTAGGCGATCAGCCGCTTCTCGCTCCGCTGGTCCTCATGGACCACTACGGCGGCCTGGCCGACATCGGGATGAGAGGCCAACACGGCCTCGACCTCGCCGAGTTCGATGCGGAAGCCGCGGATCTTGACCTGCTCGTCCGCCCGACCCGCGAAGTGCAGTTGCCCATCCGCCGACCAGCGGGCCAGGTCACCGGAACGGTACATCCGCTGCCCCGGCACGAACGGGCAGGCCACGAACCGCTCCGCAGTCAGATCCGCACGTCCCACATATCCCCGTGCCAGACCGCAACCCGCGATGTACACCTCGCCCACGACACCAACCGGCGCCGGCCTCAGGAACGCATCCAGCACATACACCTGGGTGTTGGGTAGCGGTCGGCCAATGGCGGGCGGTGCGTCCTGCGAGGTGATGCCCTCTTCGAGCGGCGTCGCGGTGGTGATGACCGTCGCCTCGGTCGGGCCATAGGTGTTCCACACCCGAGCCTGCCCCCGCCAGCGTGCGGCCAGGTCAGCACTCAACCGCTCCGCACCCAAGACCCAGTTGGACACCCCAGGCACCGACGCCGGGTCCAACACCCCGAGCAACGACGGCACCACACTCGCCACCGACACACCCGCCGCACGGATCATCTCCGCCAACACCGCAGGATCCGTACGCTCCTCACTCCCGGCAATCGCCAGCGTGCCACCCGCAGCCAGCGTCACCACCACATCCAGCACCGCCGCGTCAAAGCTGAACGACGCGAACTGCAACGCGGTAACACCCACATCCACACCCAGCACCGGCCGCATCGCATCCGCCAGATTCACCAGTCCGCGGTGTGCAACCGCAACACCCTTCGGGCGCCCCGTCGACCCGGACGTGTAGATGACATACGCCAGCTGGTCGAGCTCCGGCGACGACCCCAACGGTTCCCCGGACTCCGCGGCAATCGCGTCCGCCACCTCATCGAGCAGCAGCACATGCTCCGCGCCCAGCGCGAGCCCATCCACCGCCTCGGACGTGCTCAGCACCACAGCAGCGCCACTATCGGCGACCATGAACGCCAACCGATCCGCCGGATACTCCCGATCCAGCGGCACAAACGCACCGCCCGCCTTCCACACCGCCAACTCGCCGACAACCATGTCGACACCACGCGCCAGACACAGACCGACCCGCGACTCCGGACCAACCCCCAACCCGATCAAATACCGAGCCAACCGATTCGCCCGAACCTCCAACTCCCCATACGACAGCACCTCGACCCCACACCGCACCGCAGCCACACCCGGCGCAACCCCAACCCGCGCCACAATCAGGTCCAACACCGAACCCACCACCACAGACCGCTCCACCACACCGGGCACATCAACCTCGCTGAGCCCAAGGCACGGGTCGGCAGCAACCTGCTCCAGGAAGCCCACGATGTGGCGGTGGGCCGCCCGGGCCCAGTCGGCGTCGTAGCGGTCGGAGTTGGCGTCCACGGTGACCCGTACACCGGTCTCGATCGACCAGTCGCTCACGCGCACAGCGAACTCCGGGACCTGCCGAACCGGCAGGTGATCCACGACGCAGCCGTGGTCCCCGAAGCGGAGTTCCTCATCGATCGGCGTGATGCTCACGTTCGGGACTACATCCGCACGCGATCCGGTCGTCCGGCTCATGAAGGACGCGATCGCCGCGACGACGAGGCTGGACCAGGGAGTCTCGCCTTGGAATGTCGCCGTACGGAGCGTCACCACCGTGGCCGGGGGTACGAGGCCGGTCTCCCTCACGACGGGGGTACCGGGCCGCGGGTCATGTGCGTAGGGCTCGGAGTCCCCCCGGAAGGTACCCGGCCTCAGTGCCTTGGTGGGCTCCCGGCGAAGGAGGTCCGTGTAGGTCTCCGCGACTCGGCGCGCGATCACCAAGCAGCTGGAGCCAGAGGATTCCAGTAGCGGCTGGTTGTAGCAGTGAAACCAGATATGGCGTTCCTGGGAAATCTTGAAAAGGAGGAATGAGAAAAGCCGGTCGCCGGTGGGGTCCTTGACCTGCTGCAGTTCCGCCTGCATCAGCATCTCGGCGACCCCACGCGGGTCGCTCTCGCCAGTGAGGTCGACGGCCTGGAGGTTCCAGTCGGGGACCGGACCGATGGCCTGCGTGACGACCTGCCTGAGCGCCAACTCGAAGGTTGCACTGTCGATCTCACCGAATATTTCGACGCGCTGACCGACATTGATGTGACAGGCGTGGCCGTTCATCGTTCCCCTTCAATAGAAGACAACCCGCTACCAATTACTGCGGAATTAAGAATCGGACCATGCCGTCATCCGGTCTTGGGCATGGGTGAACCGGCCGAAGAATACGACGACCACATTCCTATGCCCGGATTTCCGGCTCGGAGTATCTGTGCTCCGGCAACCCGCCGTGCCGGCCCTGGCGGGTGACACGCCTGGTCGGCACAGTGTCCAACTGACCGGATTCCACGCTTGGACGCGCCGGAGGCGTGCTGTGCGTTTCGGCCAACCTGCGTTCCACCCGGAGCACGAGTTCCGCCCACATCCCCGCGCATTCACTGGCCAGATCGGCCACGATGCCGCCGCAGTGCGACGGGACGTTGTCGATGATCTCTTGCCACTCCTCAGTGCTCATGGCATGGATGTTGAGCAGCCGCAGCAGCGCGCGACCGGTCTCGCTGAACCGCAGGGCCGGGTCCGCCTTGAGGCGTTCCACGGCCGCGGTGCGGTTCTGTACCGGCGTTCGGTCGGTCGGCGCATGAGTCGCGGTGGTTGCGGTGGTTGCGGTGGTTGCAGTGGTTGCGGTCGTTGTGGTCGTTGCGCCGGGGGCGATCGGTGTGTTTGTGGATGCCTGTTCCGTGTTTCTTCTGCGGCTTGATATACGCAGCGGATCTTCGCCGCGGCTCATTCGGTTTCTGACATCCCGTGCGGTCTCCGGCGATATCGCGGCCGCGCGGGCGATCTGACGTAGCGACAAGCCTGGGTCTTTGGCGATGAGTTCGCTGGCGAGCCTGCGCCCCTCGGTGCTGTTGAGTGGACGGACCCGGCCGTCCTTGCCGAGCCGACTCGCCTGTGCGTTCGGTCCGCCCGGTGATTTTCTGCGCAGTTCGGCGATGGTTCCGGGCGCGAGACCGGTCACCGAGGCGATCATCCGGTCCGACCAGTGCGGGTGGGAGGTGACGATGCGGCCGGCCGCGCGTTTTCGGTCCGTCATCGTCAGGGGAAGACCGTGCGCGATGTTGGATTCCACTGCCAGCACGAAGGCGTCGGATTCGGTGCCGTCGAAGAATCGGACCGCGATCCTTTCCTGACCACGCCGTTCGGCGGCCCGCAACCGGTGCAGGCCGTCGATGACGCGCATCGTGGCCCGGTGCACGATGATCGGGGGCAGGGTCGTCTCTGCCACGACCAGTGCCTCCACATGCTCCGGGTCCGTTCCGCAGCTGCGAGGTGAGTAGGTCGTCGAGAGCGAGCTGATCTCCACCTCGACGACTGTGTTCTGATCGAATTGCGCGTGCTCAGGTTTCAACTGCAGCTCCCCGTTGCCCGTTCGGATTCATCCGCGCCCGTCCGTCTCCACTGCGCCGGCAGGCGCAAATGTGACGTGCGCAAGACACATCAGCCCCGTCGTCGGCCGTGCTGAATCCGAAGGCTGCTGCTCAGCCCGTTCGTTGGCACACATCTCCAATTACTTGATTTTTGTACCCCAGTCACAACTGGCCGGAGTACCCCCCTACCGCCCCTATCGACTCCGGGGCGTTTCTGATCAATCGGGGCTTCTGTTGAGCAGGACGAGACGCATGATGAACGAGTGCCGCATGGAACACGACTCCCGGGTGGAGCCCGGCGCCCGCTCACCGTGCGTGATGACATCGCAGGGCCCGCGAGCCCATTCGGATCGATGTAATCCGCTCATCAAACAGACCGACACCAACTGCATTTATGCAGCAAGCACATGTCGTATCCTTGTGGTAGTCGTCTATTCGCTGTGGCAGAATCGAGTCAGACACAGCCGAATCCGATAGTCGGCTTCGGTTCCGTGGATCACTGTCCGACGATCAGGCGTCAGGGTGGTTACGACGGGGGACTCTTAAATGAGGATGGTTGAACGCGACAAACAATTAACAATCATGGAGGACATGCTTGACGCATGCATTGCGGGGCACGGCGGAGTGGTGTTTGTCAGCGGGCCGGCGACAAGCGGGAAAACAGCACTGCTGCACAGTTTCAGGGAGCGCGCCGCCGCCTCGGGTGCACTGTTCCTCCAGGCCACGGCCTCTAGTGCGGAACGTGATCTACCGCTGGGCGTGATGGAGCAACTGCTCCTCGGCGCGAATCTGCCGGCGACGGAGGACGCGCGCACGACCGAGTTGCTCGAACTGGCGGCAGGCGCTCCGCAGACATCGCCGGATGTCATTTCGCGGCTGTGCGGAATTCTTTTGGCGAAAGCCAAGAAAACTCCACTGGTACTGACCATTGATGACAGTCATCACGCCGATGGACAGTCCATGGAATGCGTGCTTTATCTGGCACGGCGAATCGCGATCAGCCGGGTACTCGTGGTACTCGGAGAGAGCAACAGCGTGCCTTCCGAAAATCTTCACTCACGGGCCGAGCTGTTACGACTGCCCGGCTGCCGGAGCATCCGGCTCGATCTCCTCTCGTGGCGTGGAGTGACGGAGATGATCCAGTCCGCCCGGGACGAGTGGCCGGTCCGCTCGTTCCCCGGGGACTTCCACTGGAGGGACTTCCATCGGATCAGCGGCGGCAACCCACTGCTGCTGCGGTCGCTGATCGACGACTACAGCACCGCGGCCGGGGCGGGCGCCGTCGAGCTGGTGCCGGGTGCCTTCTTCGAACAGGCCGTGACGACGTGTCTGTACCGCATCGACACATCGCTCAGGAACACCGCGTGCGCGCTGGCGGTGCTGGGCCCGCACGCTTCGCCGGCCGAGCTTGCCGACGTGCTCGGCATCGACTCGGACTCCGCCCAGCGCAACCTGGGCGCGCTCGCCGAGACAGGCTTGCTGCACTCCGGCTGGTTCCGGCACGAGGCGGCCCGCGACGCGGTGCTGCAGAGCATGGATGCCGCTCAGCGCTCCCAGATGGAGACGTGTGTGGCGCAGGTGCTCCACGACCACGGCAACCCGCCGACCGACGTGGCGCGTCATCTGATCGCCGCGGTCAAGCCCGGTGAGGCTCCGTGGCTGCTGCCCACCCTGCTGGAGGCGGCGGACCGGGCACTGGCCGAGGACGATGTCGACCTGGCCCTCGACTGTCTGCGTGTGGCACGCGACATCTGTACCGACGAGCGAGACGCGCTGGCGATCAGAATCGGGCTGGCCCGGGCTGGCTGGCGGGTCAACCCGTCCGCCGCGGCCGCGCATCTGCCCGAGCTCACCGCCGCCGCGCTCACCGGCCGCCTCCCGGCCGGGCACACCCACGCCCTGATCGGCTACCTCCTCTGGTTCGGTCAGGTGGACGAGGCAGTCGCGGTCTTCGACACCCTGGGCAAGCACGGCACCGCGCCGGCCGGAGCGTCGGCGGAGCCATGGGAACCGCAGTCGTCCGACCGCGTCCGGCTCTGGATGGCCTACGGCTATCCGGGTCTGCGGGGCACCGTCCGCTCCGCCGTACCCGGCGGACCTCAGCAGGGCTCCGCACCGGCCCTGGCCCCGGCACAGAGCACGGTGCGACGGGTCGGGGATCTGCTCGGCTCGGTGTTCGGCCGCAGGGCGATCGACGACGTGGTGGTCCGGACGGAGCAGATACTCCAGGGAGCCCGGCTGGACGACGACGTCCTGGCGTCCGTCCTGACGGCCCTGGGCTCGCTCGTGTTCGCCGACGGCCTGATCCGGGCGGCCTTCTGGTGCGACACGTTCCTGGCGGAGGCCACGGAACGCCGAGTCCCCATGTGGCAGGCGCTGTTCGCGTCGGTCAAGGCCCTCATCGAGATCAGGCTGGGCAGACTGGAAGCGGCCGAGGAGGCGGCTCGTACCGCACTCACCCTGGTCTCCCCGGAGGCCTGGGGGGCGGCCGTCGCGCTGCCCGTCGCCTCCTTCCTGCAGGCGAAGACGGCGCTGGGGCGACTCGACGAGGCGGCCGCGCAGCTCAGCATCCCCGTGCCCGAGGCCGCGTTCCAGACCCCGGCCGGGCTGCTCTATCTCCGGGCGCGCGGTCAGTACCGCCTTGCCGCCGGACATCCGTACCCCGCGCTCGACGACTTCCATGCGTGCGGGGAGCTGATGGCCCGCTGGGATCTCGATCTGCCCGGGCTGGTGCCCTGGCGGACCGACGCGGCCGAGGTCTATCTGTCGCTGGGGGACGGCGGCCGTGCTCGTGCGCTGGCGCAGGAACAGCTCTCCCGAGTGGGCAATGGGCGCCCCTGGACGCGGGGCGTCTCCCTGGGCGTGCTCGCCGCCACCGTCGAGCCGCCACAGCGGCCGAACCTCCTCGGGGAGGCCGTGGAGATCCTCCGGGAGCGGGGGCACCGGCTGGAGCTGGCCCGTGCGATGCGCGATCTGGCCGGTGCCTACCGGGATCTCGGGGACGAAGGGGGATCGCGGACGCTGGCGCGCCAGGCGCAGCAGCTGATGCGCGAGTGCGGTGTACAGCCGACGGAACCGGAAGGTCCGGCGAGCGGTGACAGGGCGGCGGTTTCCTTCGCCGACCGGACGTGGACACGCGGCGTCCACCCCGAGCTCGTCGGTCGGCTCAGCGACGCGGAGCTCCGCGTGGCGAAGCTCGCCGCGCGCGGGCACACCAACCGGCAGATCGCGAGCAAGCTGTTCATCACGATGAGTACGGTCGAGCAGCATCTGACCCGCGTCTACCGCAAGCTCAGGGTCCGGCGCACCGACCTGGCAGCCCGATTGCAGTCGGAGGATGCGGACGGCGCGCACTGGACCGGCGACGAGCGGCCGGGTGCCGGCGTCACCGACGCCCGGGAACGCGTGCGCTGTTGAGCCCTCGCCACCGGGGTGCGGCGCGGCGGGAACTCCGCGCCGCACCTGCGGGCTCGCCGGGGCGTGCGTCACACCGGTCCTGTCCTGAGCCACTGTGTGAGCCTCCTGGTGCCGGGACGGGAGGTCGACCGGAAATCATTTCTACGGGGGGTCCGGTCACACTGCGGTCCGAAGCCGCCCTCGGGTCGGCTGAGCGTGACCGGCGGAGTCAAGACGCGAGTCAAGACGCGAGTCGAGCCGGGAGGCGCGGCCCAGCCGGATGGGCGTCGGGCCGGCGGGTATCGTCTGGAAGGCGAAAAGGTCCAACACGACAACGCACGACATAGCGACACGAGAGCTGTGACCGGTCTGTGACCAGGCGTTGGGCACTCTTCCCAGAGTGATCTGTCTCCACCGCCCCGTCCCACCGGTCGCGGCACGACTCGCCGGGGGTGGGCGATGAGAGTGCTGGTGGCCGAGGACCATGTCGAACTGGCCGATTCCGTGGCGAGGGTGCTGCGCCGCGAGGGCATGGCCGTGGACGTCGTCTACGACGGCATGGACGCGCTCGAACACACGTCATTGATCGACTACGACGTCGTGGTCCTCGACCGGGACCTGCCCAAGGTGCACGGCGACGAGGTCTGCAGCGCGCTGGTGCGGCAGCCACAGCATGCCCGGGTGCTGATGCTGACCGCGTCGAGCACGATCGCCGACCGGGTCGAGGGTCTCAGCATCGGCGCGGACGACTATCTTCCCAAGCCCTTCGCCTACGCCGAGTTGGTGGCGCGCATCCGTGCGATCGCCCGGCGCCCGCACACGGCCCTGCCGACGGTCCTCGTCCGCGGCGAGCTCCGGCTCGATCCCGCGCAGCGGATCGCCACCCGGGCGGGCGGGCGGCTGCCGCTCAACCCCAAGGAGTTCGCGGTCCTGGAGTATCTGCTCGGCGCCGACGGCCGGGTCGTGCCCGCGGAGGAACTGCTGGAGCGGGTGTGGGACGAGGCGGCGGATCCGTTCACCACGACCGTCAAGGCCACGATCAACCGTCTGCGGTCGAAGCTGGGCGACCCGCCGTTGATCGAGACAGTTCCCAGGGGCGGTTACCGGATTTGAGGGGCTCATGCGTCTGTCAGTCCTGACCAGGTTGCCGCAGTCCGCGTATCGTCTCCTGGTCCCGAAGCGGATCCGGCTGCGGCTGACCCTGCTGTACGGGTTCCTCTTCGTGCTCTCGGGTGCGGTGCTGCTGCTGATCACCTATCTGCTCGTCAGCAATGCCACCAGCAGCTTCATCACGGTCGAGTCGAAGAGCGCCGGGCCGCAGTCCCCCGGCAGCGACCCCGACAAGCCGTCTGCGGGACTGCCGCCGGACATCGGTGGCGTGGCCCGGCAGTTCGGCGAGCAGTCGGTCCGGCAGCACGGGGCGCAGATGCACGACCTGTTGGTCCAGTCGGGGATCGCGCTGGGCATCACCACGGTGATCTCGATCGCGCTCGGCTGGGCGGTGGCCGGGCGGGTGCTGCGCCCGCTGCGCACGATGACCTCCACCATCCGGCGCATCTCCGCACGCAACGTGCACGAACGGCTGGCCTTCGGCGGCCCGCGCGACGAGCTGACCGAACTCGCCGACACCGTCGACGGATTGCTCGGCCGGCTGGAGACGGCGCTCGACTCCCACAAGCGTTTCGTCGCCAACGCGGCACACGAGCTGCGCACACCGCTCACGCTGGAGCATGCGCTGCTGGAGGAGTCGTTGATCGATCGCGACGCCACGTTGGACTCGTTCCGGGAGAACTTCGAGCGTCTCCTGACGATCAGCAAGCAGCAGGCACGCCTGCTGGAGTCACTGCTCACCCTGTCCAGCAGCGAGCGGGGTGTGGACCGCCAGGAGCGAGTGGACCTGGCCGTACTCACCCGGCAGGTGATGGACACCTTCCGTCCGCAGATCGAGCGGCGGGGGCTGCGGCTGGAGGCGTCGATCGAGTCGGCAGCCGTCACGGGGGACTCCGCGCTCGTCGAACGCCTGGTGGCCAACCTGCTGGACAACGCCGTGGACTACAACGTTCCCGGCGGGCTCCTGGAGTTGCGCACAGCGGTCGAGAACGGACGCGCGGTGGTGTCCGTCGCCAACACTGGTCAGGAGATCTCCCCCGAGCAGGTGGACCGGCTGTTCGAGCCGTTCCAGCGGCTGCACCGCACCGCGGGCGACGACCACCACGGTCTGGGCCTGTCGATCGTACGGGCCATCGCGGCCGCGCACGGCGCCACCCTCACCGCGCGCGCCCGCCCGGGAGGCGGTTTGTATGTGGTGGCCGCCTTCCCGCTGCGACGCGCGAGCGCGTCCCACGGTCCTCGCGTTCACCAGCCTCCGTTCGTGCCGGACGCACGCGCCGGCGACTCACTCCTCGCACGCACACCGGAGAGCGGCTGAGCACGTCACAGCAGCTGAGCACGTCACAGCGTCTGGGGCACGATCGCCACCGGGCAGTCCGCGTGGTGCAGCAGGGCGTGGCCCACCCGGCCGATCTGGAGACCGACACGGCCGTGCCTGCGCTCGGCGCCCACGATCACGAGGTCGGCGGCGGCCGAGCGGTTCACCAGGACCCGGTGTGCGGGTCCCTCGACCGTCACACTGCGCACCCTGACGTTCGGGTGGTCGGCCATGGTGTCGTGCAGCAGCGCGTCCAGCAGGGCCGAGGCCCGCTTCTCGTGGTGCCGGGCGGGTTCCTCGGCGAGCGCCGGATGGTCGGTGCTCTCGTGTGCGGGACAGCGCCAGGCGCGGACGACGTCCAGGGTGCATCCGCGTGCCTCGGCCTCGCGGAAGGCGAACCGCACGGCCTCCGCGCCGGTGGCGGGGTCCCCCGCGCCCAGCAGGATGCGCTCGTGGCTGCCGGCCAAGCCCGCCTTGTCGCCCCGGACCACGATCACCGGGCACTGCGCACGGGCCGCCACGGCCAGGCCTACCGAGCCTAGGAGCAGCCCTTTCAGTTCGCCGCGGCCGCGCGATCCGGTCACCAGGACGGAGGCGTTGTTGCCTTCGTGCAGCAGGGCGTCCACCGCGTCGTCGGGGAGGATGTCGGTGGTGGCCTTCACCTCCGGGTTGCGCCGTGCGGCCCGCTCCGCCGCCGAGGCGACGATGTGTTCGGCCAGCACGCGCCCGGAGGTGCGCTCCAGATTGTCCGACGGCGTGCCTGTCTCGTAGCGCTCCCAGCGGGAGGCGTAGACCAGCCGCAGCGGCACGTCGCGGCGGGCGGCCTCGTCCACCGCCCAGTCGACCGCCAGCAGGCTTCCGTCCGATCCGTCGACGCCTACGACCAGGGGAAACGTCATCGTCCCCACCGCCTTTCGTCGGACTGCCACGTCGTGCAGCAGGGGTCCGATTCCACAGTTGCACCTGGTGGCTGCCATGACGAGGGCGGGCCGGCCCATGCCTGGGACATTCGGCCCATGCCCGCGCCCTTCCGTGCGCACGGTCGCCGCCCGGACGCGGCTCAGCAGTGCGCGGACATCCGGTGGTCGTTCCGTTCCGGCCGGTGCGGTGCCCGTGGCCTCGTGCCGTGCGGGCGGTGGCCGCGCAGACGGACGGTGAGCGTGTCGAACGCCTTGGTGAACACCGCGGTGAGGATCGCCGTCATGCCCACCGCCATGACCAGCAGCACCGAGAAGCGCTCCCAGAACTCCGGTGTGAGGCTCGTGCCCACTGTCCTCGCCCTCCCTCATCGGGGTCGTTTCCCTCTCTCACAGCCAACTCCGTTGACGCGCGGGCCACATGAGCCGAGCGGTCCCGGACCGGGGCCCGGGACGTCCTTGCCGCGCGGGGCCGTTCGGCCCTGTGAGCCGCGCGACCTGCGGGGAAAGGAGCAGCACAGGACTCATGACGCCCATCCTTGATCTCTGAGGTGGGGACCGTTCGGCCCTGGTGGCGCGGTCGTTTCCGTGGTGTGCTGGAGGTGGCGGGAAGGACCCGACACAGACGCGGAGAAGCGGCCGGCGGCGGTCGCGCACCGCGCTATCAGGATCCGCGAGAAGCGGGTGAGTCCTTCCCGCCCTGTCATGCCCGGACCGTGCCCCGACGGGGCCGAACGGCCCGTTGCCGTGCCCGAGCGGCCCGTGGTGCCCGGGTGCCGCCCGGCAGACCCTGGGATCAGGGGGGCGGACGGCATTCCGGAGGGGTACGACAGGCCGTCGTACGACCGCCGTCCCGGCCCGGACCGCCCGGTCGGCGATCCGCGAAGACGACGCGAGCGACGAGGAGTTGTCGACCCCGCCCGACCCTTCGAGGAGGACACCATGTACGGCAGCCCGCGCACCGTGAGCGATGTGATGACGCACACCGTCGTCGCCGTCGGCCGCGACGCCGCGTTCAAGGACGTCGTCGAGCTGATGGAGCAGTGGAAGGTCAGCGCCCTGCCCGTGCTGGAGGGCGAGGGCCGGGTGATCGGCGTCGTGTCCGAGGCCGATCTGCTCCCCAAGGAGGAGTTCCGGGACAGCGACCCGGACCGGTTCACCCAGCGGCAGCGGCTGGCCGACCTGGCCAAGGCCGGCGGGCTGACCGCCGAGGAGCTGATGAGCGCACCGGCCGTGACCGTGCACGCCGACGCCACGCTGGCGGAGGCGGCGCGCATCATGGCCCAGTGCAAGGTCAAGCGGCTGCCCGTCATCAACGACGTCGGCATGCTCGAAGGCGTTGTCAGCCGCGCCGACCTGCTCAAGGTGTTCCTGCGCAGCGACGAGGAACTCACCGAAGAGGTGCGCCAGGAGGTCGTCGAGCGCCTGTTCCCCCTCTCCGCCGATCACATCCAGGTCGAGGTCGGCGAGGGTGTCGTGACCCTGACGGGGTGGGTCGACGGCACCGCCCTGGTCGGTGTGGCCGAGCGGCTGGCGCGTGCCGTGGAGGGTGTCGTCGACGTCCGCTGCCACCTCGTTCCGGCGTCCGTGCGAAGTGACCCACAGTGATGACATACGTCGACGAGTGACGGACCCGGACCGTTCGACGCCGAGGTGCTCGGAGCCTACAGTCGGACGGAGGAGACCCGTGTCATGGTCCGATACGTGTACGACTTCGCCGAGGGCGGCCGTGACATGGCCGACCTGCTCGGCGGCAAGGGCGCGAACCTCGCCGAGATGACCCGGCTGGGGCTCCCGGTACCGCCTGGCTTCACCGTGACCACCGAGGCCTGCCGGGCCTTCCTGGCCACCGGCGTCGAGCCGGAGGGCATGGCGGACGAGGTGTCCCGCCATCTGTCCGCCTTGGAGGCCGCCGCCGGGCGGTCGCTGGGGCAGCGGGACGATCCGCTGTTGGTGTCCGTGCGCTCCGGCGCGCGCTTCTCCATGCCCGGCATGATGGAGACGGTCCTGGACATCGGCCTGAACGACGACTCCGTCCTGGGCCTGGCCAAGGCGTCGGGCAGTGATCGTTTCGCCTGGGACTCCTATCGGCGTCTCGTCCAGATGTTCGGCAGCACCGTGATGGGTGTCGACACGGCCCTTTTTGAAGGGGCCATCACGCGGCTCAAGGAAGCCCGCGACGCCCCGGACGACGTCCATCTGGACGCGAGCGACCTCGCCTGGCTCGTGGAGGCGTACCAGCGTCTTGTCCGTGAGGAGACGGGGCGGGACTTCCCCCAGTCCCCCGCCGAACAGCTGCGACTGGCGATCCTCGCGGTGTTCCGCTCCTGGAACGGCGAGCGCGCCCGGCTCTACCGGCGGCGTGAGCACATCCCCGACGACCTGGGCACCGCGGTCACCGTGCAGCGCATGGTGTTCGGCAACCTGGGCGCGGACTCGGGCAGCGGTGTCGCCTTCACCCGTGACCCGGCCACCGGGCGCCCCGGCCTGTACGGCGACTATCTGCCCGACGCCCAGGGCGAGGACGTGGTCGCCGGCATCCGCAACACGGTGACACTGGCCGAGCTGGAGCGGCTCGACCCGCGCGCGTATCTGCAGCTGCGCGACCATATGCGGACCCTGGAGCGGCACTACCGGGACCTGTGCGACATCGAGTTCACGATCGAGCGCGGCCGACTGTGGATGCTGCAGACCCGGGTCGGCAAGCGCACCGCCGAGGCCTCGTTCGCCATCTCGGCCGAGTTGGTCGAGGAGGGTCTCATCACCCAGGACGAGGCACTCGACCGGGTCAGCGGCGAGGGCCTCGCGCGGCTGATGTTTCCCCGCTTCGACGCCGCCGCGACCGGCACCGCCCTCGCCCATGGCATCCCCGCCTCTCCGGGCGCGGCGGTCGGCGCGGCGGTCTTCGACTCCGCGGAGGCCGTACGGCGGGCGGCCGACGGCGAGCAGGTGGTTCTCGTACGCCAGGAGACGACCCCCGACGACCTGCCGGGCATGGTCGCCGCGCAGGCCGTGCTGACCAGCCGCGGCGGCAAGACCAGTCACGCGGCCGTCGTCGCCCGCGGCATGGGCAAGGTCTGTGTGTGCGGTGCGGAGGAACTCGCCGTGGACACCGGGGCACGGCGCTTCACCACCCGTGACGGCACGGTCGTCGAGGAGGGCACGGTCATCTCGGTGGACGGCTCCGCCGGTGCGGTGTACGCGGGTGCCGTCGCGCTGGTCGCCTCCGCCGCGATGCGGTATCTGGAGACCGGCGAGCTGTCGGACGGCGTGGTCGCGGCGGTCGCCCGTGCTCTGGAACAGGCCGACGCGGTACGGCGGCTGGAGGTTCGGGCCAATGCCGACACCCCCGAGGACGCGGCACGCGCCCGCCGGTTCGGCGCGCAGGGCATCGGGCTGTGCCGTACCGAGCACATGTTCCTGGGCGAGCGGCGCAAGCTGGTGGAGGAGATGATCCTCGCGCGCGACGACGCCGGGCGGGAGCGGGCTCTTGCGGCTCTTCTGCCCCTTCAGCGGCAGGACTTCATCGGCATCCTGGCGGCGATGGACGGGCTGCCGGTCACCGTCCGTCTGCTGGACCCGCCCCTGCACGAGTTCCTGCCCGACCGCACCGAACTCGCCGTCCGTATCGCCGCCGCCGAGGCCCGTGGCGATCAACCGGACGTGCACGACAGGGAGTTGCTGGACGCGGTGAACCGTATGCACGAGGAGAACCCGATGCTCGGCCTGCGCGGGGTGCGCCTGGGGCTGGTGGTTCCCGGTCTGGTCGCCATGCAGGTACGGGCGATCGCCGAGGCGGTCGTGGAGCGCACCCGGGCCGGCGGCTCCCCACGTGCGGAGATCATGGTGCCTCTGGTCGGGGCCGTCGAGGAACTCCGGCTCGCCCGCGCCGAGGTGGCGCGGGTGCTGGCCGAGGTCGCCGAGGAGTCCGGCGTGCCCGTTGCGTGCCCGATCGGCACCATGATCGAGCTGCCGCGGGCCGCGCTGACCGCGGGCCGGATCGCCGAGGAGGCGGAGTTCTTCTCCTTCGGCACCAACGATCTGACCCAGACCACCTGGGGCTTCTCCCGCGACGACGTCGAGGCGGCGTTCTTCTCCGCCTATCTCGACAAGGGCGTCTTCGCCACTTCACCGTTCGAGACGATCGACCGCGACGGCGTGGGCCGACTGGTCCGCATCGCCGCCGACGAGGGCCGGGCCGCCCGCCCCGGCCTGAAGATCGGCGTGTGCGGCGAGCACGGCGGCGACCCCGACTCGGTGCGCTTCTTCCACACCACGGGACTGGACTACGTCTCCTGCTCGCCGTTCCGTGTACCGGTGGCCCGTCTGGAGGCGGGCCGGGCCGCGCTGCCGCAGACCGGCGGCAGCGACAGCCGGTGACCGCGCCGTCAGTCGTACGGCGCGACGTGACGGCGGGGGCACGGACCGTGATCAGGCGCGGCCGAGTTCGTCGGCGACATGCGCCGCCCACGCCTCGATCGCGGCGAAGTCCCGGAAGTCACCTCCCTTTCCGGAGCGAAGGATCATCCCGGCCATCCGCCCCCTCGCGCCGTCTTCGAGGCAGCCGCCGAAGGTGATGTGTTCCCGAACGCCCAACCGGGTCATCGCGCGCCGCACTGCGGGCACGGGCGGGATGTCCCGCTCGGAGGCGGAGGCGTCGAGCGGGCCGCTGCTGAAGAACCACACGGGCCGCTCGGCGAGTGCGCGGCTGTGGCGGCGGACGAACCGCCGGGCGTCCTTCTGCCAGCGGCCGGCGTACAGCCCGCCGCCGACCACGACCGCGTCGTACGGCTCCACACTCGCCACGGCCCGGGCCGCAAGGACCTCGGTCGTCAGGCCGGCCTTGCGCAGGACGTCCTCGATGGTCTCGGCGATCCTCGCCGTCGATCCGTTCGTCGTTCCGTAGGTGACCAACACGGTGCCGGTCATGGCGGCACGCCTCCTTTCACGGTCCGCGCAGCCAGTCGTCGGCTGCGCCGTGCGGGGCCTGTTCCGCGCGTATGCGCGCGTCGTCCAAGTGGTAGGTCAGTTTGTCGACCACGTCGACGACGCCGTCGATCCGACGGGTCATGGAGACGGCGATCTCCGTGGCGGACTTGTGTTCCATGTGGCCGGTGAGTGTGACGACGCCTTGCGTCACCGAGACGTCGATGCTGCGGGCCGGCAGCCACAGGATGCGTCCCAGGATTTCGTCGATCACCTCGTCGCGGATCTCCCGGTCCGGGCGCAGGAACACCTGGAGCAGGTCGCGCCGGGTGACGATGCCGACCAGCCGGTCCTCCTCGTCGAGGACGGGGAGCCGTTCCACATGCCGCTCAGCCATGGTCCGGGCCGCTTCCGCGATGGTCGCGTCGGCGCGCACCGTGACGGGTGGCCTCGACATCAGCCGTCCGGCCGTACGGGCCTTCGCCTTGGCGGCCCGCCTGCGGGCACCGCGGGTCAGCTGTGCGAGCCCTGCGCGGCGCCTGGGTTCGTAAGGGCCCGGTGTGGCCGCCTGCCGCACCACGAGGTCCGTCTCGGAGATGACGCCGATGACCTTGTCGTCCTCGTCGACGACCGGCAGTCCGCTGATGCGGTGGTCCGCGATGAGTCGCACGACCTCCTTGAACGGGGTGGCGTACTCGGCGTGGACGACGTCCGTCGTCATCACGGAGCCGACCTTGTCGTGCTTCATGTCCGTTACCTCCTCAGCGGAGTCGGCGCAGATAGGGGTCCTGGGGTCCACGGGGCAGCAGTCGCACGCGAGCGTCGAGGACGGTGACCGCGCCCGGTGTCGCCAGGACCGGGTTGAAGTCGGCCTCGGCGAGCTGCGGCAGATCCGCCGCCATCCGGGACAGCCGCAGGAGCACCTGCTCCAGGTCGTCCAGGTCGATCGGCCGGTGGCCGGCCGAGCCGAACAGCAGGGGCGCGCAGCGCGGGGATGTGATCAGGTCGTGCACGTCGTGGTCGGTGAGCGGGGCGAGCCGGGCCGCGTGGTCGGCCAGCACCTCGGTGGCCGTGCCTCCGAGGCCGAACAGGACGAGCGGGCCGAAGACCTGGTCCTGGACGACACCGGCGAACAGTTCGGTGCCGCGGTCGGCGAGGGGCTGCACGACCACCCCGGTCAGCAGGCCGGCGAAGCGCGTCTGCAGGTCCCGGAACGCGGCCCGGACCTGGAACTCGCCCCGCAGGTCCAGGTGTACGGCGTGCTGCTCGCTCTTGTGGACCAGGCCCGGCCAGTGAGCCTTCATCACGACCCGCCCGTCGGCACCGTGCAGCCGCTCCGCGGCGCGGACGGCCTCGTCCTCGGTCTCGGCCCACGCCCACGGGATCTGCGGGATGCCGTAGCAGGCCAGGAGGTCGGCGCAGACGTCCGGTTCGAGCCAGCCACCGTCCGGGTGCCCTGCCAGGTGGGCGTCGACGATCGTGCGGGCCCGCTCGGAGTCGACGTCGTCGAGCGTCGGTACGGTGCCCGCGGGGCGGGCGAGCCAGGCCGCGCGATGCGCCGCGTGGGCCAACGCGCGTGCCGCGGCCTGCGGTTCGGCGTAGGCGGGGACGGTGCCCCCGCCGACGGCGGTGAGCAGCCGGACCGGCAGGTCCTGCTCCAGGCGTACGACGGCCACCGGCTTCGCCCGGCGTGCGGGTGCCTCGGTGACGGCCCGCACCAGATCGTCGCCCATGGCGACGGCGACTGCCGTGGGGACGAGGGCGACCAGCACGGCGTCGATGCCCGGGTACCGCATGAGCCGGTCCAGGCATTGCGTGAGCTGTTCCTCGGTGACGGAGGCGGTGGCGTCGACGGGGTTGCCTACGGCCGCTCCCTCGGGCAGTACGCCGAGCAGTTCGTCGGTCGTCGCGGGCGTGAACGACGGCAGGGCGAGACCCGCCTCCGCACAGGCGTCGGCGGCCAGCACTCCGGCTCCGCCCGCGTTGGTGACGATGGCGACCCGGGTCCCCTCGGGCAGCGGCTGGGAGTGCAACAGGGCCGCTGTCTCCAGGAGTTCACCGATCGAGCGGGTGGCGGTGATGCCGGCCTGGGTGAACAGGGCCCCTCGGGTCATGGTGGGGGTGGCGGCGGCAGCGGTGTGCGAGGCGGCGGCGCGCCGTCCGGCCACCGACCGGCCGGCGTCCACGGTCAGCACCGGCATGCGGCGAGTGACCCGGCGGGCCGTGCGGGAGAAGGCCCGCGGGTTGCCGAAGGACTCCAGATGCAGCAGGGCGAGGTCGGTGCGGCGGTCGCTCTCCCACCACTGGAGCAGATCGTTGCCGCTGACGTCGTACTTGTCGCCGAGCGAGACGAAGGACGACACGCCGATGCCGAGCCGGGACAGTCCGTCCAGCAGGGCGATGCCGACTCCGCCGGACTGCACGGCGACGCCCGCGGTGCCGGGCCGCGGATGATCGGCCGCGAACGTCGCGTCGAGACGCAGTTCGGGGTCCGTGTTGGAGATGCCCAGGCAGTTGGGGCCGACCAGGCGCATGCCGTAGCCGCGGCAGGCGGCCAGCAGTGCCTGCGCCTGGGCGTGGTCGAGTCCCGCCGTGACGACGACCAGCGCGCGCACGCCCGCTGCGCCGCACTCCTCGGCGGTGGCCGGGACCGCCGCGGCCGGCACCGCCACGACCACGAGGTCCGGGGTCTTGGGCAGGGCACTGATGGACGGGTAGCACTGCACGCCGAGTACCGACGACATACTCGGGTTCACGGCGAACAGGCGGCGCGTGAAGCCGCCGGAGCGCAGATGGTGCAGGATCGCCCGGCCCACCGAGCCGGGCCTGCGTCCGGCGCCGACGACGGCGACCACGTCGGGGCGCAGCAGCGGTTCGAGGCTGGCCACGTCGGCCGACCGGCCGCGGGCCTCGACCGCCGAGAGGTAGGTGTCGTCCTCGTCGAGGTGGATGGTGCAACGCACTTCCGGCCCCTCGTAGCGGCGGACGGTGCGCAGCCCGAGGTCGGCGAAGAGCCGGAGCACCTCGTTGTTCTCGCTCAGCGCGTCGGCCGTGAAGGTGGTGATGCCGTCGGCGCGGGCCACGGAGACCAGGTGCTCGACGAGCAGGGTTCCCACTCCGCGGTGGTGCAGTCCGTCGGCGACCGCGATGGAGATCTCCGCCGGGCCGCCCTCCTGCCCGCCGGTGTCGTATTCGGCGAGGCCGAGCACCTGTTCCTTCGCCTCGGCCAGCAGCGCCCGGTAGCCGGGACGAGCGGGGGCGCAGGCCCGGTCGGCGGCCATGGCGGCCGACCGGCGGCTCGCTACGAAGAACCTCAGACGGAGGTTCTCCGGGGACATCTCCTCGTAGAGCCCTGCCAACTGGTCGTGGTCTCCGGGCGTGACGGGCCGGATGCACACGGTGGTCCCGTCCGCGAGCAGCGCGTGGGCGGGAGGTCGGTCGAGCAGGTGGTCCCTCATCGCGGGTCTCCTCCGAAACCGGTTGCCACTTCGAGCATCCGGCGAGGTGGCGTGTGATCCCATAGGCTGTCCGGGGCGGAGTGTGGGCCGATCGGCCCTGATGTGTGCTCCGCCCCGGAGCCGGTCAGTCGTCGGCCACGAGCGCCGTGAGGTCGAGGAGCCGGTTGGTGTAGCCCCACTCGTTGTCGTACCAGCCGAAGATCTTGGCCAGGGTTCCGTTGGCCTGGGTCAGGGCCGGGTCGAAGATGCAGGACGAGGGGTCGCCGATGACGTCGCGGGAGACGATCGGGGCCTTCGAGACGCGCAGGATGCCGTTGAGCGGGCCCTCGGCGGCCACGTCGAACGCGGCGTTGATCTCGTCCACGGTCGCCTCGCGGTTCAGCACCACCGCGAGGTCGGTCAGTGAGCCGTCCTCGACGGGCACACGGACCGCGATCCCGTCCAGCGCCCCGGCCAGTTCCGGCACCACCAGGCCCACGGCGCGTGCGGCGCCCGTGCTGGTCGGGATGATGCTCAGGGCCGCCGAGCGCGCCCGGCGCAGGTCCTTGTGCGGGCCGTCGAGGAGGGACTGGTCGTTGGTGTAGCCGTGGATCGTGGTCATCACGCCGCGTTCGATGCCGAAGGCGTCGTCGAGGACCTTGACCATGGGGGCGACGCAGTTGGTGGTGCAGGAGGCGGCGGAGACGATCCGGTCGCGGTGGCGGTCGTAGGTGGCGTCGTTGACGCCCATGACGATGGTGGCGTCCACGCCCTTGCCCGGCGCCGACAGCAACACGGTGTGGGCTCCGCCCTTGAGGTGCAGGGCGGCGGAGTCTCGGTCGCGGAAGCGTCCGGTGGACTCGATCACGATGTCGGCGCCGTAGTCGGACCAGTGCAGGGCGGCCGGGTCGCGCTCGGCGGTGACGGCGATGCGCCGGCCGTCGACGGTGATCGAGCTGTCGTCGTGCGTGACGTCGCGTCCGATGTGCCCGAACGTGGAGTCGTACTCAAGCAGGTGGGCGAGGGTGGCGGGCGAGGTGATGTCGTTGATCGCGACGACCTCGACGTCCTGGGTGCCCGCTTCCGCGCGGTCGAGTGCCGCGCGCAGGTAGGTGCGGCCGATGCGGCCGAACCCGTTGATGCCGACGCGTACGGTCATGGTGGTGGATTCCTTTCGGCGTCAGGGGTGTTCAGGCGTTTTTCCAGCTCCGGTCGGTGACCTCGGCGTCGGTCAGGGCTGCTCGGGTACGACGACGACGGGGCAGGCCGCGTGATGCAGGACTCCGTGGGCGACGCGGCCGAGTTGCAGCCCGAGGTGGTCCGGGTGGCGCCGGGCGCCGACGACCAGCAGGTCGGCACCGTGGGAGGCGGCCAGCAGGACGCGGCGGGCGTGGCCCTCGACGGCGTGCGGGCGCAGTCGTACGTGCTCGGGCGCGTCCCGCAGCGCCTCGTCCAGCGTTTCCACGGCCCGTTCCTCGTGCAGCCGGGCGGGTTCTCCGGCCAGGAGCGGGTGGTCGGTCGTCTCGTGTGCCGGGCACCGCCAGGCGCGTACGGCTTCCAGCTCGACGCCGCGCAGTGCGGCCTCCCGCAGGGCGAAGCGCACCGCCGCGGAGTCGGCCGCCTTGTCGCCGACGCCCACCGCGATCCGGCCGTGCGTCGCGGAGCGGGCCTGGTTGTCGTGGCTGCCGCGGAGCACGATGACCGGGCAGTGGGCGTATGCGGCCACGGTCAGGCTGACCGAGCCGAGCAGCATCTCGACCATGCCGCTGCGGCCCCGGGTGCCCATCACCAGGGCGGACGCGTTACGGCTCTCACGTACGAGTGCGTATTCGGGTTCCTCGGGCAGGACGTCGGTGGAGATCTTCACGCCGGTCCGGCGCAGCGCCGCGCGGCGGGCGGCCGCGGCGACGATGTCCTCGGCGATCACCTGCTCGGACGGCCTGCCCACTTCCTGCGCGAGCGAGGTGCCTTCGTAGCGCTCCCACAGCGAGGCGTACACCAGCCGCAGCGGCACCCCGCGCAGTGCGGCCTCGTCGGCCGCCCAGTCCACCGCCCGCAGACTGGGCTCCGACCCGTCGACCCCCACGACCAGTGGCAGATCCACGGCGCTCACCGCCCCGCCCCGAGATCGAACACGATCCGTGCCTTGACCTGCCCGCGCAGCACCTCGTCGATGGATTCGTTGACCGAGGACAGCGGACGGGTCTCGCAGATCACCCGTGTCCGCCCGGCCGCGTGCAGCTGGAACACCTCGGCCAGGTCCTGCCGGGTGCCCACGATCGAACCGATCACGGACGTCCCGTTCAGCACCGTGTCGAAGATCGGAACGCGCACCGTGCCGTGCGCCGGCAGCGCCACCATCACCAGCCGCCCGCCGCGCCGCAGGCCCGCGTTGACCGCCTCGAACGCGGCGTCGTTCACCGCCAGCGCGAGGGCCGCATGCGCGCCGCCGTACCGCTTGAGCACCTTGCCCACATCGTCCGTGCGGGCGTCGATGACCAGGTCCGCGCCCAGCTCGGCGGCGAGTTCCAGCTTGTCGTCGGTGACGTCGATCGCGGCCACCTGCGCGCCGGCGATCTTCGCGTACTGCACCGCCAGATGCCCGAGCCCGCCGATCCCGGAGACGGCCACCAGTTGCGCCGGCCGCACCTGCGCGACCTTGAGCGCCTTGTAGGTGGTCACCCCGGCACAGGTCAGCGGGGCCGCCTCCACCGCGCTGATGCCCGGCGGCACCGGCTGCGCGAAGTCCGCCCAGGCCAGCATCTTCTCCGCGTACCCGCCGTCACAGCCGTACCCGGTGTTGACCTGCCGCTCGCACAGCGTCTCCCAGCCGGACAGGCAGTGCTCGCACCGCCCGCACGCCCACCCCAGCCAGGGGACCGCGACCCGGTCCCCCACGCTCAGGTGCGTGACGCCCTCGCCGAGCGCCTCCACCACACCCACGCCCTCGTGCCCGGGCACGAACGGCGGGTTCGGCCGGACCGGCCAGTCACCGTGCGCCGCGTGGATGTCGGTGTGGCACAGCCCGGAGGCCTCCACCCGGACCCGCACCTGCCCGGCACCCGGCTCCGGATCCGGACGCTCCTCGATCACCAGGGGCTCACCAAAGGCCCGTACGACCGCTGCCTTCATGACGTCTGCTCCTCAGCAAGTGGGTCAGCCGTGGGCCACGACGGCGACGGGGGCGGTGGAGTGGTGCAGGACGGCGTGCGTGACGTGGCCGATGTGCGCGCCGAGGGGGCTGCGGCGGATCCGCCGGCCCACGACCACCAGCGAGGCCGCCTGCGAGGCCTCGACGAGGAGCACGGCGGGGCTGCCGTACCGGGACTCCTCGGTGACCTCGACGTCCGGGTACTTCTGCCGCCAGGGGCGCAGCGCCACGGTCAGGTGCTGGGCGTCGTTCAGGGCCAGCGCCTCGTTGAGGGCGGGATTGGCCGGTGCGCCGTACGCGTAGTACGGCGGCGGGTACCAGGCGTGCACGACGCGCAGGGACGTGCCGCGGCGTACGGCGGCGTCGAAGGCGAATCGGATCAGTGTCTCGTCGGGGTGGTCGGTGTCGAGGCCCAGGACCACGGGCCGGAAGGGTGTCGCGGCGGACGGGATGCCCGCCGGGTCCATCTCGTGCTCGTCGGCGGCCTGTTCCGCCGCTCTGACCAGCACGACGGGTCGTTCGGCGTGGGCGACGACGCTCAGTGCGACGGAGCCGACCATGAAGCCGCCGATGCCGCCGAGGCGCCGCGAGCCGAGGACGAGCAGTTCGGCGGTCTTCGCCTCCTCGGACAGCGCCTCGCCGGGGCTGCCGGAGAGCTGCTCGCTGGTGACCTCGACGCCGGGGTGGCGCAGGCGCAGACCGTCGGCCGACTCGCGAGGGATGCGTTCGGTCCAGTGCTGGTGGGTCTCGGCTCCGAGCAGCGGGGCCTGTGCCATAGGCTCGGGGACCGGCTCCCAGACATGGACGATCTTCAGCGGCAGATCGAGCAACTTGGCTTCCCGGGCTGCCCATTCGGCCGCGGCACGGCTTTCGGGCGAGCCGTCGAGACCTACGGTGACGGTGCGGGGCATGATCTCCACCTTCTGGCGCGAGGGATCCGGTTCCGGAGTCGTGTTCGGCTGGTGCCTGACACCCTCACTCTGGCGCTCCGCGAGGAGCCGCACCGGATGCCGAAGGTCGGTGGCTGTTGGGCTGAACGTCCCTGTGTCCCGGGCCTGTTGTCGAACTCCGCTGGCCACGGCAGGTCAGTGGGCCGCCAGCCCCTGGGCGCGGAACTGCTCTCGCACCCGCTCGATCAGTTCGGCGGACGGCCGGGGGGCGTCCTTGAGGGGGAAGGGAATGCCGAGCGAGTCGTACTTCGCGGCGCCGAGTTTGTGGAACGGGAGGATGTCGACGCGCTGGACGGCGGGGAGCCCACCGACGAAGTGGGCCAGGCCGTCGATGGGATCCGGTGCGTCGGTCCAGCCGGGGACCAGGACGTAGCGGATCCACATCGGGACGCCGAGCCGGTCGAGGCGGGTGGCGAAGTTCAGGGTGGGTGAGAGTTCACCTCCGGTCAGCTTTCGGTAGGTGTTGACGTCGAAGGACTTGATGTCCAGCAGGACCAGGTCGACGTCCGCGAGGAGTTCGTCGGTGGCTCGGGCGCCGAGGAAGCCGGAGGTGTCGAGGGCGGTGTGCAGTCCGGCCTCCTTGCAGCGCCGCAGCACGGCCGCGGCGAAGGCCGACTGGAGGAGCGGTTCGCCGCCGGTGAGGGTCACTCCGCCGCCGGCGGTGGTGATGAAGGGCCGGTACTTCTCGATCTCGGCCATCACCTCGTCGGCCGTGGCCTCCCTGCCGTCGCGCATGTGCCAGGTGTCCGGGTTGGCGCAGTACAGGCAGCGCAGCGGGCAGCCGCTGAAGAAGAGGACGAACCGGGTCCCGGGACCGTCCACGCCGGTGGACAGGTCCCAGGAGTGGATCCGGCCTTTCGTCGTCGTGTTCACAGCGATCCGTGGAAGGTACGGCTGATCACGTCGAGCTGCTGCTCACGGGTCAGGCGGACGAAGTTCACGGCGTATCCGGAGACCCGGATGGTCAGGTCCGGGTAGTTCTCCGGGTGTTCCATGGCGTCCTCCAGCTTGGCGCGGTCCAGGACGTTCACGTTCATGTGGAAGCCGCCGGCCGCCGTGTAGGCGTCGAGGATGCCGACCAGGTTCCCGGCGCGTTCCTCCGGGCGGTGGCCCAGGCCTTCCGGGGTGATGGTCGTGGTCAGCGAGATGCCGTCGCGGGCGTGCTCGTACGGCAGCTTGGCGACCGAGAGCGCGGACGCGGCCACTCCGTGCCGGTCGCGGCCGTTCATCGGGTTGGCGCCGGGTGCGAAGGGCTGACCGGCGCGCCGCCCGTCGGGGGTGTTGCCGGTGTGCTTGCCGTAGACGACGTTGGAGGTGATGGTGAGGACCGACTGGGTGTGTTCGGCGTCGCGGTAGGTGGGGTGCTTGCGCACCTTCGCCATGAACGAATCGACCAGGTCGACGGCGAGCTCGTCGGCGCGGTCGTCGTTGTTCCCGTAGGCCGGGTAGTCGCCCTCGACCTCGTAGTCCACCGCCAGTCCGGTGGTGTCCCGGACGACCTTCACGCGCGCGTACTTGACGGCGGAGAGGCTGTCGGCGGCGACGGACAGACCGGCGATGCCACAGGCCATGAAGCGGTGCACGGGGTAGTCGTGGAGGGCCATCTCAAGGCGCTCGTAGGCGTACTTGTCGTGCATGTAGTGGATGACGTTGAGCGCGTTGACGTACGTCCGTGCCAGCCATTCGAGCATCCGGTCGTACGCCGCGGCCAGTTCCTCGTAGTCCAGGTACTCCCCCGTCAGCGCGGGTGCCGCGGGGGCGATCTGTTCGCCGGTCATCTCGTCCCGGCCGCCGTTGATCGCGTACAGCAGTGCCTTGGCGAGGTTGACCCTCGCCCCGAAGAACTGCATCTGCCGGCCCACCGCCATGGCCGAGACGCAGCAGGCGATCGCGGTGTCGTCGCCGGTGCACGGGCGCATCAGCTCGTCGGACTCGTACTGGACGGCGCTGGTGTCGACCGAGACCTGACCGCAGAACCTCTTGAACCCGGACGGGAGCCGGGGCGACCACAGCACGGTCAGGTTCGGCTCGGGTGCGGGCCCCAGGTTGTACAGGGTCTGCAGGAAGCGGAACGAGGTGCGGGTGACCAGCGGGCGGCCGTCCGTGCCGATGCCGCCGATGGACTCGGTCACCCAGGTGGGGTCGCCTGAGAACAGGGCGTCGTACTCGGGGGTGCGCAGGAAGCGCACGATCCGCAGCTTGATGACGAAGTCGTCGACCAGTTCCTGGGCACGCGTCTCGTCGATGGTCCCGTCGTCCAGGTCCCGCTGGAGGAAGACGTCCAGGAAGGTCGAGGTGCGGCCCAGCGACATGGCGGCGCCGTTCTGCTCCTTCACCGCGGCCAGGTACGCGAGGTACAGCCACTGGACGGCCTCGTGCGTGGTGGTGGCGGGGCGGGAGACGTCGCAGCCGTATGTCGCCGCCATGCGGGTCAGCTCGCCCAGCGCCTTGATCTGTTCGGCGAGCTCCTCACGGTCGCGGATGATGTGCTCGCTCGACGGCTCGCCGTCCAGCCGGGCCTTTTCGGCCTGCTTGGCCGCGATCAGCCGGCCGGTGCCGTAGAGCGCCACGCGCCGGTAGTCGCCGATGATCCGGCCGCGTCCGTAGGCGTCCGGGAGGCCGGTGATGACGGCGGCCTTGCGGGCGGCGCGCATCTCCGGTGTGTAGGCGTCGAAGACGCCGTCGTTGTGGGTCTTGCGGTAGGTCCCGAAGACCTTGGTCACGAAGGGGTCGGGCTCGTAGCCGTACGCCTTGAGGCCGTTCTCCACCATCCGCAGCCCACCATTGGGCATGATCGCCCGCTTCAGGGGTGCGTCCGTCTGCAGGCCGACGATCAGTTCGCGCTCCCGGTCGATGTAGCCGGGCGCGTGCGAGGTGATGGTCGACGGGGTGGCGGTGTCGACGTCGAGGATGCCCCGGCGCCGCTCCTCCGGGAAGAGTGCGCTCACCTTGGTCCAGACGGCGCGCGTGCGGTCGGTCGGACCGCTCAGGAAGCGGGCGTCGCCCTCGTACGGGGTGTAGTTGGCCTGTACGAAGTCGCGTACGTCGATCCCCTCGCGCCAGTGGGTGCCCGTGAAGCCGCGCCAGGCGTCCGTCGTGCGGTTCCCGACTGGCATGGTTGCGGTCATCGTCGGTTCTCTCCTCGCCTAGGCGCTTCCTTGTACTTCGGATCCTTGTCGCTCGTGACGGTCACGGGGAGTGCCGACAGGTACACATCCGGCTGCGCCGGTGGGCCTGTCGGCTCTGGTACACATGGACCGGTACACAGGGACCGGGCGGGCGACGATCGTCATGGAGGCCGGCGGCTTGTCGTTCTTCGTCCGGGGAACAAGGGGTCGTCATGACGCAGACGCGCACTTTCACGGAGCAGGACCCGATCCGCGTGTTCCTCGTCGACGACCACGAGGTCGTACGGCGCGGCCTGACCGACCTGCTCGACGCCGAGCCCGACATCTCGGTCGTCGGTGACGCCGGCACCGTCCAGCAGGCACTCGCCCGAGGCCCCGCCCTGCGGCCGCACGTCGCCGTCCTCGACGTCCGTCTCCCCGACGGCGACGGCATCACGGTCTGCCGGGAGCTGCGCAGCCAGATGCCGGAGCTCATGTGTCTGATGCTGACCTCGTTCGACGACGAGGACGCGCTGCTGGACGCGATCATGGCCGGGGCCTCGGGCTATGTCCTCAAACAGATCAAGGGCTCCGACCTGATCTCGGCGTTGCGCACCGTCGCCTCGGGCCAGTCGATGCTGGACCCCGCGACCACGGCCCGCCTGATGCGTTCCCTGCGCACGGAACCCGTGGGCACTCCGGAAGTGCCGGCCGAGCTGGCGAGCCTGTCGCCGCGCGAGCGGGAGATCCTCGCCCTGATCGGCGAGGGCCTGACCAACCGCGAGATCGGCAGGAAGCTCTATCTGTCGGAGAAGACGGTCAAGAACCACATCTCACGGATGCTGGCCAAGCTGGGCGTACAGCGCCGCGTGCAGGCCGCGGTCCTCGCCTCGCACCTGGAACAACCGGATTCCCAGGACCGTCCGCCGCAGCGGTGAAGGCCCGATGGCCCCACCCCTAGGGCCTGACAGCCCTGTACCACGGAGGGCGCTCGCAGAAGTCTGGATCTGCCCAACGATCTCAAGGAGCGGATCCCATGACTGCCAAGGACATCGGCACTCACGTCAGCACCACCGCCGACCTGCGGGTGCGCACGGAAGGCGAGGTGGGCGAGGAGGAACTCGCGTATCTGCGGACCAAGGTCGACGCGGTCCTCGGCCGACCCGGGGTGCCGGCCGTCCGCGGCGCCCTGAGGGTCGTCAAGGCGGTGGCGGACCACGCCGAGCAGCCCTGGTTCGCCGGGGCGGAGCTCGTGGTGGGGAACACCCTCGTCGTCGTGCACGCCCGGGAGGCGACGGCACATGAGCTGGCGGACTCTTTGGCGGACCGGCTGCGCGGCCAGGTGAATCGGTTCCTGCACCGCAAGGAGGAGGCGCGCAGGTCGGCCGCCCCGCCGCCGTGGCGCGGCGGCCGGGCCGACGACGGATCACACCGGTAGGGGCACCCCGACGGCCGTGGCCCGCCGTGCCGGTCAGCCCCCGACAGGGACCATCGGCATCTGGGTGCGGCGGGCCCGGCCGGACGAAGGTGGGGAGTACGAGCGACACCGGTTCTCGGTGCCGCTCCCGTATGCACTGCCGGCCGACCCTGCCGGCTCTCGTCAACGGAGGCGTATCCCCATGACCCGTCACGACGCCGGAATCGAGGCCACGGCCACCGCCGGGGCTCCGTCCGACATCACCATCGCCGTGGACCAGTTGGTCGCACAGGGACTCAAGGCGCTGGCCGACTACGAGGCCTTCACGCAGGAGCAGATCGACCACATCGTCAAGAAGGCCTCGGTCGCCGCCCTGGACCAGCACACGGCACTGGCCCGCCTCGCGGTCCAGGAGACGGGGCGCGGCGTCTTCGAGGACAAGGCGGCCAAGAACATGTTCGCGTGCGAGCACGTCACGCACAGCATCGCGCCCATGAAGACCGTCGGTGTGATCGCCCGTGACGACATCGAGGACATGACCGAGGTGGCCGAGCCCGTCGGCGTGGTCTGCGCGATCACGCCGGTCACCAATCCGACCTCCACCACCGTCTTCAAGGCCCTGATGGCGCTGAAGACACGCAACCCGGTCGTCTTCGCCTTTCACCCCTCGGCCCAGCGGTGCAGCACCGAGGCGGCGCGGATCGTACGGGACGCGGCCATCGCCGCCGGCGCGCCGGAGCACTGCATCCAGTGGATCGAGACCCCGTCGGTGGAGGCGACCAGCGTCCTGATGCAGCACCCTGGTGTCGCCCTGATCCTCGCCACCGGCGGCAACGCCATGGTCCGGGCCGCCTACTCGGCGGGCAAGCCGGCTCTCGGCGTCGGCGCGGGCAACGTCCCCGCCTATGTGCACAAGAGCGCGAAGCTGCGCCGGGCCGTCAATGACCTGGTGCTGTCGAAGTCCTTCGACAACGGCATGATCTGCGCCTCCGAACAGGCCGTCATCCTGGACGAGGAGATCTACGACGCGGCACTGGCCGAGTTCCGCACCCTGCACGCCCATCTGGCCACCGCCGAGGAGAAGGCGAAGCTGGAGGCGTTCCTGTTCCCCGGCCGGGCCACGAACTCGGGGTGCGAACCCAAGGTCAACGCCGCGGCCGTCGGCCAGAGCCCGGTGTGGATCGCCGAACAGGCCGGCTTCACCGTGCCCGCCGACACCTCGCTGATCCTCGTCCAGGCCGAACACGTCGGTCCGGACGAGCCGTTGACCCGTGAGAAGCTCTGCCCGGTGCTCGCCGTGCTGCGCGCGGGCTCGCAGGCGCAGGGCTTCGACCTCGCCGCCGACATGGTCGCCTTCCACGGGCAGGGCCACAGCGCCGTCATCCACACGGAGGACCGGACGATCGCCGAGGCCTACGGCAGGCGGCTGAAGACCGTACGGATCATCGTCAACTCGCCGTCCTCGCAGGGCGCCATAGGCGGCATCTACAACAACCTGCTGCCGTCGCTCACCCTCGGCTGTGGCTCCTGGGGCCACACGTCGGTGTCCAACAACGTCTCCGCCGCCCAACTGCTGAACATCAAGCGGGTAGGCGCGCGCCGCAACAATCTGCAGTGGTTCAAGGTGCCCCCGAAGATCTATTTCGAGCCGCAGTCCATTCGCTATCTGGCCTCCATGCCGGACGTGCACCGCGTCACGATCGTCACGGACGCCACCATGACCCGCCTCGGCTTCGTCGACCGTGTCACCCGCGTCCTCCAGCGGCGCCACGAGCCGACGACGATCCAGGTCATCGACAACGTGGAGCCGGAGCCGAGCATCGAATCCGTCCGGCGGGGCGCCCGGCTGATGCACGACTTCCGCCCGGACACGATCATCGCGCTGGGCGGCGGCTCGCCGATGGACGCCGCCAAGGTGATGTGGCTGCTGTACGAGCACCCGGACATCGACTTCGCCGACATGCGGCAGAAGTTCTCCGACATCCGCAAGCGCGCCTTCCGCTTCCCGGTGCTGGGTGCCCGGGCCCGTCTGGTCTGCATCCCCACCACGTCGGGCACCGGCGCCGAGGTCACCCCCTTCGCGGTGATCTCCGACCCGGCCACCGGCAAGAAGTACCCGCTGGCCGACTACGCGCTGACGCCCAGCGTCGCCATCGTGGACCCGCTGCTCACCACGGAGCTGCCGCCCGCGCTGGCCGCCGACAGCGGGTTCGACGCGCTCACCCACGCCATCGAGACGTATGTGTCCGTGTACGCGAACGACTTCACCGACGGTCTGGCCCTGCACGCGATCCGGCTCGTCTTCGAGAACATCGAAGCGGCGGTGAACGACCGTACGGGCCGTCCCGAAGCGCGGGAGAAGATGCACAACGCCGGCACCATCGCCGGCATGGCCTTCGGCAATGCCTTCCTGGGCATCGTCCACGCCATGTCGCACACGCTCGGCGCCAGTTTCCACATCGCGCACGGCCGCACCAACGCGGTCCTCCTGCCGCACGTCATCCGCTACAACGGCACGGTCCCCACGAAGCTCACCGGCTGGCCCAAGTACGAGAGCTACCGCGCCCCCGAACGCTTCCAGGACATCGCCCGCACCCTCGGGCTGCCCGCCGGGACCCCGCAGGAGGGGGTGGAGTCGCTGGCCGCCGCGGTGGAACGGCTCCGCGACGCCGTGGGCATCGAGCCGTCGTTCCAGGCCCTCGGCATCGACGAGCGCGCCTTCCTCGACGCCCTGCCCCAGCAGGCCCTGAACGCGTACGAGGACCAGTGCGCACCCGCCAACCCGCGGATGCCGATGCTCGACGACATGCAGGACATCATGCGCACCGCGTACTACGGCGCCGTGCGGAACCGCCCGGACACGGGCCGGGGCCGCAAGACCCCGGCCTGAGGGGATCTATTTGGCGTGAGGGGCGGCCGGGTCCGTGCACGGCGCGCGGGCTCGGCGGAAGGACGGTAGAAGTGGGATGACGGGGCCGAACGCGGAGAGGCCGGCCATGCGTGCGCCCGGTGGCCTCGGCCGCCGCGTTCTCCCCGCGGTCAGGGTGTCCATGGGGGCAGATTGGGCGATGATCGACATGCACGGTGCCACCCCACGCGGCAGCGGCTCCGAGGCACTCCCGGAGGCTGCCGCCCCAGCCACCGCGGTCGTCGACGCGCAGGGGATCGTCACCGACTGGAGCGCGGGTGCGGAGCGTCTGCTCGGCTACCCGCGCCAGGAGGTCGTGGGCCGCCCCGTGCACTGTCTGCTGGGCTCGGGCGCCGACGTCGAGAAGGGCCTGCACGCCGCTCTCGGCGGGCAGAGCAGCACCACCCTGCTCCGCCACCGGGACGGCCGGCCCGTGGAGGTGCGGCTGCACGCGTATCCGTCCTTCGACGGCAAGGGCCGCTCCCAGCAGCTCGTCGTGGCGACACCGCCGGAGCAGGTGCCGTCGGACCTGGCGACGGCGGAGGAGGCGTTCGCGCAGTGTCATCTGCCGGTGATGGTGTACGACTCCGCCCTGCGGGCGGTGCGGGCGACGGCCGGCGCCACACGCGAGCTCGGTCTGAGCGAGGAGCAGATGCGCGGTCGGCGTGTCACCGAGCTGCTGCCGCCCCACATCTGCCGGTCGGTCGAGGACGGCATGCGGCGCGTGTTCGTGACCGGAGAACCCGAACGGTTTCATGTGCGCGGCAAGACCCGGCCACAGGCCCGCGAGCGGGTCTGGTCCATCACCGTGTCCCCGCTCAGGACCCCGGCGGGGCAGGTACGGCACGTGGAGCTGTCCGCGCTGGACGTCACCGAGCAGCACATGGCCCGGGAGCGGCTCGCGCTGCTGAACGACGTCAGCGCACAGGTGGGCAGCACGCTGGACGTGACGCGGACGGCCCAGGAGATGGCCGACGTGGCGGTGGCCGGGCTCGCCGACTTCGTCACCATCGACCTGCTGGACGGCCTCTTCCACGGCATCGAGCCGACCCCCTCCTTCTCGGGCACCGTCGCCCTGCGCCGGGTGGCGCAGCAGTCCGTCCTGCCCGGTGTGCCCGAGGCGGTGATCCGGCCGGGGGACGTGGACGAATACCCGGAGTCCGCGCCGCCCGTCCGCTGTCTGGCCACCGGCCGGCCGTCGCTGCACCGCACCATCGACGAAGCCGTCAGGAACTGGCAGGAAGCCGACCCCGAGCGGGCGGGGATCGTCCGCGCGTTCGGCATCCACTCGCTCATGGTCATTCCGCTGCGTGCCCGCGGGATCACCCTCGGTGTGGCGGTCCTCGTCCGCCACCGGCGCCAGCACCCCTTCGAGGAGGACGACCTCCTCCTCGCCGAGGAGATCGGCGCACGGGCCGCCGTGGCCGTGGACAACGCCCGGCGCTACACCCTGGAACGCAACACCGCCCTGGCCCTGCAGCGCAGCCTGCTGCCCCAACGGCTGGCCGCCCAGGAAGCGGTCGAGGTGGCCTACCGCTACCTTCCGGCCCGCACGCGTGCGGGGCTGGGCGGGGACTGGTTCGACGTGATCCCGCTGTCGGGCGCCCGGGTCGCACTGGTCGTGGGAGACGTGGTGGGACACGGCCTGCAGGCCTCCGCGACGATGGGGCGCCTGCGGACCGCGGTACGTACGCTGGCCGACGTCGACCTTCCCGCCGACGAGCTCCTGACGCATCTCGACGACCTGGTCACCCACATCGCGGCACAGCAGGACGGCAGCGAGGAGGACGCGTCCGACCTGGAGATGCCCACCGATTTCGTCGCCACCTGCCTGTACGTGGTCTACGACCCGGTCTCGCGCCGGTGTGCTGCCGCCTCCGCGGGGCACCCGCCGCCCGCCGTCGTCACGACGGACGGCACGGCCGACCTGGTCGAGCTGCCTCCCGGCCCACCGCTGGGTGTGGGCGGGCTGCCCTTCGAAACCTTCGAGTGGGAACTGCCCCCGGGCAGCCTCCTCGCCCTCTACACCGACGGCCTGGTGCAAGGCAGCGAGCACGACCTGGACACCGGCCTCGCGCTGCTGCGCAGGTGTCTTGAACGGCCCGCCGAATCGCTGGAGGCCGTCTGCGACAGCGTGATCCACACCCTGCTCCCCGCCCAGCCGCGGGACGACGTCGCCCTGCTGGTAGCCCGCACCCGCGCCCTGGACGCGAGTCAGGTGGCCACCTGGGACCTGCCCTCCGACCCGGCTGCGGTCGCGGGTGCTCGCGCCGAGGTCCTGGCCCGGCTGACCGCGTGGCAGCTGCCGGATGTGGCCTTCACGGCCGAACTGGTGGTCAGCGAGCTCGTCACGAACGCGATCCGCTACGGGCAGTCGCCCATCCAGCTGCGTCTGATCCGCGACAGCACCCTCATCTGCGAGGTGTCCGACGGCACCAGCACCGCCCCGCACCTTCGACGCGCCCGCACCTTCGACGAGGGCGGCCGCGGCCTGCTGCTCGTCGCCCAGTTCGCCGAGCGCTGGGGCACACGGCACCATACGAACGGGAAGACCATCTGGGCGGAGATCGAACTTCCCGGCAAGCGGGCATGACGGCAGGCACCGTCACCGTCCAATGATCCTCCCCGGCCCGCCGTTCGGCCCCGGACCGGTGCCGTCCGGTCCCTGTGAATCCGCCGCCCGACGCGCTTTGCTGAGAGCGTCGGAGGAGGCAGCCATGAACAGCGAAACCCCCGCCTCGCGCCCCCGTGGGCGCCGCCCGCTGATGCTCACCGCGGCGCTGACCCTGCCGCTTCTCGCCGTCGGCGCCTGCGGCACGGGAGGCGGTACGGCCGGACCGGAGGCTCCGACACGCCCCGGACAGTCCACCGTCGGACCAGGAACGTCGGGCGGGACCTCGGGCACACCGGCTCCGTCCGGAACCGCCAGCCCGTCGCCGACGGCTCCCCGGGCTTCGGGAAGCGGCTCGCCGAGGGCCACCGAGCACCAGGTCTCGACGAGCGTGTACTTCCTGAACGGCGGGCACATGTCGCCCGCCCCGCGCACCGTGGCCGCCCCCGCCACGGCCACCGGAGCCGTCCGCGCGCTCCTGGCCGGCCCCAGCCGCTACGAACGCCTGCATCACCGCACCACGGCCATACCGTCGGGCACGGCCCTCAACTCGATCGCGGTCCACGACCACGTCGCGACCGTGGACCTCTCCAGCAGGTACGACGACGGCAAGGGCGCCCTCTCCCTGCGGGAGCGGCTGGCACAGGTCGTGTTCACCGTGACCCGCTATCCCGGCATCGACAAGGTCCGCTTCGAGCTCGACGGCAAGCCTGTCTCGTCCTTCGGCGGCGCAGGCATCGTCCTCAACGGACCGGTGGGACGGGCGGACTTCGAGGACGTCTCGCCCGCCGTGCTGGTCGAGTCCCCGCTCATCGGTCAGGGCGTCAACAGCCCCCTGCGGGTGCGGGGAAGCGCCGACACCTTCGAGGCCGAGTTCCGGCTGAAGCTGACCGACGCCTCCGGGCGGACCGCTGCCGACGTGCTGGTCCGGGCCACGTCCGGCACGGGGACGCGTGGGACCTTCGACGTGTCCCTCCCCTACGGGGCGGTGCGCTCCGGACCCGGTCTGCTCACCGCGTACTACGTCTCGCCGAAGGACGGCAGGCCCGTCACCGTCGACACGGTGCCGCTGACCGTGAACCGCTGAAGGACGAGTCCCACAGGTGCAGGATCGCGGGGGCGGGGTCAGGAGGTCCTGGCTTCCCAGGCCAGTACGTCGGTCACCGGGCGCCGCGGCAGAGAGCGTACGTAGGGCACATACCCCAGGCGGAGGATCATCTGCGGGAACGCGCCCCCGCTCAGTGTCCGCCGGATCCGCACGCGCAGCGGGTCGATCTCCAACGGCTGGGTGTGGAAGGCGGCCATCACGTCCTGGGCGGCGGCGTGCAGCAGGACCCGTTCGAGTGCCTGGCCGGCCCTCAGCCAGGCCGAGCGGTCGTCGCGGTCCGTGCTGAGCACGGCCACCCGTCCCGAGCGTCCGGTCCAGCGCCGCGGAGGTGTGGGGAACATCCGGGTGAGGTCGGCGTAGTCCCGTCCGGCGAACGGGATGGAATCCGGGTGGTGCACATCCGTACCGACCGGAATGCCGTCACGGCGCGCCCGGGCGAGTCGCCAGGTCCACCCGGCCTGCTCGGCGGCATGCGCCGGATCCGTCCGGTGCACGTCCTCGGCCTCCCGGACCATCTGCGACAGCTCCCGCCGGCCTGTGCTGTCGTCGATCCAGTGCAGCGTGGCGCCCTCCCGCCTGGCCTCTCGGCCGAGCTCGTCGGCGAGCGTGGCGGGCAGCGGGTCCGGCAGGAACGGTCCGCGTGCGCTGTGCCGCAGGCGCAGTGCTTCGAACAGATCCTGCTCGTCGAGGCCCGGACGGACATACGCGCCCCACATCACCCGGGCGAGGTATGTGGGGTCGGCGGGACAGGGGAAGGTCTCGACGACCGGGTTGAACCCCAGGTGCCGCATGGCCAGTCGGACGTTGAAGAGCGCCGCGCCGCAGCTGACGACCATTTCACGGCCGTGGGGATCGCGGACCAGGAGGCGTCGCGCCGGGTCCGTGTGCAGTTCGAGGCCCTTGCCGTCGTCGTCCATGACGAAGGCCCACGGCTGGGTGTTGTACACCGAAGGCGCGGAGACGGCCGCCCGGACCAGATAGCCGGACGCGTAACGGGAGTGAGTGCAGCCGACGGACATGACCTGTAACGCCCTTCTCCAGCTATGTACCCTGATGTGCGCCATCGCACCGGCCCGGTTGCCTCGTCAGTCGTGCGGCACGAGTGCGACCGGCCGGTGCACGTGGTGGATGAGTGCGTGGGCCACGGGTCCGGTGTGCGACCCGACGGCGATACGGCGCCTGCGCCGGCCCACCACCAGCAGCCCGGCAGCCTCGGCGGCCCGCGCGACCACATGGACGGCGCGGCCCTCGTGGAGCGTCTCCCGGACCCGCACGGAGGGGTACTTCGCGCGCCGCGGCGCGAGCAGCGCCGTGAGCTCGCGTGCCGCCTCCTCCCGGATGCGGTCACGTTCCCCGTTGCCGGGTCCGATCCGGCCGAGCGGCACGTGCCAGGCGTGCACGGCCTCCAGCGACGCCCACCGGAGCTCGGCGGCACGGAAGGCGAAGTCCAGGAGGTCGTCGCACGGCCCGTGCACCGCGACGACGACGTCACGGTACGGCGTACGCGTGGACGCCTGGCACGAGCCGTCCGGCAGATGCTCGTCCGCCGGCGTCTCACCGGCCCGTACGAGGACGACCGGTCGCTCGGCATGGGCGACGGTGGCCATGGCGACCGAGCCGGACAGGAGCCCGCCGACTCCGGCGAGGCCCTGGCTGCCGATGACCAGCAGCTCGGCGTCGTCCGCCGCGGCGATCAGCGCGGGACCGGGCTGCCTGCGTACTGGTTCGGCGGCCATGTAGAGCTGTGGGTAGCGCTCGTTGAGCCGGTCCAGTGCTGCGCGCAGCACGCGTCGTGCGTGGTACTGCGGTGCCCGCACCTCGGGCAGGCCCGCGTCGCGGTCGTCCTCGGGCAGCCCTTCCCAGGCGTGCACCAGTCGCAGCGGCAGCCCTCGGCGCAGCGCTTCCCTGGCCGCCCAGTCGGCCGCGGCGAGGCTCTCCCGTGAGCCGTCCACTCCGGCCACCACCGGCCTCGTCATGACCTCCACCTCCTCACCGGTTCCGTGGTGTGGTCCTCGCGCGCCTTCACCAGTAGGGCACGACGGCCACGGGGCAGTAGACGTGCTGGATGGCGGAGTGGGTGGTGGGCCCGGTGCGCGGGCCGATCCTCCGCTGGGTGAGGTGGTGTCCCACGACCAGGAGGCTCGCCCCGGTCGCCGCGCGCAGCAGCGCGTTGGCCGGCTTGTCCTCCACCACCGTCTCCAGGACCTCCACCTCGGGATACTTGTCGCGCCACACCTCCAGCACCGCCCGGAGGAAGCCGAGCCATTCCTCGGCCCGCCGCGGATCGTCGACCAGCCCGCTGTCGCCCTCGCCCCGGCCCAGTGGTCCCGGCGGCTGCCAGGCGTGCACCGCCCGCAGCCGGGCCCGCCGCAGCCGGGCCGCCTCGAAGGCGAAGTCGATGACCTCGTCGCACGGCTCGTTCAGGTCGATCCCCAGCACCACGTCCCGGTGACCGGGTGCCGTCGAGGCGCTGCCGTCCGGGGTGGGCAGCTGCTCGTCCGTCGTGTCCTCGTCGGCCCGCACCAGAACCACCGGCCGCGTCGCCCGCGCCACTACCCCCGCCGCCACCGAACCCACCAGGAACCCGGTGAAACCGCTCAGCCCCCGCGACCCCAGCACCAGCAGCTCGGCCCCCTCGGCCGCCTCCCGCAGCCGCTCGACCGCCGGCCCCTCGACCAGTTCGTCGTACAGCCGGACCTCGGGGCACGCGGCGCGCACGCCGTCCTCCGCCTCACGCAGGACACGGCGTGCGAGATGCCTGCGTGCGGCGTTCTCGATCTCACCGTCCCGCGGGCGCGGGTGGCGGCTCCAGGCATGGACCAGACGCAGCGAACGGTCGCTGCGTACGGCCTCGCGGGCCGCCCATTGTGCGGCGGCAAGGCTCTCGGGGGATCCGTCCACCCCTACGACGACGGGCGGAAGCATCATGACAACTCCAGGTGTTGGGCCAGGTTCGCACCACCAGCCTCACGTCACCGTCAGCGGGCGGCCAGGGGCCGCCAGGGCCTCACCCGGGACCATCCGGCCCACGTCCTGGGCTCGACGGCCGAGCGGAGGTGCCCTGAGGGCCGCTCGGCCCGGCGCCGTGCCCGCTCAGCCCATGTGCGCTCGACGGCCGGCGCCGGAGGCTGAAGACGAAGCCCCTCGCGGGGAGTTCGCGACGACCGTCATCCAGGACGCGTGGGTACAGGCTCCGTTGGCTGACGGCAGACAGGAGGCTCAGCCATGAAGCCCACGAAGATCGGCGCCCTCATGACCGTCGACGTCGTCACGGCGGTCCACGGCACGCCCTTCAAGGAAGTCGTCCGGCTGCTCGGCGAGCACCGCATCAGCGGGCTCCCGGTGATCGACGACGACCACAAGGTCATCGGCGTCATCTCCGAGACCGATCTCATGCTCCACCAGACGCGCCCGACCGAGTCCCACGGCACCTTCAGCGCCCTGGCGCACCGCCTCAGCCACTCCGTGCGGGAACGCGCCGCCAAGAGCCGGGCGCGCACGGCCGGCGGGGCGATGTCCGCCCCCGCGATCACCGTGCGGGCCGACGCCACCGTCCACGAGGCGGCACGGCTGATGACCGAGCACCGCATCGAGCGGCTGCCCGTCGTCGACGAGGAGGACCGGCTCGTCGGTATCGTCACCCGCCGCGACCTGCTGCAGGTCTTCCTGCGCAGCGACAGTGCGATCCAGCGCGACGTGCGCCAGGAGGTCTTCGTCAACACGCTCTGGCTCGCCCCGCACACCATCGAGGCCACCGCCCTCAACGGTGTGGTCACCCTCAGCGGCCGGATGGAACGGCGCAGCGACATCCCCATCGCGGTCGGCATGACACGCCGCGTCGACGGTGTCGTGGACGTCGTCGACCACCTGACCTACCAGCTCGACGACACCCGGCTCCAGCCCGCCGAGCAGGCCCTGCACGGCCTGGCCGACGACTGGCTGCGCAGGCTGTGAAGCGCGGCGGCTCACATACCGGCGGTACCGATACGACGGCCTGTGAGCCGCGCCGGCTGGATCGACACCCACATGTCACGCCGGCCTCCGGCCCATGAGCCGGTGTAGGCGCTCTCGCTGAGCCGCCGTACGGTGCCGGGGTCCGTGACCACCTGGGCCGGGCCGACGGCGAGCACGCTCCAGCCCTGGCTCAGGGCGTCGTCCACATGGTCGACCTCGAAGGCGACCTCCTTCCCCACGGCCGCGGCGGGCACCGAGTCGGGCGCCGTGCGAAAGACGATCACGTCGTCGACGACCACATAGTTGACCGGAACGACCGCCGGGCCGTCGGGTGTCGTCACAGCGATCCGTCCGACGCCGTGGGTGGAAAGCCGGGCACGGCATTCGTCGGGGCTGAGCTGCAGCAGCTGGGGGTGCAGAAGCGCCATGCCCCGGCCGGGAGGCAGATCCATGCCGCCCCCGCGCAGGGCTTCGACGCTGGTGCCCAGCGCGGCGGCCAGGCGGATCAGGGTGGCCACGGTCGGGTCGGCCGGGTGTTCCTCCAGGTAGGCCAGATAGTCGGGCGCCGTCGCGGCACGGCGGGCCGTTTCCGTCCGGCTCATCCCCTGCCGCCTGCGCTCGGCGGCCACACGTCGTCCGATGTCACCGGGGTTGGGTCCGCGCCCCGGCTGGGCGCGACCGGACTCGTACTCGATGTGCCGGACATGAGCGTCGGGCCCGGGAAACACGAGCGTCACCTCATCGGTGTCCGACCAGCGCACGTCGTAGGGAGGCGTTCCGTCCTCGTGGTGGAGTCCGACGATCTCGCCGTCACGTCTGGCGGCGCCGGTCGTCGGACTTTCGATGACGAGTAGATCGCCGAGGTGTGCTCGCATGACCGCCGCCCTTTCCGCACAGTGCCGCTGTATCCAACGTGCCATGGGCAGCACACCGCCGCACGGACGGAGCGCTCTGCCCGTGCGTCACGAGACTCCCTCGCGGATGATCACGACAGGGCAGCTCGCGTGCTGTGCGACATGCTGGCTGACCGAGCCGAGCAGGGCCCGTGCGAAGCCGCCCCGCCCATGGCTGCCGACGACCAGGATCTCGGCGCCCTCGGCCGCCATGAGCAGCACGTCGACGGGGTTGCCCTGCACCAGGTGGCTCCTGACGGCGTCGGCGGCCTCGTCACCGAGCACGTCCCTCAGCTCCTCGGCGAACCCTCGCCGGGCGTTCTCCTCGTCGAGGGTGGCGTCGATGGCCGGGGCCATCCACACGCGCCCGCCCGGCAGGTCCCACGCGGACACGACGTCGACGTCGGCGTCGATGAGGCCGGCGTAGCGGACGGCCCACCGCAGCGCGTCGTTCGAGGACGGCGACCCGTCGACGCCCACGACGACACGAGGCTTCGAGGCATCGGTGTCCATGTGTCTCACCTCTTCTGTGGTCCTAACCTCCACGCTGCGCCACTCTTCCCCGGCACGCCATGAGGAGAGCGCCGGGGCATGGCATACGGGTGCCGGCAGGGCTTCTGCCCGGCACGGTGGAGGAGCCCCTCAGCCGCCCGCGCGCAGAACACGGGACAGCCCGAGAGCCGCCGTACGCACCGCGGGGGCCAGTTGGGCGGGGCTGAAGCGCGGGCGTGGCACAGCCACCGAGAGGGCGGCCACCACCGTGGCGTCTCCGGCGAACACGGGGGCGGCGATGCAGCTCACGCCCAGTACGGCCTCCTGCTCCTCGTAGGCGAGACCCGACACCTGCGTCTTCTCCAGGGCCAGGCGGAGCAGTACGGGATCGGTGATCGAGTGCGGTGTGAGGCTCGGCAGCGGACGGGAGAGCACCTCCTCCGTGAGCTCCGAGCCGGAGAAGGCCAGCAGGGCCTTGCCCACGCCGGTACAGGTCAGCGGGAGACTGCCGCCGATGCGGGAGGGCAGCTGGAGTGCCTCGTGGCCGTGGATGCGTTCGAGGTAGATCACCTCCATGCCCTCGCGGACGCCGAGATGGACGGTCTCGCGGGTGGCTTCGAACAGGTCCTGCAGGAAGGGCAGGGCGGCTTCGCGCAGATCGCGTCGGCGCGGCACGAGCGAACCGAGTTCGAAGAGCTTCGCGCCGAGCCGGTAGTGCGCACCCGACCTCTCCAGCCAACCCAGCCGGACGAGGTCCGCCGCCAGCCGGTGCACCGTCGGCTTGGGCAGACCGGTGTGCTCCGAGAGTTCCGACAGGCGGAACGGACCGCCACTCGGGCTGAAGCACTCAAGGATGACGGCAGCCTTCTCCAGCATGCTGCCTGCCGTGATGTTCCGTGTCACGGAACAAACTTTGTCCGATGGACAGGGTGCTGTCTATACCGGTGTGCATGCCGGGGCGCAGGTCCCCGCTCCCCCGTCCTGTTTCCCCTCGGGAGGTAACCCGTGTCGACGATGCTCGACCGCGTCCGTCCGGACGCGGTTCCACCGGCCGTGGTCAAGGCCGCGGACATGCTGGCCGAGGCCACCCGCACCGGGGCAGCCTGCCCGCCGGTACGGACCCTGTTCGACGACGGCGACCTGGAGAGCGCGTACGCCGTGCAGCAGCTGAACGTCCGGCGTGGCCAGGACGCCGGACGCCGGGTCGTCGGCCGGAAGATCGGCCTGACCTCCCCGGCCGTACAGCGCCAACTGGGCGTGGATCAGCCCGACTTCGGTGCGCTGTTCGCCGACATGGCCGTGCCCGACGGCGGCACGGTGCCCGCCGGGCGGCTGCTGCAGCCCAAGGTGGAGGCCGAGGTCGCACTCGTGCTCGGCCGGGATCTGCCGCACCACGCGTGCACCGTCGTCGACGTGCTGCGTGCGGTGGACTTCGCGCTGCCCGCCCTGGAGATCGTCGACAGCCGGGTGCACGGGTGGGACATCTCCCTGGTCGACACCGTCGCCGACAACGCCTCCTGCGGCCTGTACGTCCTGGGCGCCACGCCCGTACCGCTCACCGGCGTCGACCTGCGCGCCGTGACGATGACCATGACCCGCGGCGGCAGCACCGTCTCGGAAGGCAACGGCGCCGATTGCCTCGGCAGTCCCCTCGTCGCGGCGGCCTGGCTGGCCTCGGCGCTCGCGGAGCGGGGGGATCCCCTGCGGGCCGGCGATCTCGTGCTGACCGGGGCACTGGGCCCGATGGCTCCGGCCGCGCCCGGTGACGTGTTCGCAGCGCACGTCTCGGGCCTGGGCTCCGTGCGGGTCGGGTTCGCGGCGCAGGGGGGCGACCGGTGAGCACCTCCCGTACCAAGGTCGCCGTCATCGGGTCCGGCAACATCGGCACCGACCTCCTGATCAAGATTCTGCGCCGGTCGGAAAGCCTCGACGTCACGGCGATGGCCGGTATCGACCCGGACTCCGACGGCCTGGCCCGCGCCCGCCGGCTGAAGGTCGCCACCACCCACGAGGGGGTCGAAGGGCTCGTCGGGCTGGACGAGTTCGCCGACGTGGAGATCGTCTTCGACGCCACCTCCGCCGGGGCCCACCGCCACCACGACGAGGTGCTGCGCCCGCTGGGCCGCACCCTCGTCGACCTCACCCCGGCAGCCCTCGGACCGTACGTCGTGCCGCCGGTCAACGGCGACACCCACCTCGACGCCCCGAACGTCAACATGGTCACCTGCGGCGGCCAGGCCACGATCCCGATCGTCGCCGCGGTCAACGCGGTCACCCCCGTCCACTACGGCGAGATCGTCGCCTCGATCGCCTCCCGCTCCGCCGGACCGGGCACCCGGGCGAACATCGACGAGTTCACCGAGACCACCCGCACGGCCATCGAGCAGGTCGGCGGCGCCGCCCGGGGCAAGGCGATCATCGTCCTCAACCCCGCCGAACCCCCGCTGATCATGCGCGACACCGTGCACTGCCTGGTGTCCGACTGCGACACAGAGGCCGTCACCGCGTCGGTCGAGGAGATGGCCGGACGCGTCCAGGCGTATGTGCCGGGCTACCGGCTGAAGCAGAAGGTGCAGTACGACCGTGTGCGGGACGACGATCCCCTGCGCGCCCTCGCGCCCGGGGCGGGTGAGGCCCTCAAGGCGTCCGTCTTCCTGGAGGTCGAGGGCGCCGCACACTATCTCCCGGCCTACGCCGGAAACCTCGACATCATGACCTCGGCCGCACTGCGCACCGCCGAACGCATGGCCGCGCGACACAGCAAGGACGGTGCCAAGTGACCGCTCTGTACGTCCAGGACGTCACCCTCCGGGACGGCATGCACGCCGTCCGGCACCGCTACACCGTCGAGCAGGCCCGCACCATCGCCGCCGCCCTGGACTCCGCCGGCGTCTCCGCGATCGAGATCGCCCACGGCGACGGCCTGGCCGGCTCCAGCATCAACTACGGTGTCGGCGCCCACACCGACTGGGAGTGGATCGAGGCCGTCACCGACGTCGTACGGCATGCGGTTGCCACGACGCTGCTGCTGCCCGGCATCGGAACGGTCCACGACCTCAAGCAGGCGCACGCCCTGGGCATCCGCTCGGTGCGCATCGCCACCCACTGCACCGAGGCCGACATCTCCGCCCAGCACATCACCGCCGCCCGCGAGCTGAGCATGGACGTCGCCGGGTTCCTGATGATGTCCCACATGGCCGAGCCCGCCGAACTCGCCCGCCAGGCCAAGCTGATGGAGTCCTACGGCGCCAACTGCGTCTACGTCACCGACTCCGGCGGCAGGCTGACCATGGACGGCGTACGCGACCGCTTCCGCGCCTACCGCGACGCCCTCGACCCGCGCACCGAGCTCGGCATCCACGCCCACCACAACCTCGCCCTCGGCGTCGCCAACACCGTCGTCGCCGTGGAGAGCGGCGCGATCCGGGTCGACGCCTCCCTCGCCGGCCAGGGCGCGGGGGCGGGCAACTGCCCGCTGGAGGCGTTCGTCGCGGTCGCCGACCTGATGGGCTGGGAGCACGGCTGCGAGCTGTTCCCGCTCATGGACGCGGCCGACGATCTCGTACGACCGCTGCAGGACCGTGAGGTGCGGGTGGACCGGGAGACGCTGAGCCTCGGCTACGCGGGCGTGTACTCCAGCTTCCTGCGCCACGCCGAGAGCGCCGCCGCGCGCCACGGGCTCGACACCCGCGACATCCTGGTCGAGGTCGGCCTGCGGGGGATGGTCGGCGGCCAGGAGGACATGATCACGGACGTCGCGCTGGATCTGGTGGCCCGCGCGGAGAGCACGTCCTGATCGAGGGCCGGGTGCGCGAGGACGCGCCCGGCCGTCACTCGTCTGGGGGCGGGGGCTGCGGTTGACGGCCGCGAGGGTGGCGGGGCCGACGCCGGTGTCGAGCAGGAAGTCGGCGAACGGCGTCGGCCGGACGATCATCGACGAACTCGACCAGTTCCGCTGGCGGCCCGCTCACTCACCCACCCGGAGAACACCGTCCCCGCGCTCAGCGACGCCGGCATCCCCGACGACCGAAGAGGAACGTGGTGAGTTCACGGGGGGGGATTGTCAGTGGTGACAGGCAGGATGACCGGCATGACGACTCCGATTGCGCAGATCGCCGATGCCGCCGCCTACGCTCAGGCGGTCGAGGACGCGGTGAAGGCCGCTGCCGCCTACTACGCGGGCGGCACCTCACCCTTGGACGACGACGCCTACGACAAGCTCGTACGGGGCATCGCCGCGTGGGAGGCCGAGCATCCCGACCAGGTGCTGCCCGACTCGCCGACCGGGAAGGTCGCCGGCGGTGCGGCCGAGGGCGATGTGCTCCACACGGTGTCGATGCTGAGCCTGGACAACGTGTTCTCGCCGGAGCAGTTCACCGCGTGGGCTGCCTCACTGGCGCGCCGGATCGGCCATGAGGCGGAACGATTCAGCGTCGAGCCGAAGCTCGACGGACTTGCCGTCGCGGCCCGCTACACCCAGGGCCGGCTGACCCGGCTGATCACCCGTGGCGACGGGACGGCCGGCGAGGACGTCTCGCACGCGATAGGCACCATCGAGGGGCTGCCCGCCACCTTGTCCGAACCGGTCAGCGTGGAGGTGCGGGGCGAAGTCCTCATGACCGGTGCGCAGTTCGAGGAGGCCAACACGGCACGCACCGCGCACGGCGGGCAGCCGTTCGCCAACGCCCGCGGCGCGGCCGCGGGCACGCTGCGCGCCAAGGACCGCGCCTACGCGGTGGCGATGACGTTCTTCGGCTACGGCCTGCTGCCGCTGCCCGACACCGACCCCGATTTCGCCGCACGGCTGCACGGCCTCGCCCACAGTGAGCTGATGGCGCTGGCCGCCACGCTCGGTGTGCACACCACCGCCGACACCGCGGTACCCGGCACCACGGCCACCACCACCGACGAGGTGCTGGCCCGGGTACAGGAGATCGCCGCCCTGCGCGCCCAACTGCCCTTCGGTATCGACGGCATCGTCATCAAGGCCGATCCGGCCGCCGATCAGGAGGCCGCCGGAAACGGTTCGCGGGCCCCGCGCTGGGCGATCGCCTACAAGCTGCCCGCCGTCGAGAAGATCACCCGGCTGCTGGAGGTGGAGTGGAACGTGGGCCGCACCGGCATCATCGCCCCGCGCGCCGTCCTGGAACCGGTGGAGATCGACGGCTCCACCATCACCTACGCGACGCTCCACAACCCGGCCGACATCACGCGCCGTGATCTGCGCCTGGGCGACCATGTCATGGTCCACCGCGCCGGCGACGTGATCCCGCGTGTCGAAGCCCCTGTTGCCCATCTGCGCACCGGCGCCGAGCAGCCGATCGCGTTCCCCGAGGCGTGTCCTCGCTGCGGATCGGGGATCGACACCAGCCAGGAACGCTGGCGCTGTGAGCAGGGCCGCAACTGTCATCTCGTCGCCTCCCTCTCCTACGCCGTGGGCCGCGACCAGCTCGACATCGAGGGCCTTGGCACCACCCGTATCGTGCAGCTCGTCGAGGCCGGTCTGGTCGGCGATCTCGCCGACCTGTTCACGCTCACCCGCGACCGGCTCCTCGCGCTGGATCGCATGGGCGAGACGAGCACCGACAATCTGCTGGCCGCCCTGGCCACGGCCAGGACGCGGCCGCTGTCCCGGGTACTGTGCGCACTCGGTGTCCGCGGCACGGGCCGGTCCATGTCGCGACGCATCGCCCGGCACTTCGCCACCATGGACAACATCCGCACCGCCGACGCCGACGCGCTGCAACAGGTCGAGGGCATCGGCACCGAGAAGGCGCCGTCCATCGTCGCGGAACTGGCCGAACTCGCCCCGCTGATCGACAAGTTGGCCGCGGCCGGGGTGAACATGACCGAACCCGGCGCCACTCCCCCGCCGAGCGCCGAAGCCGGCACCGAGACCGGCGCTGCCCCGGCCGGCGCTCCCGCCGCCGGTCCGCTCGCCGGGATGACAGTCGTGGTCACCGGCGCGATGACCGGGCCGCTGGAGCGGTTGAGCCGTACCCAGATGAACGAACTCATCGAGCGGGCGGGCGGGCGTTCGTCCTCCAGCGTCTCCAAGAGGACCAGTCTGGTGGTCGCCGGCGAAAACGCCGGATCCAAGCGGGCCAAGGCCGAGGACCTCGGCATCCGCCTCACCACACCCGACGAGTTCGCCGTACTGGTCGCCGACCACCTCGACTGACCTCGACGCCCGCCCCTGCATGTCGGCGCCCCCTCTCGGGGCGCCTTGTTGGAACGTCCTGACAAACCTCGACGGGGGCGGGCACCACGGCGATGCCCGGTTGCCGTGGGCCGGCCGTCACGACGCGGCGTGGCGTTGGGCGCGCAGTCCCTCCAGCAGGCGCAGCCAGACCTCGGCGGCCGTCGGATAGCTCGGGACGACGTGCCACAGCACGGACAGCGGTACGCGCGCCACGATGGCCACCGTCGCGGAGTGCACGAGGTCCGCGATGCCGGACCCCACGAACGTCGCCCCCACGACGGTGTCCGTGGCCCGGTCGACGACCAGTTTGGCGCGGCCGACATAGTCCTCGCGCATCACGTACGTGCCGGCGAGGCCGGCCATGTCGTACTCGACGGTCTCGACGTCGAGGCCCGCCGCACGGGCCTGCTGCTCGGTCAGGCCCGCCGAGCCCACCTCCGGTTCGGTGAACGTCACTTGCGGATTGCCGCGGTGACCGTCCGCGGTGGTCAGCGGGTCGGCGGGCATGCGTCCCTGGGCGCGTGCGGCGATCACCTCACCGGCGATCCGCGCCTGGTACTTGCCCATGTGCGTGAGCAGCGCGCGCCCACAGACGTCACCGATGGCGTAGAGCCACTGACCGTCCACGCCCTGTACGGCCTGTTCGTCGTCGACGGTGAGGAAGCCGCCGTCGGGCAGACCGACGGTGGACAGCCCGATGTCCTGGGTGTTGGGGGTGCGTCCGGTGGCGAGCACCAGTTCGTCCGCCGTGATCTCGCCGTTGTCGTCGAGCACCACGGTGACCGGTCCGCCGTGCACCATGCCGACTCCCGTGTCCCGCGGGTCCTTCCGGGACACCGAGCTCACCGACCGGCCGGCGACCAGCTTCACCCCGGCCTCCCGCAGCCAATCCGCGACCATCCGGCCGGCGAAGGGCTCGACGCGGCGGATCAGACCCGTACCGCGGTAGACGACGGTCACCTCGACACCGAGGGACTGCAGCCAGGTGGCGGACTCGCAGGCGACCACGCCGCCGCCCAGGATCACCACGCTGCGCGGCACCTCGTGCAGATTGGTGACGTCGCGCGAGGTCCAGGCACGGGCGTCGGCCAGACCGGGAAGGGGCGGCACCGCCGTGCACGAGCCGGTGTCGATCACCACGGCGTGCCGTGCGGTCAGGGTGCGCTCGTCGCCACCGGCAGCGGTGACCCGCAGGGTGCGCTCACCGTCGAGCCTTCCGTAGCCGCGGATGACGTCGATGCCGGTGTTCAGGGCCCACTGGACCTGCGAGCTGTCGTCGAGTCCGTTGACGACCCGGTCCCGGCGGCCCAGGACCGCGGACACGTCCAGCCCGCGTCGGGCGATCAGGGAGGCCACTCCCGGCACATGCCGGGAGTTCTCCAGCATCTCACCGGGCCGCAGCAGCGCCTTGCTGGGCATGCACGCCCAGTACGAGCACTCGCCGCCGACGAGCTCCGCCTCGACCAGCACCGCGTCCAGGCCCGAGAACTGCGTGGCGTACTGGGCGGCGTTCTCCCCGGCGGCGGCGGCGCCCAGAACGATCACGTCCCATTCGGTCCGGTCGGGGTCCACGGCTGCACTCATGTAGCTCCTCCGGCGTCCTCCGCGGGCGGTTCCGCTCCCCGGCCCGTGCACTGCGGGACCTCTGTCGTGGGCACGGTCATCGTCCGGGTGCGCGGTTGGACATGCGGTGGCTGGGCCTGCCGAAGCCCGCGCAGCGGTGGGCCGCACCGGGCACCACGACACCTGCTCATTGTCGCGCGGGTCGACCGGTCCGGCGAGCGGTGCGGGCGGGGGCCTGTACCCACCGGGGGTCTCCGGGCGGGCCGGCCCGGTGGCACACACCACCCGCCCTGCGCGGCTCCTGCGGTTGCCCGGGTGCCGTCGCTGGTCCGCTTGCTCAACTCCCTTACATCAGAAACCGGTTGACAAGTACGGCGAGTCAAGTCAAAGTCCCCGCTGATGGACTTCGACGACTTGACGCCCGCCGAGGAACAGATGCGCAGGGCGTATTCCCGCGGCGAGACAGTGGACTTCCGCGCGGCGGAGGACGAAGACCCCGGCGCCGGAGCGGACTGGGGGCCCGAGCGGACCATCCGTGCGGCGGTACTGAAGGCACTGCTGGTGAGTGCGCCGCAGGAGGACGGGCAGATCGCCGCGCTCAGAATCCGCGGCGCCCGTGTCACCGGGACACTGAATCTCGCATACGGGGTGATCGACCAGCCCGTCCGGCTGAGCCACTGCTACTTCGAAGCGGCTCCCGACCTCTATGGATGCCGACTGCGGCAGCTCAACCTCAGGAACTCCGTGCTGCCCGCCATCCGGGTCAACAACGCCCGCATCGACGGCCCGCTGCGGATGACGCAGTGCCGGATACGCGGCCTGGTGAGGCTGGGCGGATCGCAGATCGCGGGTGCCCTCTTCCTCGACGGGGCCGAACTGACCGCCGCCGATGCCCTGTTCCCCACCCTCCAGCTCCACCAGACCGTCATCGGCCTCGACCTGTGGGCACCGCGGTTGCGGGTGCGAGGAGAGGCGCGGCTCAACGGCGCGGAAGTCGGGGGTCTGGTCAGTTTCGAGGGCGCCGAGTTCAGCAACCCCGGCGGCGTCGCCCTCCGCGCCCAGTCGCTCGGGGTGAAGGGCGACGTTGTTGCCCGGTCCCTGCACGCCCACGGCAAGGTCGATCTGCGCGGCGCCCGGATAGCCGGCCGACTGGACCTGGCTCGTAGTCATCTGGCCAACCCGGGGGACACGGCCCTGCGAGCCAGCAGTTGCAGCATCGGGGAACTCTGGCTGCACCGGAGTCGGCCGATCGAGGGAACCCTCCATCTGCGCCGTTCCCGGATCGACAAGCTCAGTTTCGAACCGGAGGTCGTACCGGGCGAGGTGCTGCTCAACAACCTCAGCTACAGCACCCTGTCCCCGCACGAACCCGCCGAGCGCCGTCTGCCCATGCTGCGCAGGGACGGCGATGGCTATCTCCCCCATGCCTACGAGCAGTTGGCGGCCGCGTACCGCCGCTTCGGCGACGACCACGGTGCCCGTGTCGTCCAACTCGCCAAGTTACGCAGGCACCGCGGCACCCTTCCGTGGTACGCCCGCGCCTGGGGCCACCTCCAGGAAGCAACCGTCGGATACGGTTACCGCCCTCTGCTCGCGGGCGTGTGGCTGCTGTACCTGCTGACGGTCGGCTCGGTCGCCTACGCCCTGCACCATCCCCGTCCCCTCAAGGTGTCCGAAGCCCCGCACTTCAACCCGGTGTTCTACACCCTCGACCTGCTGCTCCCCGTGATCTCCTTCGGGCAGGAGGGCGCCTTCGCTCCGGACGGCTGGTACCAGACGCTGTCCTACGCCCTCGTCATTGCCGGCTGGATCCTTGCCACGACGGTCGTCGCCGGCATGACCCGGACCATCAACCGCCAGTGAGACGCGGGGCAGCCGGCAACCGTGAGAGCCGTGACGTCATCGTCGCGGTGGCCGCCGGTCCCTCCCGGCGAGGGTGGGTGAAGTCCCCGTAGGACGCCGGACCATGTGCATGTACGTGACCGCGACGACGAGGGACAGACCGATCGTGGACGGCACGGCGGCCATCGCCCACCAGCCCGTGCCGGCCCCGGGGTTCGCGAGGGCCCAGAGGCAGACGGGGACCGAAGCCGCCGTCAGCCCGCAGCCGATGAGGACGGCAACGGCCTTTCTGGCACGACCGGGGTCGGGCGGGGGCTGATCGTGCCGCAGCTGCGTCCACTGGCGCGCGACCTCGTGCCGCTCCCGGCGCCGTTGCACGGCCGCGCGTATCCGCAGGGCAGCCGTGACCGCGATGCCCAGCGCGGCCACGGCGGACGGAATCCACCATCCCTCGGCGACGAGAAACAGCACCGCGACGCACCCCGCTGTGCCCCAGCCGATGAGGCAGGCCGCGGCGGCACTGCGCCGGGAGACGGGCCGGTCGGCGCCGGCGCGCAGATCGGCGAGAGCCGGTACGTACCAGACACATCCGGAGGCGGTGGTGACTGCGACTCCCATGGCGAGGACGGCTTGTGGCATGGCCTACCTCGCCGCCTCGAAAGCGGCGATCTCCGGGTGGTTCAAGTCGAACGCCGGGGACTCGCTGCGAATCTGCGGAAGCCGGACGAAGTTGTGGCGCGGCGGCGGGCAGGAGGTCGCCCACTCAAGGGAACGGCCGTAGCCCCACGGGTCGTCGACGTCGACCTTCTTGCCGTACTTGGCGGTCTTCCAGACGTTGTAGAAGAACGGCAGGATCGACAGGCCCAGCACGAACGAGCTGATCGTGGAGATGGTGTTCAGGGCGGTGAACCCGTCGGCCGCGAGGTAGTCCGCGTAACGGCGCGGCATGCCCTCGGCCCCCAGCCAGTGCTGGACCAGGAACGTGCCGTGGAATCCTACGGTGAGCGTCCAGAAGGTGATCTTGCCGAGGCGTTCGTCGAGCATCTTGCCCGTCATCTTCGGCCACCAGAAGTGGAAGCCGGCGAACATCGCGTACACGACCGTACCGAAGACCGTGTAGTGGAAGTGGGCGACGACGAAGTACGAGTCGGAGAGGTGGAAGTCCAGCGGCGGTGACGCCAGGATCACGCCCGTCAGACCACCGAAGAGGAAGGTGATCAGGAAGCCCGTGGTCCACAGCATCGGTGTCTCGAAGGACAGCGAGCCCTTCCACATGGTGCCGATCCAGTTGAAGAACTTCACCCCGGTCGGCACCGCGATCAGGAACGTCATGAAGGAGAAGAACGGCAGCAGCACCCCGCCCGTGACATACATGTGGTGGGCCCACACCGTCACCGAGAGACCCGCGATCGCGATCGTCGCGGCGATCAGTCCCAGGTAGCCGAACATCGGCTTGCGGGAGAAGACCGGGATGACCTCGGAGACGATGCCGAAGAACGGCAACGCCAGGATGTACACCTCTGGATGGCCGAAGAACCAGAAGAGGTGTTGCCACAGCAGTGCCCCGCCATTGGCCGCGTCGAAGATGTGACTGCCGAACTTGCGGTCGCACTCCAGCGCGAACAGCGCCGCGGCCAGCACCGGGAACACGATCAGGATCAGCAGCGCGGTCAGCAGCACGTTCCACACGAAGATCGGCATACGGAACATCGTCATGCCGGGTGCGCGCATGCAGATGATCGTGGTGATGAAGTTGACCGCACCGAGGATCGATCCGAACCCGGACAGCGCGACGCCCATGATCCACAGATCCGCGCCGAGGCCCGGCGAGTGCACCGCGTCCGACAGCGGCGCGTACAGGAACCACCCGAAGTCGGCCGCTCCGCCCGGGGTGAGGAAGCCGAACGCCGCGATCGACGAGCCGAACAGGAAGAGCCAGTAGGCGAGCATGTTCAGACGCGGGAAGGCAACGTCCGGGGCGCCGATCTGGAGCGGCATCATCCAGTTCGCGAAGCCGGTGAACAGCGGCATCGCGAACATCAGCAGCATGATCGAGCCGTGCATGGTGAACGCCTGGTTGAACTGCTCGTTCGTCATCACCTGCAGGCCGGGCCGGGCCAGCTCGGCGCGCATCAGCAGTGCCATCACACCGCCGACGATGAAGAACGCGAAGGCGGTCACCAGGTACATCGACCCGATCTTCTTGTGGTCGGTGGTCGTCAGCCACTCCGCCCACGTCGACCGCCGGCCGGCCGTCTGCTCCGTGTCCCCGGATATGACTCCGGCCGTGGAGACCGCAGCGGCCGCGGGCCGCAATGTCTCCAACTGCTGTTCCTGCATCTCGCCCACCGGACGGTGCCCTCCTCGTGTCATGTGAAGGCGACCGGGAAGTGCCACAGTGCGGGTGGGTACCGGGCCTTCCCGGCCGCCGCCTCATGATCGTCGGAGGGGTGCCGGGGCCGGATAGGGCCGAACAGTCCCAGAACCGCCGGCGACTAGGGCCAGGTGGCCCACTTCTGGAGAACGGAGAGGCGACCTACCAACTTTTACGACGTTTTCGGTTCGCTGCCCGATTCGCGGGACTCCGTCCTGAGTTGTCGACCGCCGGTTGAGCGGAGCCCGCTCCTGCTCTCGCACAGATGACCGCCGGTGCCGGACGACACCGGCGGCCATGGTGTGCCGGTCAGTGCACCTGGCCGACCTGGTAGTCACCGGCGGGCTGCTGGGTGATGACGTTGCCGCGGTTGAAGGCGTTGATGAGGGCGATCTGGGTCACCAGGGCGGCGAGCTGCTCCTCGTCGTAATGCTTGGCGGCGTTCTCCCAGGCCTCGTCGGTGACGCCACCGGCCGCGTCGGCGATGCGGGTGCCCTGCTCGGCCAGCTCCAGGGCGGCGCGTTCGGCCTCGGTGAACACCGTGGCCTCCCGCCAGGCCGCGACCAGGTGGAGACGCACTGCCGTCTCCCCCGCGTGCGCGGCTTCCTTGGTGTGCATGTCGATGCATCCGGCGCAGCCGTTGATCTGGCTCGCGCGGAGCGAGACCAGTTCACGCGTCGAGGCGGGCAGCGTCGACTCCGCGAGGGCCTTGCTCGCGGCGATGATGTGCTTGAAGGCCTTGGCCGCGGCGGGGCTGGCCATGACGTTCAGACGAGCTTCCATGGTTCACTCCTGTGTCGTCGTTGGTGGCTACACCCCTTTGACCGAACAGCTCCCCCAGTTGTGACACACACAGATGTGACCTGCGTCTCCCCTCGGCGCCGGGCCGGCAATGCGCCTCCGTGCGCCGCTCCTACCGGGTGACTGTGGCCCAAACACCCCTGGTCCTACCGGAATCCGGTCACCGCGCTGGTCATGATGCCGGGGTGACCCCTCCAACGCCCCCCACCATGCACCGGCACCGGGCCCTTCTCCCCGTCGGGCTGGGCACGGTCGCCCTGGCCGCGCTCCTTGCCCCGCTGTCGGCCGCTCCCGCCGCCGCCCGGCCCACCACCGCACGCGTCGACCTTCCGCCTCCGCCGCGGCCGGTGACGGTCGGCGAGTTCCGCACCGACGCCTATCTGCGCTCCATCGACGGCAACCCCGGCCTGCAGCGGGACTTCTTCCGGCACCTGCCCAAGGGCGCGGACCTGCACAACCACCTCTCCGGCGCGGTGGCGACCGAGTACCTCCTCCAGCTCGCCGCCGAGGACGGCCTGTGCATCGACACGGCCACGACGACCGCCGTCCAGCCGCCCTGCGGACCGGGCACCCGGCCTGCCGCGGACACCCGCACCGACCCCGCCTTCCGTCAGACAGTGATCAGGGCGTGGTCCATGCAGGACTTCCCGCCCGACCAGAGCGGCCACGACCACTTCTTCGCCACGTTCGGCAAGTTCGGCGCGGTCACCGCGAACCATCGGGGCAAGCAGCTCGCCCAGGTCGCCGAGGGCATCGTGGGTCAGAACCAGTTCTATCTGGAGACCATGGTCACCCCCGCCTCGGACGGCGCCCGCCGGCTCGCCGCCGAGGTCGGCTGGGACAGCGACCTCGCCCGCCTGCACGGCAAGCTCGTCGCGGGCGGCAAGCTCGACAAGGTGGTCGCCGACGCGCGCAAGGAGGCCGACGACGCCGACGCCGAGTTCCGCGCCGAGGAGCGGTGCGGCACCGATCACCCGCGGCCCGGCTGCCGTCTGACGGTGCGGTGGATCTCGCAGGTCTCGCGCGGCACCGCGCCCGAGCGCGTCTTCACCCAGATCGCCCTGGGTATGCGCCTGGCCGAGCGCGACGGACGGTTCGTCGCCATCAACCTGGTCCAGCCCGAGGACGGGGAGATCGCGCTGCGCGACTACAGCCTCCAGATGCGCATGATCGCCTATCTCCGCACCCAGTACCCGCACGCCCATGTCACCCTGCACGCCGGTGAGTTGCGGCCCGGCCTGGTCAAACCGGAAGACCTCACCTTCCATATCAACGAGGCCGTGAACGTCGCCCACGCCGAGCGCATCGGGCACGGCGTCGACTTCGTCCACGAGAACGACTGGCAGGCGCTCGCCCGCACCATGGCCGCTCGCCAGGTGGCCGTCGAGGTGCCCTTCTCCAGCAACGCCCAGATCCTCGGCATCAAGGGCGCCGAGCACCCCTTCCAGACGTATCGCGCCTACGGTGTCCCCCTCGTCCTGGCCACCGACGACCCCGGCGTCTCCCGCATCGACATCAGCCACGAGTACCAGTACGCCCACGACACCTACGCGCTGTCCTACCCCCAGCTCAAGGACCTGGCCCGCGCCTCCATCCAGTACGCCTTCCTGCGCGGCGCCGGCCTGTGGCGGGGCAACCCGACGGCCATCGGCTACCACCCCGTCGCCGCCTGCGAGGGGGACGTGCTCGGCACGCCCGTGCCCAGCCGGCGCTGCCGTGACCTGCTCGCGTCCAGCCCCAAGGCGGCAGTGGAGTGGCGCCAGGAGGCGGCCTTCGGGTCCTTCGAACGCGCATTCCGCCGCAGCGGCGCCTGACGCCCACCCACACGGGTGCAGGCCCACCCCACACGGGTGCACGCCGACGGGCGTGCACCCGGCCCACCCCTACCCTGTCACCAGCACCGCTTCACTAGCACTGCGGACGGCGCCCGTGGTTCGCGGCGTGCTTACGGCGGGACTTTTTCTTCCGGCGTCGCTTCGAGGACATGGCCACCTCCGACGGATACGGCGCAGCAGAAAGCATCCTGCGTTCCGACCACCCACGATTCCACAGAGCCCAAGGTGACGCGATTCGGCGCAGGTCACCCGACCACCTCCGCGGGTTCCGTGACGGGAGCCGCGGGAAGGTCGTCGAGGAAGGTGACCGTGGGCACGTGGAACAGGCATCCGGTGACCGCGGTCGAGTAGTCGAGGATGCGGTCGTACTTGGCTCCGCCGTCGCCGAGGAACATGTGCCTGAGCATCTCTTCGGTCACGTCGGGCGTACGGGCATAGCCGATGAAGTACGTGCCGAACTCACCCTCTGCGATGCTGCCGAACGGCATGTTCTCGCGAATGATCTTGCGCTCGTTGCCGTCCTCGTCGGTGATGGTGTTGAGCGCCACGTGCGAGTCGGCGGGCTTGATGTCGTCGGGCAGTTCGACGTTGGTCAGCTTGGTCCGTCCGATGACCTTGTCCTGCGCCTCCGTCGACAGGGCGTTCCACGCGGTCATGTCGTGCAGGTACTTCTGCACGATCACATAGCTGCCACCCCTGAAGTCGGGGTCCTCGTCGCCGATGAGCGCGGCATCGGCCGCGACCCGGCCGCCGGGGTTCTCGCTGCCGTCGACGAAGCCGAGCAGGTCGCGCTCGTCGAAGTACTTGAAGCCATGCACTTCGTCGACCACCGTGACCGCACCGCTCAGCCGCTCCGCGATCAGCCGGGCCAGTTCGAAACAGAGGTCCGTACGGCGGCCGCGCACATGGAACAGCAGGTCTCCCGGCGTTGCCGGGGCCCGGTGGCGCTCACCGGCCAGTTCCACGAACGGGTGCAGCTCCCGTGGGCGCGGCCCGCTGAACAGCCGGTCCCAGGCCCCCGATCCGATGCCGACGACGCAGCTGAGTTCGTCGTCGGGCGCGCGGAAGGCGACCGAGCGGCACAGGCCCGAGACATCCTCCAGCAGGTCCCGGACGGTCTCCTCGCGGCCGGGCGTGATGGTGGCCACGAGGAACAGGGCGGCTTGGGCAGGCGGAACGATCACGGGCTGCAACTCAAGCACGAGCCCGCCTCCTCACGGGGTGCGAAGGAAACCTGTCGTCGTCGGAACGAAATGTCCCGCACTTCATGCTGTTCGTTTTCCATCCTGCTGCGACTCGGGTGAGTCGGCGCGCGTACGCCCTCACCCACTGACGATTCCCACCACGAGGTTGATGGCGGTGGCGAGGATGCTGGTGCCGAAGACGTACGAGATCAGGGTGTGCCGCAGCACGATCGCACGGATGGCCGAACTCGACACGTTGTTGTCGGACACCTGGTACGTCATGCCGAGGTTGTAGCTGAAGTAGAAGAAGTCCCGGTACGCGGGTGGGCGGTCCGAGTTGAAGTCGATCCCGCCGGCCGTCTCGTAGTACACGGCGGCATAACGCGTGGCGTACATCAGATGCAGCGCGGCCCATGCCATGAAGACGCCGCCGAGCGCGGTCGCGGCTGCGGCGTGGCCGGTCTCGGACCGGCTGCGCACGAGCATCAGCACGATGGCGATCAGTCCGCACAGGGCCACCGCGACGATCACGGATTCCTCGGCGAGGGGCCGGAAGTCCTCGCGCCGGGCATTGCGGTGGGTGTCGGTCGCGTCCATCGGCCACAGCACCAGCCAGCCTGCCAGGACGAAGATCAGCCCTGTTGCGGCGATGCCCGCGAGGACCCCCAGCACCGGATCGATCGGCAGTCCGACGGCCGCGCCCACGACGGCTCCGAAGACGACCGCGCCGACGAGGCGGGGTACGGCGTCCAGGGGCAACCAGGTCCTCACGGACCACCACGGTAGTCCCAGCGGCTGGATGCCGCCGCCGCCATGGCGAGTTAGCGTGAGGCGGTGCGCCATGAGGTGACCGAGGCCGACACCGCGGTGGCCATGGGCAGTGGGGACGTGCCCGTACTGGCCACTCCGCGGCTGATCGCGTGGATGGAGGCGGCGACGATGCGGGCCGCCGCGCCGTTCGTCGGGACGGGTCGGACAACGGTGGGTACGGCGCTGCGTGTCGAGCATGTGCGGGCCACACGGGTCGGCGAGTGCGTGGATGTCTTCGCCGAACCTCCGGCCGCCGCGGGCCGGCGCCTCACGTTCCGGGTGCGGGCCGTCGACGGTTCGGGGAGGTTGGTCGCGGAGGGCGAGATCGACAGGGCGGTCGTCGACCGGGAGCGGTTCTTGTCGAACGGCCGCTGAGCGCCGCCGCACCTCGGGCGCCGGGCGACCGGCGTTCCGGCACACCGACGGCGCGGTCACCGGCCCCAGATCCGTCGGTAGCCCTCCTGGTAGCCCGCCGGGTCCCAGGTCGTGGCGCCGCTGCTGTTGGCGGCCGTGGCCAGGTGGACGGGGGCGACATAGCCGCTGGCGGGCCGGCCGGAGTAGGCGCGGTTGAACTCGTCGATGATCTGCCAGCCCTGCAGGGACAGCGGCTCGGGGACGGTGGCGGTCTGGTACTGCCCGCTTTCGATGCGCTGGAAGGCGGACGGGTCGCCGTCGCCCGCGCCGATGTTGAAGGGCGGGCCGGAGCCCTGCTTCCCGGCGGCGCGGAAGGCGGGGGCGGCGTCCGCGAAGTACAGGTCGTTGATGGCGACGGAGTGGGTCCACTTGCCCGGGAAGCGGGACAGGAGCGAGGAGACCTCCCGGGGTGTGCGGCTGCTCGCGTCCGCGATCGGGATGTTCTCGTACGCGAGGAGCTTCACCCCCGGACAGGTGGCGAGGTGGGTCGGCCGTGGCCCAGCGCCCCCACGTACGGAGCGCCTCGAACAGTGCGTCGAACTCCTGCCGGGAGACGGCGGGCCCGTTGCCGGGAGCAGCCGGCGCGGGCCGCGGACCGTCGGCGAAGCCGGAGCTCATCTGTACCCACCACTCCCGGTCACGGAGTCGCTGTGATGACTGTGATGATCAGAACTCCAGCGTCGCACACACCCGCCTCACAGGTCTCGGGGCAGGTGGCGCCTCACCCGGAGGCCCACTGCCGCAACCAGCACGACGGCACACCCCGCGAACACCAGACCGGCGTTGCGCACCCCCAGCGCCTCCGTCAGGGCACCCACCCCGACGACCGGCAGGGAGATCCCCACGTACGCGACGACGAAGAACGCGGAGATGGTGGCGCCCCGCTGCGCCTCGGGCGCCGCGGAACTCACCGCCGTCAGGCCAGCGCGGAATGCCATGCCCTGCCCCACGCCGCCGGTCACCGCGCCCAGCAGCAACACCGGGAAGGACGTCACGAGCAACGAGACCGCGATGACGAGAAGACCCGTGACGAGCACCAGGCACCCCCAGGGCAGAGCCCTGCGCGCCCCGACGCGACCCATGAGCACCTGGCCACAGGTAGAGGCACCGAACACGCAGAAGACGACGGCACCGACCACCGCCAGGTTGTGTTCGCCGAGCGTCTGGGCGAGGAAGGCCGGGGCCACCGCCGTGAACAGGCCGAGCAGGGAAAAGCCCGCGAACGCCGCCAGGGCGCAGGGCGCGAACACGCCGCGCACCTCGGGTGGGACGGTCATTCCCTGCGGCCGCACCGGGGGCCGGGGCCCGGCGTGGTGCACGGTCTCGGGCAGGAGGCAGGTGACCGCGACGGCGACCGCCACGAGCACCAGATGCACGACGAAGGGCAGCTTGAGCGGCCAGGGCGCGTACTCGGCCAGGAACCCGGACACGAGAGGTCCAAGTCCCAGGCCCCCCATGTTGGCCGCGGTCGCCGCCAGCGCGGCACGTGCACGCCGCCCGGCCGGTGCCAGATCGAGGACGGTCGCGGTGCCCGTTCCGCTGAGCAGCCCCGCCGAGAAGCCCGACAGCACCCGGCCCACGTACAGCAGCGGCAGTCCGCCCTCGGACAGGAAGCACAGCGCGCTGAGCGCGGCCAGGGCGAGCGCGCCCAGCAGCACCGGACGCCGCCCCAGCACGTCGGAGAAGCCACCGGCGATCAGCAGAGCGGTGATGACACCCACCGCGTAGACGGCGAACACCACGGTGACGGTGAGCTCGGAGAACCCGATCTGCTGCCGGTACAACCCGTACAGCGGCGTCGGCAGGGTGGTCCCGATCATGCCGACGGCGAAGACCCCGGCCGCGGCCTTGTACCCGGGCCGGTGGCCCTGCCGACGGCGGACGGTGTCACTGGTGATCACACCCCACCATAGGCATCCGTATGGGACAAGGTGGCCATCGTGACGGCGGCCGCATCGATGTGACGGCCAAGGCGCCGCCGTACGACCGGACCGGCCCCGTCAACGAGGGTCCGGTGCCTCGGACGCGGTCCGGCGGTGGCCGGTGACCTTGGAGGCGGGGAGGCGGCCGGCCTTCGAGGTCCCCGTCAGGGTGTCACCGACGACGGTCACGGTGAACGTCAGGTTCAGGCGCATCGGCCGGGTGACGGACTGTTTCCAGGTCAGCGTCCGGCCCTCGACGCCGATGTCCACGAGGGGGACCTGCTCGCCGGCCCCGTGAGCTGTCCCGGTCAGCCGCCCGGCTTCACGGCGCAGTTCGATGACGGGCTTGATCCGCCCGATGGCGGTGGCGATGGTCAGGTCCCAGGTGCCTTCGACGGTCATGCGGTGGTGGTTCCTCACGGTCTCGGTGCGGGTGGCGGACATCGGACATCAGAAGGCGGTGGGGACGGGGCCGTGGGTGCGCCAGACGGTGCCGCGGCGCTCATGGGCGAACAGCTCCTCGACCGCGTGGGCGATCCGCGGGCCGACCTCGCGCTCCAGCAGGTACAGGCCCAGGTCCAGGCCCGAGGTGACGCCGGCTCCGGTGACCAGGTCACCGTCGTCGACCACCCGGGCGCGCACGGCATGGACGCCGGTGGCATCCAGCATGTCCATGCCCATGTGGTGGGTCGTGGCGTTGCGTCCCTCGATCAGACCGGCCATCGCCAGCACCAGGGAGCCGCCGCAGACCGCCGTCATGGTGATCCGCGGGTTGTCGATGGCCGCCTTGAGCAGTCGGGGCAGTTCGGTGGTCAGCGTGCGGCCCAGCAGCACGGGGATGAACTCGTCCTGCTGCCCGTGTGACTCCGCGCCGGCGTCCTGGTCGGGCGTCTCACCCGGCTCGCCGACCCGGCCCGAGGCGCCGGGGACCAGGACCAGACCGGGGCGGTCCGGATCCAGGGCGGAGGTGGCGCGCAGCGCCAGACCTCCGGTACCGCTGACCACCTCCCGGGGGCCCTCGGCGGAGACCAGTTCCACCGTCACCGCGCCGCCCGAGGCGCTCCCGCCGGCGTGGAGGACTTCGTAGGGGGCGATCACGTCGAGCGGGTCGAACCCGTCGAACAGAACGATCTGCACGTGCATGTGTATGTCTTTCGACTCGGTGTGAGTTGTCTCTGAGGGGCGTGGTCATGGTCGTGGTCATGGTCGTGCTCGTGGTCGAGCCAAGGCCGGCCGGCCGCGCTCGCCACGCTAGGCCCGGGGACTGCTCGCCCCCAGGGGCGTTCGTGACACCCTTCGACGGGATCTCGCCGACCCTTGTGCAGGTGACCTTCGGGAGCGGGCCCCTGTAGCGTGTCCGGGTGGTGACGAGCGACGCGTACCAGGAGCTGGGAGAGGCTGCCTGGTCATGGGTGTTGAAGCAGGTCCTCGATGACAAGGGCCCTTGGCTGCCGGAGACGGTGTCCGATTCGGCACCGGAGGAAGGCCAGGAGCCGGCACCGCCGAAGGACCGGGACTCGCTGTACGCGGGGATTGCCGGTCTCGCCCCGGTGCTGGCGGAGATCGAGCAGTACAGGGCATGGAGCGACGGCGAGCGGACACTGGCGGCGGGGATCGTGACCAGGCTGTCGCAGGAGGCCGCGGGCAGAACCGAACCATCGCTGTACGACGGCCTGGCAGGCGAAACCATGGCGCTGAAGCTGCTCGCCCCGGGCAGGGAGTCGATCCCGCTGCGGCGCCTGGCCGACCTGGCCACCCCCGAAGGCTGGAAGACCACCCTCGAATTCGAACCGGGTTCCGACGCACCCCTCAACGACATCATCATGGGGTCCGCCGGTGTGGTGATGACCGCCGTCTGGGCGGGCGGTGAGTTCGCGGAGGCCATCGCGACAACAGGCGGTGAGGCGCTGCTGCGCACGGCGGACCGGACGGAAGCGGGACTGGACTGGGGGATGGCGCCGGGCACGGTGTCGCGGGCACCGAACTACTCGCACGGCACCTCCGGAGTGGCCGCCGCGCTGGCCGTGGCCGGTGCGGCGCTGCATCGGGAGGACTTCATCGAGGCCGCGGTGCGAGGAGCCCAACACGTGCTGTCCGTAGGCTCGTTGGAGGACGGCGGCTTCATCGTGCCGCACACGATCCCGCCGTCGAAACGGGAGGTGGAGCCGGTGACGTACACCTGGTGCCACGGTCCGGCGGGCACCTCCCATCTGTTCTCGGCGCTGTCGCACGCGGGCGTGGCCGAGGTGGCGGGCCTCGACGTCGGCGAACTCCGGCAGCGCTGCCTGACCTCGATCCTCGCCTCGGGAGTCCCGGAACGCCTGCGGCCGGGCTTCTGGGACAACGACGGCCGCTGCTGCGGAACGGCGGGCGTGGGGGACGTACTGCTGGACGCGGCACAGGACGGCGCGGGCACGCCACGAGCCGAAACCCTCCTTCAGGCGGCGCGCACGATGGGCGACGCGTTGGTGGAGCGGGCGATCAGGGACGAGGCGGGCGCCCGCTGGCGCTTCCTGGAACACCGCAAGGACCCACCGCTCCTGCCGCCGGGCACGACGTGGATGCAGGGCGCGGCGGGCATCGCGGCGTACCTTCTCCGCCTTGCCCGGTTCCTCGAAACCGGCCCGGAGGCGGTGGTGGTGGACCGCCCGGACCAGTGGTGGGCAGTGCCGCCACGGCTGCGCGCTACGGCCTTGTGAGAGGAGCGGCGGCTCGTCCCGTGCCGGCGGGGGCAGGACTCCGCGCCGACGCGCCGGTGCGGTGATCCGATCGCCTGCCCGCCCGCTGCTGCCACCATGAGCCCATGGCGGTGATTCCGGGCTGGGTGTGGGAGAGGAAGCCGGTCGGCAGGGCGCTCAGCGTCGGAGTCCCCACCGGCCTCTTCGCCGGTGCGTTCGCACTCATCGAGTCGGGCGCCTGGCCGATCGCCGCGGTGGTGTTCCTCGTACTGGCCGTGTTCTACGGCCCCATGACGGCCCGTCGCATAAGCCGGGCCTGGCCCGGCGCAGAGGAACTGAGCCGGGCCGAGCGAGCGGCGGTCGTACGCTCCACCCGGCGCGGTGAGGACATCGGCGACGCCCGTCTGGCTCCCGCCGTCGTCGCCTATGCGGACGGGCTGCGCCAGACCCGGGAACGCGGTGGATGGGTGCGGTGGGTGGTGCTGTTCGCTGCCGTGGTGTCGCTGTTCGTCGCGCTGAACGACACCTTCCATGGCTCGACCGGGGAGGCCGTGTCCTCCTGGGTGGTGGTGGCGCTGTTCATCGCCGACCTGACATGGCGTCCGCGGAGAGAGGCCCGGCTGCTGGCGCAGGCCGATCAGGCGGAGAGGTGGGCGCGCCGACGGATGCCGGGCCGGCAGCCCGGCGACGGCTGAGGCACTGACGGGCCCCAGGCGCCCTCCCCATCACCGGCTCAGTGGTGACCGGCACGACTCACGCCTGCTCGAAGGCGAGGTCGCTGGCCAGCACCGCGGCGCCGGTCACACCGGCGCGCGGCCCCAGCTCGGACAGCACAACGGGCAGGTTCCTGGTCGCGAGCGGCAGCGACCGGTGGTACACAACGCTGCGGATCTCGGCGAGCAGGATGTGTCCGAGCTGGGCGAGCCCGCCACCGATCACGATCATCGAGGGGTTGGCGAAGCTGACCAAGCCGGCAAGTACGCTGCCGACGTGGTGCCCACCGTCGCGGATGAGCCGGATGCACGTCACGTCGCCCTCGGACGCGCCTTCGGCCACATCCTTCGCGCTGACCGCGTCGGAGGCGGCGAGCCGCTCGGCCAGTGCCGGGGACCTGTGCGAGCGCGCCGCCGCGGTCGCCTCGCGGGCGAGTGCGGCGCCGCTGAACAGAGCTTCGAGGCAGCCGACGTTGCCGCAGGAACAGACCGGCCCGTGCGCGTCGACCTGGATGTGCCCGATGTCGCCGGCGCAGCCGTCGGTCCCGCGGTAGACGTTTCCGTCCTGGAAGATGCCGCACCCGACTCCGGTTCCGATCTTGATGAACAGGAAGTCGTCGACCGAGTGCGCGGCGCCGCCATAGCGCTCGCCGATCGCCATGATGTTCACGTCGTTGTCGACGACCGCGGGGCAGCTGTGCTTACGGGTGAGGTACTCGCGCACGGGGAACCGGTCCCAGCCCGGCATGATCGGCGGCGACACCGGCACACCGTCGCGGAAGCTCACCGGGCCGGGCACTCCGATGCCGACCGCGGTCAGCCGCTCGTACGCCCCCTCCGTGCGGGCTTTTGCGAGCAACTCGTCGGCCCGGTGGAGGATCGCCTTCGGCCCCGAGCGGAGGTCGGCGGACTCCTGGTACGCCGCGACCTGTTCCAGCCGGCCGTTGGTCACCTCGACGTCGATCGAGGTGGCGCCCAGGTCGATGGAGGCGAAGCGCAGATCCGGGTTCAGTTCGACGAGCGTCGACCGACGACCGCCTCTGGACGTGGCGGGCCCGGCCTCGGCGGCGTAGCCCGCCGCGATCAGACGCTCCAGTTCGACGAGCAGCCGCCGCCGGGGTACCTCAAGGCGGTCGGCCAGCTCGGCACGCGACAACGCGCCTTCATCGCGTAGCAGCCGGAGCAGCTCGGCATGCAGCGGTTGTGGGCTTCGCACCGGGGTCACCTCTGACGCGTTCATATCAGCGCAACATGCTGTGCCATGGCTTCCACGATAATGACTTTCGCCGAGAGTGGTCCATACCTTTGAGAGTTACTCATGGAACTTTTGTTCTTTCTTGCAAAAGTCCGGGGCGGCGCGGCGGCCAGCGCCCCGCCCGTGCCGCGGCGGCCACCGCGGCACGGGACGGGAAGCGGCCGGGTGTCAGCCGCGCAGTGCCGCCATACCCGCCGCACTGATCCTGGAGAACCGCAGGGACTGGCCCGGGTCCGAGTTGCCGCCCGGGGCGTTGTCCTGCTCGTAGTTCGCGTTGTAGTGCCCCTTGGCGCCGATGCCCCCGTAGAAGGTGGTGTAGTCGATGTCGCTGCGGGGGTCGCCGAACGGGATGAAGTTGTAGCCGTTGCCGACGCCGGGCGCCTCGCCGGTGGCGTCGCCGTCCTTGGCGTGGAACAGCTGGTAGCGCTGCGGCTGCTGGGCGACCTGCGCGGCCGGGTCGAAGATGTCCTCGACGCGGTTGCCCTCCCAGTCGTAGCGCCAGCGCCACTGGTGCTGGGCGACGTGCGCCCAGTACACGTCCATCTCGATGACGCACAGGGCCGGGTCGGTGACGTCGAGGTAGTGCTGCATGAGGCGCTTGCCCGACTCTCCCCGCACCTGGGTGGGCGCGATCGGCTTGCCGGTCACGCGGTCCTGGGTCACGGTGACCATGGGGCCGTCCTGCAGGAAGTTGTACGCCGGCGAGTGGTTGTGGGTGTAGAGATGGATGCCCCACTGCTGGCTGATCGTGTTCAGTGCCTCCCATTTCTCGCCGGCGACGGTCCACGGCTCGATGTTGCGGTTGCCCGCGTTCGTCGGGTCGCTGCCGGTGCCCATGAACGGTGTGCCCAGGATCGCCGCGAACTCGAGTTCGGTCTGCAGCCGCTCGTAGTCCTGTGCGGCCATGGTGCCGCCGGCGCTGTTCGGGCCGTTCCACGTGTTGGGGATGAACCCGTGGTTGCCGATCGCCTCCAGGCCGTAGGCGTCGAGGAAGCCGCGCAGGGTGCGTGCGTACGCCAGGTACGCCGCCCGCGACTGCGGTGTGGTGACGCCGCCGGGCGCGGGGTTGGGCACGTCGCCGCCGGGGTTCGCGGCGTTCTGGCCGTAGCCGGCGAACTCGATCTGCTTGAAGCCGCAGTTCGCCAGGAACTCGAACAGCTCCACCCAGCCGCCGGGCAGCGGCACCAGCGGGCCGAGGTCGGTGGGGTCCTGCGGGAAGTTGGGGCCGCCCAGGTAGCCCATGGTGGGTGAGACGCCGCTCGCTCTGCTCGCCGCGATGCCGACCCGGGTGGGCACGTCGCGCTGGCTGTAGGTGATCGTGCCCAGCTTGCCGGCGGGGATGAGCCGCCCGTTGGCCGCACTCGCCTGGGCCGGGGTGAACACGGATGCGGGGCCTATCGGGCTGAACGCCGCGGCTACCGCCGCGCCCGTGCCGGCCATGAACCGGCGTCGGCTGAACTTGCTGTTGAAGGCCATCGTGGTCCCTCTTTTCGAAGTGGCTGTACCGGATCAGGGCCGGGGGCACCGCAGTGAGCGTGCGGCGCCCCCGGCCGCGGGGTGGTGCTAGGAAGCGCTCACTCCTTGTCCGCCGAACTCGGCCCAGTTGAGGTTGAACAGGTTGGCGCCGGTCTGGCCGCCCGTGACCGACCGGAACACGAGGTAGATCTTGTGCTTGCCGCCCGGGTCGGTGATCGGGAACTTCTGGCTCTCCCAGGCCGACGTGGCACCGGTCGACGTGAGGTTGGCCGTGGTGAGAACCGGCCCGCTCACCGAGTCGAGGCGGACTTCGACGGCGGCCATCGGGCTACCCGCCGGCACCGCGGTCGACGTACTCGCCACCCGGAAGGTCAGCGAGTCGATGCTGTGCAGGTCGAACGGTCCGTTCAGGCCGATCCAGTCGCCGCTGCCGAGGCTGCCGCGGTGCTGGCTGCCGCCGGCCGGGTCGTTCGTCGTGGCGACGTTGGTACCGGACTCCTCCAGGGCGACCTCGGCCTCCTGGCGCTTCTGCCGGATCTGGTTCTGAGCGACTGTCGTCAGCGCCGGAACGCCGCCGGCTCCGCCCTTGTCGGTGTACGAGGCGCTGATGACACCGAACACGTTGCCCCCGTGGGACACATCGTCGGCATCGGTCGCCAGCACACCCGTGCAGCCGTGGGCGCTCTGCTCGGCGTGGCCGTGGGTGTCGTGGCCGAGGACGAACGTCACCTCGACCTTGCTGCAGTCGATCGTCCCGTCCTCGGGATCGGTGACCGTCACCGAGAACGGGATGCTCTCGCCGAAGGAGAACAGGCCGCCGTCGACCGGCGTGTTGACGGTCACGGTGGGCGCGGTGTTGCCGACCGTGATGGTCGTGTTCGCCGAGGCGGACTTGCCGCTGGAGTCGAGCACCGTCAGCTTCGCGGTGTACTGTCCCGGCGTCGTGTAGGTGTGGTTCGGGTCGGGGTCGATCGAGTCGACGGTTCCGTCACCGTTGAAGTCCCACTCGAACCGGATCGAGTCGCCCGCGTCGGGATCCCGTGAACCAGCGCTGGAGAACTGCACGTTCAGCGGTGCGGAGCCGTTCGTCGGCGTCGCCGCGAGCACCGGGATCGGTGCGCGCTTGCCCTTGACGTAGTCCCACCGGTACAGGCCGGCGTCGGGGTTGCTGTTGAAGAAGCCGTCGCCGTAGCCGAGCAGGTAGAAGTGACCCTTCCCGTCGAACTGCATGTCCATCGGGTTGTCACACTCGAACGGCTTGTTCGTGTCCGGGACCCGCTTGGTGTTCAGACCGGCGCAGTCGAGCAGGTCGTTGATCTTGAACACCCTGCCCTTCGAGTCCAGGCGGACCTCCTTGAGGGTGTCCCGGGTGAACTCGCCCAGGAAGACCGCGTTGTCGTAGTACGGCGGCAGCTTCGTCTGATCCGGGTTGTCCGGGTCGAAGTGGTACTTGGCCGCGCCCTGCGGGCCGACACCGCCGGTGCCCAGCTCGGGGAACAGCCGCGGGCAGCTGGTGGCACCCGAGCCGTTGTAGTAGGCGAGGCACGGCGTACCGATCGGGTTGTCCGCCCGGTTCTCGGGTGTGTACGAGTACCAGATGTCCGGGTTGGTGATCGGCGGAACGTACTCGAGGCCGGGCTCGACGGTGGGTCCGCCGATGAGGTTCCACCGGGAGTTGTTCTGCGGGCCGTGCTCGGGGTTGTCGCACTCGAACGGCTGCGCAGGACTGTCCAGCGGCGTGGAGGTGTTGAAGTTCCAGCGGTAGTACGGCAGATCCTGCTTCACGCACAGCGGCCAGCCGTAGTTCGCCGGCTTGCGCACGATCTCCACTCGGCCGGTACCGGCCGGCCCGCGGAAGTTCTGCGGGGTCTGCGAGTCGGGCGAGTAGTCGGTGATGTAGGCGACGTCGTTCTCGTCGACCTGGACCCGGAACGGGTTGCGGAAGCCCATCGCGTAGATCTCCGGACGGGTCTTGTCCTTGCCGACCGGGAAGAGGTTGCCCGAGGGGGCCGTGTAGGCGCCACCGAACTTGTTCTGGTCGCCGGCGGCGATGTCGCCGTCCTTGACCGTGATGCGCAGGAGCTTGCCGCGCAGGTCATTGGTGTTCAGCGCCGAGCGGCGGGCGTCGACGAACGGGGCGTTGTACTGCCCGCTCGTGGTCATCATGTCGTTGAAGGGAGCGAAGCCCCCGGAGTTGCCACTGCCGGCCGGGGTGTCGTCGCCGGTGACCATCCACAGGTTGTTGTGCTTGTCGAAGTCGATGTCGCCCGCGACGTGGCAGCAGGCGCCGCGGTTGACCGGAACCCGCATGATCTCCTGCTCGGACCCGACATCCAGGTGCGCCGGTGTGTCCCCGGCGGCGTCGACGAACTTGAAGCGGGAGAGCTGGAAGTACCCGACCCAGGGATCCCAGACCGACGGTGAGGCCCCGGTGGTCGGTGCGTCCGCCGTCGGAGTCGTCTGGGTGACGACCTCACCCGTCGACAGCTTCACGTCCTTCACGGTGGGAGGCGCGTAGTAGAGGTAGACCCAGTGGTTGGTCTTGAAGTCGTTGTCGATTCCCGGCCCGTACATGCCGTCTTCGCTGTTCTGGTAGACCGGGATCTGGGCCAGCACGGTGGTCTTGTTCGACTCGGGGTCGTGCAGCCGGACGCTGCCGCGGCGGTCGGTCTGAAGGGTCCGGCCGTCGGGAAGGACGTCGAAGCCGATCGGCTCGCCCAGGTTCGGCGGGGCTGCTACGGCCGTCTGCTGGTAGTTGGACAGCACCGTCGCGCCGCAGTCGGAGTAGACCGGGTCGGCCTGCCCGGCCGCCCACTTGATCGCGCCACCGAGGTGCGAGCGCATGTCGCCCTCGCGGAAGCTGTCTGCGGTGTTGCCGAGCGCGGTGTAGAAGGAGCGGCCGCCCTCGAAGTCCTTGCACCAGGTGACCGGGTGGTCGGCCCCCATCGTGCCGCCCTTGATGCCGGTGAGCGTCTCACCCGACGGCTGCTGCTTGAAGGTGTCCTCGACGACGGTGGCAAGGACATGGCTCTTGCCGCGCACATTGGACTTGAAGTTGTACCAGGCGTCGGAACGGGTCCAGTACTCCGGCAGGTTCTTGGACGCCTCGTGGACGCGGTCCGCGACCTTGATGGTGCCGGGCTGCACGTCGGTCCGGCCGGATGCCCGGGTGCCGAGGACGTCGGACAGGAATTTCCAGTCGGGCTGGGCTTCGATCGCCGAGCCGATGGCGACGAGGCCGCCGCCCGCGCGGTAGTACGCCTCGAAGGCGTCCTGCTGGGCGGTGGTGAGCACGTCGCCGTTGGTGTTGAGGAAGACGACGGCGCGGTACTGCTTGAGGTGCTCCACGTCGAACTTGCGGGCGTCGTCGGTCACTTGAACCGCGAACCGGAGCTGATCGCCCAGCTGTCTTATGGCGTCCACACCGGCGTTGGTCACCGACGGGTGTGCCTCCGTGGATTTCGTGAAGACCAGGACTCTGTACTCATTGCCGGAGCTCTCCGGCGCCGCAGCGTCCGGTGGGGACGCCGCGGCCGGGACGGACGCCGATGCCAAACCGATCAGCATGCTGCCCAGGAGTGCGAGCAGCGCGCCGAACACGGTGAGGCGGCGGCGGAAGGCAATGCGCATGGAACCTCCTCAGGGGTACGCCAGACCAACGGGCCGTCGTGCGAAGACGGCCCGGCCGGGAAGGGGTGCGGGGGGTATGCGCCGGAATGTTCAGAAAGAGGCGGACAGGTGACCGATCGCAGCGGTGCGAGCGGGACGGGGACGGCTTGGCGGCAGGTGCGTGTACTACGTCGAGCTGCGCATCAGTGCCCACCGGGATCGCTGGTGAGCGACTGGCTCGGTCTCCGAGTTCTAGCGCGGATCGTATAGCCGCTAATGCGCCAAAGATAGACTCTGTTACGCGAAAGTTTCAGGCACAGGGTCTGAACTTTTGCTCAGACAACTCAAAGTCCGCTGACGAAGAGAAGAACGCCAAATCCAGCACTAGTGAGCGAGCTCGATGAGGTGAGGTACCACTCGGGTGAGCCGGACGACGCCCCACACGATCAGCAGGGCGCCCGCTGCCTCCGGCAGAATCCACCAGCCCGTGCGGATGTGCTCATTGAAGAGGATCACGCCCAGGACGAGGCTCATCGTCGCGTCTCCGATGGTCAGCGCGGGCTGCGAGGCGGCCAGTGAACCGGCTTGCAGGGAGTTCTCCAGGAGCAGGACCGCACAGATGCCGACGAGGGCGAAGCCGTACGTCTGCCAGGTGGCGAGGAACGCGGGGAGACCGGCGTCGGCAAGCCGCCCCGTGGCCGACTTCATGAGTGCGGCGGTCAGGGCGTTGCCGATCGCGGCGGCCGTGGCGAGGGAGGCCGCGCGAAAGAGCGGCGAGCGTGCCGGTCGGGCCAGGACGACGGCCGCCGCCATCGCTCCCAGCAGCAGCGCCAGCACCGGCACCCAGCGCACCATGGCCGCCTGGTTCCGCGTGCCCGCCGGCGCAGCCGCGGCCAGGACCAGGGCCAGTCCGGTCACCACTGCCCCGACCGCCCACCAGCCTTTCGCGGGCAGCCTGCGGTGCATCAGCGGAGCGGCCACCAGCAGGGCGAACGGCAGCTCCAGGATGAAGAGCGGCTGGACCAGGGCCATGGGCCCGTTCACCAGGGCCAGGGCCTGGAACAGGGCGGCGCCCATGACGCCGGCGATACCGATCACCCAGGCAGGGCGCCGTACGAGGGCGGCCAGCAGACGAAAGCCGCCGCCCCGGGACACCGATGAGGCGGCCTTCCGCTGGAACGCCGTTCCCACCGCATTGCTGGCGGCCCCCATCACAGCGCAGACGACAGCGAGCACGATCACACACCCACCATGCCGCGCGCGCCACGCTTCCTCCCACCACCGACCGGCACGCATCGCCTGTGTCGCCCCGCATACCCTGTCCCCGTGCCAGTCTCCCGGCTTCGTCGCGTCGCCGTCCTCGTGCTCGAAGGGGCGAAGCCGCTCGACGTCGGCATTCCCGCGCAGGTGTTCACGACCCGGGCGAGCATGCCGTACGAGGTGCGGGTGTGCGGCGCCGCACCCGGCCTGGTGACCGGCGGTGACGGCCTGTCGTACCACGTCGCCCACGGCCTCGACGCGCTCGCGTGGGCGGACATCGTCTTCATTCCCGGCTACCGGTTTCCGGACCGGGACGATCCGCCACAGGCCGTGGTCGACGCACTGATCGCCGCCCACGACCGGGGCGCGCGGCTCGCCGCCATCTCGACGGGTGCCTTCGCGCTGGCCGCCACGGGTCTGCTCGACGGCAAGCGGGCCACCACGCACTGGCACTACGCGCGGGCACTCGCGGCGAAGCATCCGCTGGTCCGGGTGGACGAGAACGTGCTGTTCGTCGACGAGGGCAGCGTGCTGACGTCGGCCGGCGCCGCCTCGGGCATCGACCTGTGCCTGCACATTCTGCGCGGCGACCGCGGGGTGGCCGCGTCGAACCACGCGGCCCGGCGGCTGGTCGCGGCCCCCTACCGCAGCGGCGGTCAGGCGCAGTATGTGCCGCGCAGCGTGCCCGAGCCGCTGGGCGAGCGGTTCGCCGCCACCCGCGAGTGGGCACTGCACCGGCTGGACGAGCCCCTCACCCTCACGGTGCTCGCCCGGCACGCGGCCGTCTCGCCCCGTACCTTCTCGCGCCGCTTCGCCGAGGACACCGGATACACGCCGATGCAGTGGGTCATGCGCGCCCGCATCGACATGGCCCGTGAGCTGCTGGAGCGCTCTGAGCGCGGCGTCGAGCAGATCGCCACCGATGTCGGACTGGGCACCGGTGCGAATCTGCGGCTGCACTTCCAGCGCATCCTCGGCACCACCCCGAGCGAGTACCGGCGCACCTTCACCCGCGGCGAGTAGCACGGCGAGTGCCGCGGCGAACAGCACGCCGCCGCGTGGCGCCGCGTGGCGCGATCCTTTTGAACCATGGCGATCGCGCCGCTGTCACCGGCAACTGGCGCACACGACGCTGGTGTCGAACCGAAGGGACGCCACTTATGACTCGCATCGCCATCAATGGATTCGGCCGCATCGGACGCAATGTGCTGCGCGCGCTGCTGGAGCGCGACAGCGGCCTGGAGATCGTCGCCGTCAACGACCTCACGGAGCCCGCCACCCTCGCGCGGCTGCTCGCCTACGACACGACGGCCGGCCGGCTCGGCCGCCCGGTGTCCGTCGACGGCAACGTCCTCGTCGTGGACGGCCGTCGTATCACGGTGCTCGCCGAGCGCGAACCGGCGCAGCTGCCGTGGGCCGAACTCGGCGTGGACATCGTGCTGGAGGCGACCGGCCGCTTCACGTCGGCCAAGGCCGCCCGCGCCCACCTCGACGCGGGCGCGAAGAAGGTGCTCGTCAGTGCGCCGTCGGACGGCGCCGATGTCACGCTCGCGTACGGGGTCAACACCGACGCGTACGACCCGGACCTGCACACGATCGTCTCCAACGCCTCGTGCACGACCAACGCGCTCGCGCCGCTGGCCGCGGTGCTCGACGAACTCGCGGGCATCGAGCACGGCTTCATGACGACGGTGCACGCCTACACGCAGGAGCAGAACCTGCAGGACGGTCCGCACCGCGACGCCCGCCGCGCCCGCGCCGCCGCCGTGAACATCGTGCCGACCACGACGGGCGCCGCCAAGGCGATCGGCCTCGTGCTGCCGAACCTCGACGGCAAGCTGTCGGGCGACTCGATCCGTGTGCCGGTTCCGGTGGGCTCGATCGTCGAGCTCAACACGACCGTCGCCCGCGACGTGACGCGCGACGACGTGCTGGCGGCGTACCGCGCCGCGGCGGAGGGGCCGCTCGCCGGCGTCCTGGAGTACTCGGACGACGCCCTCGTCTCCTCCGACATCACGGGCAACCCGGCCTCGTCGATCTTCGACTCGGCCCTCACCCGCGTCGACGGCCGCCATGTCAAGGTGGTCGCCTGGTACGACAACGAGTGGGGTTTCTCGAACCGCGTGATCGACACGCTGGAACTGCTCGCCGCTCGCTGACTGGTCAGGTGCCGGGAGGCGCGTCGGTGACCGCCTCCTCGTCATCTTGTCCTTCTCCTTCGGCAGTGTTGTCCGCGTCGGCCTCAGGAACCGCCTCTGGAGCTTTCGGAGCCTCCTGGGCATCGGCCCGTGGCCGACACGGGCGCCGACGGTAGGAGGAATAGTCCGTCCCGTCGGCCCAATCGGCGATGTCGGCGGAGACCAGGACATCGGCGCGGGCGGGAAGATCCTCGCCGGCCTCAGGCTTGTCGGTCACTGTGGATCAGCCCCTCCATGAGTCGCTTCCTGCTGTTGCGGCAGTACACGGTTTCCGTGACGTCGAATCGGCCGGTCTCGAAGTATTTGTTCGACGGCTGGCCGCCGAGGCAGTAGGCGAAGTGATCGCAGGCACGGCGGCATTCGGCGAAGCCGCGTAGCGCCTCCGCCACCCACGTCGCCTCCGAGGCTCGCCGTACCAGTTCCGCGAGTTCGGTCTCGCCGACGTTCCCCACGCTCAGCGCCCCGAGGCGTGGGGAGTCACACCCTGTCAGGTCCGGACCCAGTACCGTCACCTCGCCGTCCCACCCGATCATCGGCATGGGGTCGTAGGCTGCCGCGGTTCGTTGCGCCAGCTGATCCGTGCGCACCGCGGCCAGATAGCGGACGGCGTGGTCGAACTCCCTTATGCGCAGCCGCCGGTCGTCGTCTCTCCACCCGGCTGCCAGGGCGGCCCAGAAGGCGGTGACACGGTCGTCGTCGACCGTGGCCGCGGTGCGTGTGCCCTTGCGTTCCACGATGTTGATGCCGAGCACCTGGCACCCCAGCTGCGCGAACCAGTCGTACACCTCGATGGCGAGCTGCGGATCCGGCTCCTCGACCACCGCGATGGCCCCGAACGGGATCCGATGTCCGCGCAGCAGGGCGATGCCGCGAAGAGCGGCGTCGAAGCTCTCCCCTCCGCCCCGCGTGAGGCGGGCACGGTTAAGGCGTCGTGGGCCGTCCAGGCTGACCGTCACATTGATCCGGTGCCGGAGGAACAGCTCGCACCAGGCCTCGTCGATGAGCGTGGCGTTGGTCTGCACGGCATGTCCGCCGCGGTGCCGGCGCTCGGTGAAGCGGCCGAGCAGTTCCGTGAATCCCCCGAGACCGAGTGCGAGTGGTTCTCCCCCGTGCCACACCACGCGCACGGGGTGCAGGTCGGACCATGACTCCACCGTTCGCGCCACGGCATCGGCCACGTCCACGGACATGCGTCTGTGCACCGCGCGTTGGGGGAGGTAGCAGTACGAGCAGTCGAGGTTGCACAGTGTCACGGGTTGGAGGTACACGACGGTTGCCGTCCGGGCCAGCTCAACCATGTGCGGCTTCCTGGCTCCGGGGGCCGCGCGCGTCGCGGCCGGCGCCCTCGATGCGTCGCAGCGCGGCCTGCGCCGCGTCCTCCGCGTCGGCCTCCCGGTACAGCCGGACCGCATCCCCCCAGGCACGCAGCGCGTCGTCGGACCGGCCCAGGGCCAGTGCCGCGACGGCATACAGGTCGAGTGACCGGGCTTGCCCATGGGGATCCGAGAAGACATCGCGGTGCAGCGTCAAGGCGCTCCGATGGCACTCGGCGGCTTCCTCGTGGCGCCCCGCCCGGCGGAGGGTCACCCCGAGGTCGTTGAGGATGATCGCCTCACGGTACTGCGCTCGTTGCTCGCGCACGGCCCGCAGTGCCTCGGCATGCTCCACAAGGGCCTGCTGCAGCCTGCCCATGGCGCGGAGGGTCAGTGCGTGGTCGTTCCGGGCGATGGCCGCGCGTTGGTCGTGGCCCACGGCCTGGAAGAGTTCCATGGCGCGGGCATGGTCCAGACGTGACTCGTCCAGGTGCCCGAGTCCCCTCCTCGCACGCCCGAGGTTGTTGGTGGTGACGGCTTCGAGGTACATGTCCCCGATGGACCTGAACAGATCGCGGGCAGGGTTCAGACAGTCAAGTGCCTTGTGGAAATGCCCGGTCTTGAGGTGGACGGTGGCCCGTCCGTTCTGGGCCAGGGCCGCGGTGTACTGCGCTCCCGACTCGTTCAAGAGCCCGTCGGCTTCCTCGAACGCCTCCAGCGCCTGGTCATGGTGGTGGGCTTCTTGGAGCGCGCTGCCCAGGTTGTACCAGGCCCTGCCCTGACCGAGAGGGGAGTCCAGTTCCGCGAACAGCTCCAGGGCGCGCCGGTGCGCCGCCATGGCCTCGTCGAGGAGCCGCAGGTGACGCAGGGCGATGCCGAGGTTGTCGTGGGCCATTCCCTCGTAGTACGGATCCTGCAGCAGGCGTGCGCCGTCCAGCACGTGCCGGTACACGACTGCGGCGTCGGCGAAGTGATTTCGCCAGCCCAGGTAGTGGCACAGGCTCAGGGCGAAGCGCACTCCGGGCTCGGCAAGTGCGGGATCGGCGGCCCACTGGGCGGCGGCGACGAGTCCGACGCGTTCCGTGTCGAGCCACCGCAGTGCCTGTTCCCGGTCGCGGAAGCCTCCGTCCCGAGTGTGCCCGGACATCGGTTTGAGGTAGACGTGGCTGTCGAGGACGCGCTCGTGGTACTGGTCGAGCAGCCGCGCACGTGCTGCCTGCCCCTCGTCTGTGAACTCGGCGTTCTCCCGTGTCTTCGCCATGCCGTAGACGCGTACGAGGTCGTGCATGCGCCAGCGGCCGCGGCTGAGGCCAGGTTCGATCAAGTGGGCCCTGACCAGGGTGTCGAGGGCACGCGGTGCGGGTGTGGAACCGCCGAGTGCCGTGAGGGCTTCCATGCCGACCTCGGGGCCCGGGGCCAGGGCGAGCAGCCGGAACAGGCGCGCGGATCCGTCGTCCAGTCGCCGGTACGACATGTCGAAGGCCGCCCTGATGGCCCGTTCTCCGTCGTCGAGTTGGTCGATGCGGGTCGCCGCGTCGGCGAGTTCGTCCGCGAGTTCGGCCACCGGTTTGCCCGGGTCGTTGACGAGGAGGGCGGCGGCGATGTGCAGCGCGAGGGGCAGGTGTCCGCACAGGGCGCTCAACCGCTGTGCCTCGTTCTCCTCCCGGTCGACACGGGAGTCACGGGGATCCGCCGTGCGCAGAGCCGTGTTCAGGGCCTCCACCGCGACCTGTGCGGGCAGTACGCCGAGATGGAGCAGCTGGGCGCCGAGCTGGGAGAGGGTGTCGCGGGAGGTGACCAGGACCCGGTGCCGCGGATGCCCGGGCAGCAGGGGCCGTACCTGCGACGGGCGCGAGGCGTTGTCCGCGACGATCAGCAGGGCGCCCCGGTCCTCGGCGATCTCCGTCAGGACGGAACGGTACAGACCGGCACGTGCGTCGGCGCTTGCGGGCATGTGCTCGCCCGGGACGCCGAAGGCCGTGAGCAGTTGCTCCAACGCCTCTCCCGGCGTGACGGGAGTCTCGTCGTATCCATGGAGGTCGAGGAAGACGACTCCGGCCGGGAACAGTCCCCGGTCCTTCGCGATGTGCGCGGCCCGTACGGCCAGTGCCGTCTTGCCGACGCCACCGAGTCCGGCGACCGCGGAGATGACCACGGTGCCGTGGCTCGAAGCCGCGGGGTCCAGGCTCTGGAGCAACGCGTGCAATTCGTCGTGGCGCCCGACGAACCCCCGGGCGGCCGCGGGAAGCGACTGCAGAGCGTCGGTGGCCGGTGCCGTGTAGTGGTGGTGCTCCACCTTCTTCGCGACGACGTCTCCGTGGAAGCGGCCGCCGCGGAAGTCGACCAGGTCCGCTCCGACGGTCACGGCGCCGGCGCGTCGGCTCCCCGGATCGGCTCGTTCGCCCACGACCGGTTCCACATCGTCCCGCATGGCTCCATCATGGAGTCCATTGTCCTGCGGGTGTACCCGATGTCTCCAAGTGACCAACGCGCGTTGCCGGTTGACGCCTCAATCCGGCAGCGTACGCGTCTGGAGGGGCACGGCATTTCCGGCGCCGTGAGCGGACCTGCCCATGTGGGTGCCCCGTCGGTGGCGGTGGGTCTCGGGCGTGCGGCAGAGCGCGATGATCGCGGCGTCGTCCTCCAGGCGTCCGCCGACGTGGTCGAGGAGGTCACGGCGGACATGGTGCAGGAGCTCTTCGGGAGCGCTGCCGGCCCACTGCGCGGCCCGTTCCGCGAGCGGGTAGAAGACGCCGTCGGGATCGCGGGCCTCGATGACACCGTCGGTGTACAGCAGGAGGGTGTCCTCGGGCTCGAAGGAGAACACGTCGAGGGTGTACTCGGTGGGTGTCGGCGCGCCGATGCCCAGCGGGGGCGCCGGGTGCACCGGAACGGTGACGGTTCCGGCGGGGCTCAGCAGCAGGGGCGGGGGGTGGCCGCAGCTGAGGATCCGCGTGAGACGGTCCTCGTCCGGCATCTCCACCAGCAGCACGGTGGCGAACCGCTCCCCCGTCTCCTCCTCGGGCACGAGGTCGGGCAGGTTCCGGGCCACGCTGCGTTCCAGCGCGGCGGCCAGTTCGGGCAGCGAGGTGTGCTCGTGGGCGGCCTCACGGAAGGCCCCGATGATGAGGGCGGCCTCGCCGATGGCGGACAGGCCCTTGCCCCGTACGTCGCCGATCACGACCCGTACGCCGGTGTCGGTCGCGGTCGCGGCGTACAGATCACCGCCGATCTGGGCCTCGTCCTCGGCGGCCAGGTACAGGCAGGCGATCGTCAGCGGACCGATCCGCTCGGGCAGCGGCCACAGCAGGACGTGCTGCGCGGCCTCGGCGACGGCGCGCACCTGTGCCAGTTGGCGCAGTCGTCGCTCACGTACGACGCAGTAGAACACCGTCAGCGCCGACAGCACCGCCAGGGCGAGGATCTGCACCAGGACGTTGCGTGAGAACAGCACGCCGAAGTGCCAGCCGATGTACGCCTGCGCCGTCACGGCCAGGAACCCGATGAGCCCGGTCACCCAGGGACCCGCGAAGGAAACGGTGATCGCGGGGGCGATGACCAGGAGCGGGCCGAGATGGATGTCGGCCGGGACCAGCTGGTCCACCATCGTGATCACCAGGATGAGGGCGATCGGGATCAGCAGCAGCGCATGACTCGACTGCCACGGCTGCCGCAGGCCGGCCATGCCTTGCCGGACATCCACATCTTCCAGATTGCACCGTCCCGGGCAGGGCCGCCCGCGGGGTGCTGTCGGCCGGCATCGCGCGGCTCGGCGCAGGTCAGTGGCCAGCTGTGTGCCAGGGGGCGTCGGGGCGGGTGAGGCGTGCGCCGGCGGCCAGCCGGAGGGCGTACACCGGGTGGTCGCCCGGGACGGGGCCGAGGTAGTCGTGGCCGGTCATATGGCACCAGGCGGGCAGGTCGAGGGGGGCGGCCGGGTCGGTGGCGATGACGTGTACGACGGTGCCGGGCGGTGCGCCGTCGATGGCGGCGCGGAGCTTGAGCAGCAGGGTGACGCAGAGCAGGCCGGTGCCGTCGACGGTGAGGTCGGGTGCGGGGGCGGGGTGGAGGGTCATCGGCTGCTCGCGGAGGCGGCGATGGCGGGCAGGACGGCCAGGGCGAGGATGCCGCCGGTGAGGGCGAGGACCGGGTAGCTCGCGGCGTCGACGACGATGCCGGAGGCGAGGCCGCCGGTGGTGCCGGCGATGGCGATCGAGACATCGACCAGGCCCTGCGTCCTGGCGCGGGCGGCGAGGGGCACGGCGTCGGTGATGATCGCGGTGCCGGAGATCAGTCCGAGGTTCCAGCCGATTCCGAGCAGGGCAAGCGCGAGGGCCAGCAGCGCGACGGAGTCCCCGGGCGCGGCGGCGGCAAGGATGCCGGCGGCGAGGAGCGTGATGCCGGATCCGGCGGCGACCGGGATGCGGCCATGGCGGTCGACGAGCCGTCCGGTGAGCGGTGAGGGGAGGTACATCGCACCGACGTGGATGGCGATGACGAGTCCGGAGGCGGCGGTGCCGTGTCCGTGGTCGTGCATATGGACGGGCGTCATCGTCATGATCGCGACCATCACCACCTGGCTCAGGACCATGATCAGTGCGCCCAGTACGACTCCGGGGCGGCGCCGTTCGGCCGTCGACGCGGCTCGCTGTGTCCTGTCGGTCGCCGTGGCCCGTTGCCGGTCGAGGGTGCGGGCGAGCAGGAGGGGGTCGGGGCGCAGCCAAACGGCCAGGACGAGGGCTGCCAGCGCATAGGCGGCGCCTGCCAGCAGGAAGGGTCCGGCCAGGCGGGGAATGCCGAGGACGTGTGCGAGGTCGCCGGTGGGTGAGGCGAGGTTGGGGCCGACGACGCCCCCGAGCGTGGTCGCGACCAGGACGGTGGAGACGGCACGGGCGCGGTGGGCGGGGTCGGCGAGGTCCGCTCCGGCGTAGCGGGCCTGGAGGTTGGTGGCGGTGCCGGCGCCGTAGACGAACAGGGCGAGGAACAGCAGAGCGGAGTTGTCGAGGACGGCGGCGGTGATGACGCCGGCGCTGCCGATGGCTCCGGTGAGGTATCCGGTGGCCAGGCCGGGGCGGCGGCCGCGGGCCTGGGAGATACGGCCGACGGCGACGGCGGCGAGCGCGGACCCGGCGGTGAACAGGGCACTGGGCAGCCCGGCAAGGCTGGTGGTCCCGAGCATGTCCTGCGCCAGCAGGGCACCGACGGTGACACCGGCGGCGAGCCCGGCACCGCTGAGCATCTGAGTGGCGACCAGCACGCGCAGGATGCGCCGCTGGGCTGGAACGACATCCGATATGGAGGAGGGGCCGGCCGATTGCGTACTCGTCATGCCAAGTCCGTCGCCTCGACGGGCAGTTCGGCCAGACGCCACTCCAGCATGCCGTCGTTCAGGCGGATCGCCCGCCGTCCGTGGTCGGTCAGCAGCCGTACCGCGTCGTAGGCGAGTACGCAGTACTCGCCCCGGCAGTACACGACGATGTCGGTGTCCTCGGGCAGCTCGTTGATCCGGTCGGCCAGTTCGTCGACCGGGATGGAGCGTGCGCCGGGGATGTGTCCGGCCCGGTACTCCTCCATCGGCCGCACGTCGAGCACCAGTACGTCTCCGGCGGCCGCGCGGGCGCGCAGCTCTTCGTGGGTGACCTCGGCCGCGCCGTCCTCGCCGAGGTAGGCGTCCCGGGCGCCGGACACGGTGGCCTGGTGGCGTTCGGCGACCTTGCGCAGCAGCGCGAACAGCTGGGCGACGTCGTCGCCCGCGAGCCGGTAGTGGATGCGGACGCCCTCGCGGCGGGTGGCGACGAACCCGGCCTGCTTGAGCGTCTGCAGATGTGCCGAGGCCGTCGTCAGATTAAGTCCCGCCGCCTTGGCGAGAGCGTCGACCGTGCGCTCGCCCTGGGCGAGCAGGTCTAGCAGTTCCAGGCGCTTTCCGCTGGCCAGCGCCTTGCCGCTGGCTGCGAACGCGTCGTACAGCTGCGCCTTCGTACCGGTCGGGTTGCTTCCCGCCATGGCATCCTCCATAAATCCATGGAATAGTGTAGATGAAAGAGGGTGCTGTGACCACACGCCGCCTCGCATCCGAACCGTGGAGGACCTGATGGGGTTTGCCGACGACCACCTCATACCCCTGGTCGACGCCGGACTCGGCAACAGCGCCTACCTCGTCGACCTCGGAGACGGGCGCGCCCTGGCCGTGGACGCCGCCCGTGACCTGCGCGCCCTGCGGAGGGCCGCGGACCGGCGCGGCCTGACCGTCGCGTTCGCGGCCGACACGCATCTGCACGCGGACTTCCTCTCCGGCGCGGTCCAGCTGGCCCACGACGACGGCGCGCGCGTGCTGGCGTCCGCCGCCGGCCGGCGGGTCTTCCCCCACACGCCGCTGGGCGACGGCGACGAGACGGACCTCGGCGGCCTGACCCTGCGCGCCCTGGCCACGCCCGGCCACACCGACGAGCACCTGTCGTTCCTGCTGCTGGACGGTGACCACGAACTGGGGGTGTTCACCGGCGGCTCGATGATCGTGGACTCCGCCGCCCGCACCGACCTCCTCGGAGCCGACCGCACCGAGGAACTGGCCCGCGCCCAGTACCGCTCACTGCGGCGGCTGGCCGCACTGCCGGACGCGACCCGGGTGTGGCCCACCCACGGAGCCGGCTCCTTCTGCTCGGCGCCGCCGGGCAACGAGCGCACCTCCACCATCGGCGCGCAGAAGCGGAGCAACCCGCTCCTGACCGCCCCGGACGAGGACACCTTCGTACGACGGCTGCTGAGCGGTCTGGGCAGCTACCCGGCGTACTTCGACCGGCTCGCCGAGGCCAACCGCAAGGGCCCGGGCATCCTGACCGGCACTCCGGCGCTGCCCGACCTGACCGCCGGGCAGGTGGCCGACCTGCTCGCGCAGGGCGGTCAGGTGGTCGACGTCCGGCCGGCCGCGGACTTCGCCGCCGGACACATCCCCGGTGCGCTCTCGATCCCGCTGCGCGACCAGTTCGCCACCTGGCTGGGCTGGCTGCTGCCCGAGGCCGTCCCGCTCGCGTTCGTCACCGCCGAGGAACAGGAGCCGGCCGAGGTCGTCTGGCAGGCGTACAAGATCGGCTACGAGAGGTTGTCCGGACGCCTTGCCGGGGGCATGCGGGCCTGGCTCGCGGCCGGCAACCCGCAGGCCACCACCGCGTTCATCACGGCCGACCGCACCGCGGACCGGCCCTATGTCGATGTCCGTCAGAGCTCCGAGTTCTCGGCCGGGCATGTCCCGGGCGCCGTGCACATCGAGCTCGCGAGCCTCTGCGCCCGCGCCGTCGACGCCCCCGAGGGCGCGGTCGTGGCCTGCGGCCACGGCGAGCGGGCCATGACCGCCGCAAGTCTGCTGGAACGCGCGGGCCACTTTGACGTGGCGGTCCTCGACGGCGGGCCCGCCGACTACGCCGCCGCCCATGGTCAGCGGCTCACCGAGGGCAAGGAGGGCGTTCAGTCGTGAGCACCTCCCACCACCCGGCCCCCACGACCACTCCCGACCCGCCGATCCGGCTGGGCCTGCGGGAGAACTGGCCGCAGTTCACCCTGCTCGTCGTCGTCAACGTCTGCGTCGGCGGCCTGGTCGGCCTGGAACGCACCACGGTCCCGCTGATCGGCGCCGAAGTCTTCCATCTGACCAGCGACCTGGCCGTCTTCTCCTTCATCATCGCCTTCGGTGTCACCAAGGCGCTGACCAACCTCGCCGCCGGGGCGCTGACCGCCCGCTTCCGCCGCAAACAGCTCCTGGTTACCGGCTGGCTGATCGGTGTGCCCGTGCCCTTCGCGCTCGCCTGGGCGCCGTCCTGGGGCTGGATCGTCGCCGCGAACGTCCTGCTCGGCATCAACCAGGGTCTGACCTGGTCGATGACCGTCAACATGAAGATCGACCTCGTCGGTCCCGCACGGCGCGGACTGGCCACCGGCGCCAACGAGGCCGCCGGCTACACCGCCGTCGGGGTCACCGCACTGCTCACCGGCTACCTCGCCACCGCCTATGGCCTGCGCCCCGCCCCCGAACTCATCGGCGTCGTCTTCGTCGCCGCCGGGCTCGGTCTGTCCGTGATCGTCCGTGACACCGCCGCGCACGTCGCCCTCGAACTCGCCCAGCACGCCAAGCCCCTGCCGACCGGTGAGGACACCACACTGGCCGCCGTCTTCGCCCGCACCTCCTGGCGCAACCGCTCCCTGCGCGGCGCCAGCCAGGCCGGCCTGGTCAACAATCTGAACGACGGTCTGACCTGGGGCGTCTTCCCGCTGCTCTTCACCGAACACGGCCTCGGCTTCGCCGCCATCGGTCTGATCAAGGGCCTCTACCCCATCCTGTGGGGCATCGGCCAGATCCCCACCGGCCACCTCGCCGACCGCATCGGCCGCAAGCCCCTCATCGTCACGGGCATGCTCGTCCAGGCCGGCGGATTCGTCCTCGCCCTGGCACTGCTCGACCGGCCACTGCTGGCCGGTGTCCTGTCCGCCGCCGCCCTCGGTCTGGGCACCGCCATGGTCTACCCGGCCCTGATCGCCGCGGTCTCCGACCATGCCCACCCCGCCTGGCGTGCCAACGCACTCGGGACCTACCGCTTCTGGCGCGACATCGGCTACGCCGTCGGCGCCCTGGTGGCCGGCCTCCTCGCGGACGCCTTCGGGCTCAACGCGACCGTCATCGCCGCCGCTGTCCTCACCGCGGGTTCCGGGCTGCTCGCCGCCCGCTGGATCAGCGAACACCGGCCCGGCACGCACTGATCCGGCCCCCGGCGGGCGCAGGGGTGCCGAGTGGTCCGGGGCGGGGCCGAACGGCCCTTGGCAGTGTCCCCGGGGTGGCCGCACAGTAGAACTCAGAAGAAGCCTCCCGAAGGAGGTGACCTGCAGTGATGTACTGGGACGGCGGTAGTGGCTGGGCCTGGATGGCCTTCATGCCGCTGCTGTGGATCGCACTGATCGGGCTGGTGGTGTGGGCGGTTGCCCGCCTCACCCAGCACCCCACGTCCCGCCGGGACGACACGGACCGGTGGCCGGCACCGAGGGAGACACCGGAGGATGTCCTCGACCACCGCTTCGCCGCCGGCGAGATCGACCCCGAAACCTACGCCGAGATGCGCAAGCAACTGGCGGCTCACCGGCCGCGGCCCAGGTGACCGGGGGCCGCGTGTCCGACGGCTGCCGCTGACCGGTAGTCCATTCGACTGAGTCACCGGCGCCCCAGGGTGAACGGGGCGTCGCGGTGCCTCGCGCCGACAGCGGCCCGCCGCCCGTGGCCGTTAGCGTCCACCCTTGTGTTGTTCAGCTATGCCTTTGTGAACCTGAAACCGGGTGTGGGAAAGACGACCAGCGCGGTCTGGCTGGCCCACGCACTGCACGAGTCGGGCATGCCACCACTGCTGGTGGACAGTGACCCGGCCTCGTCCGCGCTGCGCTGGAGCGAATTGGCGGGCGGGTTTCCGTTTCCGGTGATCGCCCTTCCGGTGGGTGATGTGCACCGGCGCGTGAACGACTTCCTCGGCAACCGGCAGGCCGTGGTGTTCGACGCCCCGCAGATGGAGGACCACGCCCACATCACCCGGAGCATCATGAGGTACGCGAGTGAGTGGATCGTGCCGGTGACCCCGGCCCCCATCGAGCTGGATCGCATGGCACCCATCGGCGGCGAGATGGGCGACATGCAGTCCTTGCGCGCCCAGCCGGCCCGCGCCGCCGTCCTGCTGAACCGCACCAACCGTCCGGACGCCACCCGCACCGGTCCCGACGCCGACGCCCGCGAGGCACTCACCGAGCGTGGCTTCGACGTGTTGTCCACCCACATTCCGCGGCTCGACCTGTACGCCCAGTCGTTCGGCAGCCCGATCCAGGTCAAGGGCTCGGCCTACATGGAACTCGCGGACGAGCTCATCAAGCGTCAGGACAAGGCGTGAACCAGCGCAAGGACACCTACCGAGCCGCGCTGCAGCGCGGACCCTACCCAGCCGCATCCCGACCCGCCAAAGTCACCCACCTGCACACCCGTTACGTCAGGGTGACCATCGAACTCGACCCCAAGTTGCCGGGCGATCTGAGCCGTTGGGTGGGGACACCGGTGTCCGCGCTCGCGCACGCCGGCGAGTCCGTGCTGCGGCCCGTGACGAGTTGGTGCGTGGCAGCCGGTACGACGGCGACCGTGGAGGCGTCGTCATTGGTGGCCGGGATCGCCCGGCTCTGGCGATCCCGCTGAACCCGGGCTCGAAGGCCGCACGCCCTAAGGCTCGAAGGCCGCACGCCCTAAGGGGTGTCGCCGGCCTCCGCGGCAGGCACCGGGAGCAGCATGCAGCTGCTGGTGGCGTGGGCCAGCAGGCGGTCCTTCGCGTCGACCAGCCTGGCCTCGGCGAGCGCGGTCTGACGGCCCCGGTTCACCACCGTGCCGATGGCCCGCACCCGGCCCGTGTCCACCGTGATCCGCCTCAGGAACTTCACCGTCAGGTCGAGCGAGGTGTAGCCCATGCCCGGCGGAAGCGTCGAGTGGACGGCGCAGCCCGCCGCCGAGTCGAGGAGGGTGGCGTAGACGCCGCCGTGCACGCTGCCGATCGGGTTGTAGTGCTCCTCGCCCGGCAGCAGGGAGAAGACCACCCGGCCCTCGTCCGCCTCGTCCAGCGTGAAGTCCACGGTGGCCAGGATGGGCGGCCCGGGAAGCCGGCCGGTCTGCATCTCACGCAGGAAGTCCAGGCCGGAGGTACGTCCGACGGCGGCCGCCGTGACCGCGGGGTCTTCCCATTCGTACGTCCGTGTACGTCCCATGTCTTCGGCGCCTCCCAGCTGACTTCGTCGATCGAAGCTAGCTGTCCGGTCAGCTGACTGTCAATGCCGAAGTCAGACCTCTACCATGGCTGGATGGAGTGGCTTGAGGTCAGTACCGAGAACTGCACCGTCCAGCGGACGCTCGACGTGGTCGGGGAGAAGTGGACACTGCTGATCGTGCGCGACGCCGCCAACGGCGTACGACGGTTCGACGACTTCCGGCGCCACATCGGTCTGTCGGAAGCGGTCCTGAGCGACCGGCTCAGGAAGCTGACCGCGGCCGGCATCCTCAGCGCCGTTCCCTACCGGGAGCCGGGCAGCCGCTCCCGCAACGAGTACCGGCTGACCCGCAAGGGGTGGGACCTCTGGCCCGTCCTCGTCGCCCTGCGCCAGTGGGGCGAGACATACGCCCCCGATCCCCAGGGTCCCGTGCTGGACCTGCGGCACACCGAGTGCGGGGCACCGGTGCGGGTGGTCGTCGAGTGCACCGACGACCATGCCGCCCTGACTCCGAAGGACGTCACCGCACGCCCGGGACCCGGCGCCCGGCGCCTGGCCTGACGACGTACGCCATCCGCACGGGCCCGGACGGGCACGGCTCAAGTCTCGGCGCGGACGCCCACGCGATATTCTGGGGTACGCCACCCGTCCGGAGCAGGTGACCCGGATCGCACTGCTCATGACCAGGTCCAGGCCGTGATCGTCGCCCACGACACCGGACTCGTACGACCCGCATGAGGCACCCCCCACCCCTCGCATACGAGCCGTACGAGCCGTACGCGCCATGCGTGGGGGCCGGTCGACGGAGACAGGACACCACCATGGGACCGTTGGCACGAACCGGTCTGGCCCGGGCCCTGGCATGCGGCGTACTGGTCACGGCCGTCGGCATCGGACCGAACCTGACCGACGGGGGCGGCGAGGGCGGGCGTCCGACCAAGGCGTCCTACGTCGCGCTCGGTGACTCCTTCACCTCCGGCCCCCGGATTCCCGACCAGACGGGAAAGCCGGCCGGCTGCGAACGCTCCTCCCACAACTACCCCGCACTCGTGGCGAAGCAACTGGGCATCGGGGCGGCCGACTACCGCGACGTCAGCTGTAGCGCCGCCACGATCGGCAACCTCAGCACGCCCCAGTCCACGAACGACGGCACCAACCCCGCGCAGTTCTCGGCGCTGACGGCCGCGACCGCCCTGGTCACCCTAGGGATCGGCGCAAACGACATCGGCTTCAGCATCATGGTGGCCAAGTGCGTCACCACCGGCGCGCTCTACAAAGCGGCGGCCGAAGTCACTGACATCAACGGCCAGGCACCCTGCAAGGAGCGATACGCCCCCGGCGACGCCGCCGAAGTCGCCCGGAAGATCCGCACCGCGGGTGACCATCTCGCCCGCGCCCTGGACGACGTCAAGCACCGGGCGCCCAAGGCCCGCGTCTACCTCGTCGGTTACCCTGCGATCCTGCCCGCAAAGGGCACCGGCTGCGGTTCGGACATGCCCCTCGCGCCCGGCGACCTGACCTTCCTTCGCGAGACGGAACGGCAGCTCAACACCATGCTCAGGGAACGCGCCGAAGCCGCCAGGGCGACCTATGTCGACACGTTCACCCCGTCCGTCGGCCACGACACCTGCTCCACGGCGGCCACCCGCTGGATCGAACCCCTCAGACCGAGCAGCCCGGCAGCCGCCGTCCACCCCAACGCACGCGGCGAGCGCGGCATGGCAGCCGCCGTTCTCCGTGCGGTCGGCCCTTGACCGAGTCCGCGCCGGCGCTCGCGCCGGGTACGGGTCGCGCGGCGCGACGACTCCGTTCAGCCCCACGCGTACTGTCTAGCCGCGCAGGGCCGCGAGATTGCGGTAGCCGATCGCCGCGTGTTCCAGTGACTGGGCGGGGTTGGTGGTGCTCGGCGCGTTGTCCTGCTCGACCATCGGGTTGTGCTGGTTGCGGTGGCCGACGCGTGAGAAGAACGTCGTGTAGTCGATGACGCCCGTGCCGAACGGGACCATGTCGTAGCCCATCCCGTTGGTGGTGTTGACGACGCCGTCCTTGGCGTGGAACAGCGGGTATCGCTTGTTGTGGCGGCTCACCAGGCCGGCCGGGTCGAAGACGTTCGTCTGTGTGGAGCCGTCGTGAGCGGTGTAGGTACGGAACTTGTACTGGGCCACGTGCGCCCAGAAGATGTCCATCTCCAGCCACACCAGCTCGGGGTCGGTGATCGACAGGAAGTACTCCAGCTTGCGGATGCCGGAGCTGCGGGTCGGCTGGCCCTGTGCGTCGAGCGGGCCACCGTCGAGCAGGAAGCCGTACGCCGCGTCGTGGTTGTGGGTGTACACCTTGAGGCCGGCGCCGCGCGCGATCCGGCCGAGGGCGTGCCATTTGTCGGCGGCCACGTCCCAGTCGGCCTTGTAGGAGCTGCTGGTGGGGTCGCCACCGGTGCCCATGTGGGCCATGCCGAGGATGTTCGCGATCTCCAGGTGCTTCTTGAAGGTGTCCAGGTCCGTGCTGGTCAGGGGCCAGGAGCCGGGGATGAAGCCGTGGTTGCCCTGGGCGCGCAGCCCATTGTCGTCCAGCCAGCCGCGCAGCAGCTTGGCGCCCTCGACGGACTCCAGGCTCGCGCCGCCGGGGGCGTTGGCGTGCTGGCCGTAGCCGGCGAACTCGACCTGGCGGTAGCCGAAGCGCGCGAGCTGCTCGAAGACGGCGCGGAAGCCGGACGGGAGGGTGGTGGAGAGCGGGTCGCGGCCGATGGCGTCGCGGACCGTGTAGAGGATGATGCCGCGCCTGTCCTCGGGGACGAGGACCTGACCTCGGCCGGTGCTCCCGGTCTGCGCCGCTGACTGCGGTGCTGCCTGGACGGGGCCCGCGCCGAGGACGGGCGCGGCGATCGCGCCGGCCGCGACGGCGGTGCACGTGCTCAGGAAGCCGCGGCGACCGATGCCGAGGCTACGGCGGAGCTGGTCGTCGTTGCCATGCGTGGCGTTCACGGGTGCCTTCCTTCGGACGGGTTGTCGGTGTCGAGCCCGGCGAGGTGGAGCAGGAGTGCCTTCACGTCGGTGGCCGCGATGCGGTCGCCGACGGCGCGGGAAGTGGAGCACAGCAGCAGCGGACCGTCCTCGTCGCTCGTGGGCAGGCGGCCGTGGCTGCCGCGGATCGGGGTGGGGTCGAGGGGGACGACCGCCATGCGGTAGCGCAGCCCGAGCTTCTTGCGGGCGAGCGCGGTGGCGGCCTTGACCTTCACGTAGGGGTCGAGTGGGTCCATGAAGAGTTCGACCGGGTCGTAGCCGGGTTTGCGGTGGATCTCGACCAGCTGCGCGAAGTCGGGCGCGCGGGCGTCGTCGAGCCAGTAGTAGTACGTGAACCAGGCGTCCGATTCCGCGACCGCGACGAGTTCGCCGGAGCGCGGATGGTCCAGATGCTGGGCCTTCTTGCCCTCGTCGTCGAGGAGTTGCTCGATGCCGGGCAGTCCGTCGAGTGCCGCCCGGGTGGCGGCGAGGTCCTCGGGGCGGCGGACATAGACGTGGGCGATCTGGTGGTCGGCGACGGCGAAGGCGCGCGAGGCCATCGGATCCAGGTACTCCATGCCGTCCTGCGTGTGCACCTCCAGCAGACCGGCGCGGCGCAGGGCGCGGTTGATGTCGACGGGCCGGCTCACGCGGGTGATGCCGTACTCGGACAGCGCGACGACCGTACGGCCCTCCGCGCGGGCTTCGTCCAGCAGCGGGGCCATGGCCGCGTCGAGGTCGGCTGCCGCCTGCAGCGAGCGGGGGTCGTCGGGGCCGTAACGCTGCAAGTCGTAGTCGAGGTGCGGGAGATAACAGAGGGCCAGGTCAGGTTGGCGGGTGCGGAGGATGTGGCGGGTGGCGTCGATGATCCACTGGCTGGAGACGAGGTCGGCGCCCGGGCCCCAGAAACGGAACAGCGGGAACGTGCCGAATTTCTCGGTGAGTTCGTCGTGCAGGGCGGGCGGCCGGGTGTAGCAGTCGGGTTCCTTGCGGCCGTCGGCGTAGTAGACGGGGCGCGGGGTGACGGTGATGTCGGTGTCGGCGCCCATGGCGTACCACCAGCAGATGTTGGCGACCGTGTACCCGGGGTGGGCGCGGCGGGCGGCGTCCCACAGCTTGTCCCCGGCGACCAGGCCGTTGTGCTGGCGCCACAGCAGGACGTCGCCGAGTTCGCGGAAGTACCAGCCGTTCCCGACGATGCCGTGCTCGGCGGGCAGGGTGCCGGTGAGGAAGGTGGACTGGGCGGCGCAGGTGACGGCGGGCAGGACGGTGCCGAGGTGGGCCTGGGATCCTGCTGCGGCAAGGGACTTCAGGTGGGGCATGTGGTCCAGGAGCCGTGGGGTGAGGCCGACCACGTCGAGGACGAGCAGCGGGGTGGGTCGTACGCGCCCGGTCATGGCAGCTCCTTCAGTCCGAGGTCGGTCAACAGGTCGCGGGCCAGGGCGAGTTCGGCGGCGATGCCGTCGGCGAGCCGGTCCCGGCCGCGCGGCCGCAGGTCGGGGGGCAGGGCCTGCCAGGTGTAGGTCTCGACCTCCAGGTGGCGGGTGAGCGGGGTCCGGCCGCCGACGAGCCGGGTGAGGGCCGTGCGCAGAACCGGGAGTGTGGAGGTGAGGGGCGCGGCGGGGGCCGCGTGCAGCGGGACGTGGAAGTGGGCGCGCCACGGGGCGGCGGTGGGCAGTGCGTCCGTGTCGAGGGCCTCGGGCAGGTCGTCGATGCCATGCAGGCCGGTCGCGGTGAGCGTGCGGGTCTGGTGCAGGAAGCGGGGTTCGGCGAAGGCGGCGAGGGCCGCCCGGACCTCCGGCCGGCCGGGGTGTGCGGCGTGCACGGCGGCCGAAAGCTGGGACTTGACGATGGGGATCCTGGCGTCGGCGAGCGCGGCCAGGGCCGCCCGCGGTTCCTCGAAGGAGGTGGCGAGGTGGCAGGTGTCGACGCAGACGCCGATGCGCGGGTGGCGCAGGGCCCCGAGCGGGGCGAGGGCATCGGCGGTGGTCTCCACCGTGCAGCCGGGCTCCGGCTCCAGACCGACCCGGATGGAGCGGCCGGTCAGCTCCGCCAGCGCGTCCAGGCGCTCGGCGAGGGTCAGCAGGGCCCGCTGCCCGGCACGGCCGCGCTCGGCGTCCCAGGCGGTGCGCCAGCCGAGCGGCAGGGTGGACACGCTGCCCTCGGTGACGTCGTCGGGCAGCAGCGCGGCCAGGATCCGGGCCAGGGCGGTGGTGTACTCCAGCCGCTCCTTGTCGGCCCAATCAGGCTTGTACACACGGTACTTGACCTCGTCGGCGCCGAAGCCCTCGTACGGGAACCCGTTGAGTGTGACGACCTCCAGGCCTCGCCGGTCCAGTTCGCGGCGGAGGGTGCGCAGCGTGGCGGGGTCGGTGTCCAGGGTGCGGGCGGCGTCGCGGGCGAGCCACAGGCCGATGCCCAGGCGGTCCCGGCCGAGGCGGCGGCGCACGGGCTCGCAGTGGTCGCGCAGCTGCGCGAGGACGCCGTCGAGCGCTTCGGCGGGGTGGACGTTGGTGCAGTAGGCGAGGTGGACGGTCGTACCGTCCCGGTGCCGGAAGCGCATCGCTCACTCCCCGCCGCGCAGCAGGGAGTTGCCCTCGTGCGTGGCCTGCGGTGGGACGACGTCGAGGTCGAGGCGGCCGCTGAGCCCGTAGAAGGCGACGGGGTTGCGCCACAGCACCAGGTCGACGTCGTCCTCGGTGAAGCCCTCGGCCAGCATCAGGTCGGCCACCCGGCGGGTCTTCAGCGGGTCGCTGCGACCCCAGTCGGCGGCGGAGTTCACCAGCACCCGCTCGGGGCCGTAGGCGCGCAGGATCTCCACCATGCGGCGCTCGTCCATCTTGGTGTCGGGGTACACGGAGAAGCCCAGCCAGCAGCCGCTGTCCTTGGCCTCCTGCACAGTCGTCTCGTTGAGGTGGTCCACCAGGACCCGCTCGGTGGGCAGGGCGGACTCGCGGACGACGTCCAGGGTGCGGCGCAGTCCGGCGAGCTTGTCGCGGTGCGGGGTGTGCACGAGGGCGGGCAGGCCGTGGGCGGCGGCGAGCTGGAGCTGTGCGGCCAGGGCCGTGTCCTCGGCCGGGGTCATGGAGTCGTAGCCGATCTCCCCCACGGCGACGACCTGGTCCTTGACCAGGTAGCGGGGCAGTTCGTCGAGGACGGGCAGGCAGCGGGGGTCGTTCGCCTCCTTGGGGTTGAGGGCGAGCGTGCAGTGGTGGGCGATGTCGTACTGGGCGGCACGGAAGGGCTCCCAGCCGAGGAGCGAGTCGAAGTAGTCCAGGAAGGAGGCCGGCGAGGTGCGCGGCTGGCCGAGCCAGAACGACGGCTCCACGACGGCGCGGATGCCGGCGGCGCGCATGGCCTCGTAGTCGTCGGTGGTACGGGAAGTCATGTGGATGTGCGGGTCGAACAGGCGCATCAGGACTCCTTGCGGGTCTCCGCGGCGGCCAGGGCCAGGACGCGGTTCAGGTCGCCGGGTACGGGGCGGCCGGCGGCGGTGCGTTCGGCGGCGTGGGCGGCGAGCATGCGGGCGAGTTCGGCATCGCCGTGCGCCCGCTCGTCCAGGTCCGCGACCGCGTCGACGGGTACGCCGGTGAACAGGCACTTCAGTACGGCGTGCCGCCAGGCGTGGGCGTCGAGGTGGCGTGCGGCATAGGGGCCGAGGGCGGCGGCGACCAGCCGGGTGTCGTTGGTGCGCAGGGCGTCCTCGACCAGGGGGACGGCCTCGGGGCCGGGGACGAGGTGGGGCAGGGCGTGCAGGACGGCGCGGCGTTCGGCGGCGGTGCCCTGCCGGTAGACGCGGCTGAGGGCGGCCGTGTCGGCGCCGGCCGCGCACAGGATCAGCACGCGGACGGCGTCGGCGTGCCCGCTGCCGCAGCGGCGGCCGGCCTCCGCCAGGCGCAGCTCCCACGTGGAGATCGGCGCGTTCCCGCCGGTGCGGGCGGCGGCCTCGTCCAGGGCCTGGTGGAACCAGGCGCGGGCGGCCGCGTCGAGGTGGCGGTCCAGATGCTCGCGGAGGGCGTGCGGTCCGCTCCCCGTGACGGGTTCGTGCGTCATGAAGTGCTCCCTTCTGCCACCGGCGCCGGCATGCCGGCAGCCGCACGGCGCAGGAACGGCAGGGAGGTCTCGGCGTGGTGGGGGCCGGCATGGGAGTGGCGGGGCAGTTCGACGACGGTCAGGCCGCGGTAGCCGCTCGCGGCGAGGGCCGCGAGGACGGGCGGGAAGTCGATCTCCCCGTCCCCGAACGGGAGATGGTCGTGGACGCCGCGCCGCATGTCCTCGATCTGGACGTGCCGCAGCCAGGGTGCGGCGGCGCGCACGCAGTCGGCGGGCGGGAGCGGTTCGAGGCACTGGCAGTGGCCGATGTCGAGGGTGAGGCCGAGGGCGGGCGGGTCGCCGAGGAGGCGGCTCAGGTGGTGGAAGTCGGCGAGGGTGGCGAGGAGGTGCCCGGGTTCGGGCTCGATCGCGAGGGGAACGCCTGCGGTGGCGGCAGCCTCCAGGACCGGGGTGAGGGTCTCGGCGAGCCGCTGCCAGGCTGTCGCGGGGTCGCAGCCGGGCGGCACGGTCCCGCTGAAGCAGTGCGCCGCGTGGGCACCGAGGTCGGCGGCCACCCGGACCGCACGCAGCAGCAGGTCCACGCGGCGGGCGCGAGCCTCCGGGTCCGGGTCGAGCAGTGAGGGGCCGTGCTTGCGGCGCGGGTCCAGGACATAGCGGGCGCCGGTCTCCACGGTGACCTCCAGCCCGAGCGCGGCCAGACGACCGGAGAGTTGCCGGGTGCGGGCGGCGAGGTCGGGGGCGAGCGGGTCGAGGTGCATGTGGTCGAGGGTCAGACCGACGCCGTCGTAGCCGAGGTCGGCGAGGAGGGCGAGGGCGTCGTCGAGGCGGAGGTCGGCCAGGCCGTTGGTGCCGTAGCCGAAGCGGAGGGCTGTTGCCTGCGCCGTCATGTGACGCTCACCCGCCTCGAGAAACGTCGGGCCAGCGCGGTGAGGGCGACCGTGCCCAGCGCGGTGCCGGTGGCTCCGGCCCGGGCGGAAAGGGCTGCCTGCAGCGGGATGGTGGCGCCGATGCCCGCGGCGACGGCGCGTTGGGTGAGCGGGGGTGAGGGATTGAGGGCGGCGTGGAGGTAGGGGCGGGCCGTGGTCGTGGCGTAGGTGAGCGCGAGGGCGGTGGTGAGGACGCCGGCCGTCCGGCCCGGCAGCAGCCGGGTCAGGACGGCCGTGGCGGTCAGCGCGGCGAGCGGGGCGAGCGGGGATCCGTCGCGGGTCTCCTGCCGGGAGACGGCGGTGACCGCGAGGGTGTGGCTGCCGAGCAGCGCGGCCGGGCGCAGGGCCGGCCGCACGCGTCCCGCGGTGGCCGCGGCGCCGAGGAGCAGGTCGAGGCCGCGGGCGGCGGCCATCGCGCCCGGGCCGGCGGCCGTGCGCTTCAGGACCAGGTCGTACGACCAGACGGTGGCCGCCAGCGGCACCGCGACCGCCAGCGCCGGGCGCCCCGCGCGTGCGGCCAGGGCGAGGCCGGCCCCCGTGAGGACGCAGGCCGCGGCGAGGGCGGCGGGAGGGCGGATCCTGCCGGACGGGAGCGGTCGGTGCGGGCGCTCGACGGCGTCCTCGGCGCGGTCCGCCCAGTCGTTGAGGGCCATCCCGGCCTCGTACAGGCACAGCGAGCAGCCGACGGCCAGCAGGGTGCCTCGGTCCGGGCGGGCGGAGACGGCGGCAGCTCCGGCCAGGGCGTCGCCGGGGACGCTGAACAGGGCGGGCAAGCGCAGGAGTTCGGCCCAGGCACGCAGGCGACTCACCGCTTCTCCCCCAACCGGTGTGCGAAGCCTACGAGTTCGGCGTACTGCGCGCCGAGTGCCGCCGGGGCCTCGCCCACCGGGTCCTTGAAGTAGAAGGCCAGTTCGGCGAGCGGGCCGGTGCGGCCGGTTTCGTGGGCGCGCGCGGTGAGGCGGGCCAGGTCGAGGACGAGGGGTGCGGCGAGGGCCGAGTCGCAGCCCTGCCAGGTGGTCTGCAGGATCATGCGGGTGCCGAGGAAGCCGTCGAAGGCGATGTGGTCCCAGGCGGTCTTCCAGTCGCCGAGCGCGGGCACGTCGTCGATGTGGACCTCGCCCTCGGGGGTGGTGCCGAGGGTGTCGATGAGGACGCGTTCCTTGCCGGCGTTCTTGGCCGCGGCGGCGGCCGGGTCGGCGAGGGCGGCGCCGTCTCCGCCGCCGAGGAGGTTGGTGCCGGACCAGGCGCGGACGTCCAGGGCGCGCTGGGCGAACATCGGGCCGAGGACGGAGCGGAGCAGGGTCTGGCCGGTCTTGCCGTCGCGGCCCGCGTACGGCACTGCGCTGGTCGCGGCGAGCGGGGCGAGGGCCGGATGGTGCAGGCCCGTGGAGGGGGTGAAGTTGACGTAGGGGCAGCCGGCGCGCAGGGCTGCGGCCGCGTAGAGCGAGCTGGGCGGGAGCGCGGAGCCGGTGGGAGCCGGTTCCGTGGAGGCGACGTTCACCACGACCGCGCGCGCCAGTCCCAGCCGGCGCACGAAGTCCTCGATGTCCGCGGCGAACGCGGCGATCAGTTCGTCCTCGTCCCGGGTGTCGCCGGGGAGTGGGCCGCCGGGCCTGATCTCCTGGTCGGCGGTGGTGAGTTCGGCCGTGACGGCGGCCGGGAGGCCGGGCGGGAGGACTCCGCCCGCAGCGAGGTGTTCGGCACGTTTGGGCAGTGGGCAGTCCGTGGTGTCGTGGCCGCCGAAGACCAGGGCCGACAGGGCGGGCAGGCCGCTGTGGGCAAAGGCCGGCGTCTCGGTGACCAGGCCGGTCGGCGGGCGCAGGCCCGCGGTGACGGCGGCGCACCCGGCGACGACGGTGGTGGCGACGGACCCGCGGGCCCCGATCAGCCAGACGCCGACCCGCGGTGGGCGGGAGAGGGACGCGGACATGAGCGGCCTCCTTGTCCCGGGCACGAACTCCCGGAAGGAATGGGGGTGGTGACGGCGAGCGGGAGTCCGGCGTCTCCCGCCCGCCGCCGTTCAGTTGCCCTTGACGGGCAGTTCCTTGATCCGGACGTCACGGAAGGACACCTGGTCGTCGGCTCCGTGGTTCTGGAGGCCGATGTGTCCGTCGGTGAGGCTCCGGGCCGGGTCGGTGTTGGTGAAATCGTTGATCTTCACGCCGTTGAGCCAGACCCGCAGGCGTTCGCCCTGGACCCGGATCTCGTACGTGTTCCACTCCCCCGGCGGGTTCAGCGCACGGTCACGCTTCTTCAGGTGGGCGGACTGGAAGCCGTAGACGGCCCCGGTGGTCTTCTCGGGCACGTCGGTTGCGTCGATCTGGATCTCGTAACCCTTGTCGACGGCCGACCACGGGTCGTCCGAGGGCGGGAAGCCCACGAACACACCGGAGTTGTCGTCGCCGGCCGTCTTCCAGTCGAGCTTCAGGGAGTACGACCCGAAGTTCTGCCGCGCGTACCAGAGCAGGCCCAGCCCGCCGGACGAGGTGAGCGTCCCGTCCGGGGACAGGGTGAAGGAGCCCGGGCCCGCCTGCTGCCAGCCGTCCAGCGATGCGGCGGTGCCGTCGAAGAGCGGCCGGTAGCCGTTCTCCGGACGGCAGTCGGCCTGGGCGTCGCCGATGGCCCAGCGGATTCCGCCCAGCAGGTGCCGGCGGAAGGCGGGTTCGGTGTACGACTCCTTGGTGTGGCCGCCCCCGGTGTAGAAGGCGCGCCCGCCCTGGTAGTTCTGGCACCAGGCGATCGGATGGTCGCCGTTCATGGTGCCGCCGGTGTACGACGACTCGTCGAGCGAGGCGAGGACGTGGGCCCGCTCACGCGGGTTGGAGCGGTAGTTGTACCACTCGTCCGTGCGGTCCCAGGTCCGCGCCAGGCCCTCGGTCGCCGGGTGGGCGCGGTCCTCCACATCGACCGTCGCCTGCTGGATCGCCGGGTGGTTGCGGAAGTAGGCGCCGGCCAGGCCGCCGTAGAACGCCCAGTCGTACTCGGTGTCGGCGGCCGCGTGGATGCCCACGTAGGCGCCGCCGTCGTGGATGTATCCCTCGAAGGCTCGCTGCTGGGCGTCGTCGAGGACGTCTCCCGTCGTCGACAGGAACACGACCGCGTCGTAGCGCCGCAGGTTCTCCCCGGTGAAGGCGCCGGGGTCCTCCGTGGTGTCGACCGCGAAGCCGCCGCTTTCGCCGAGCTGCTTCACGGCCGCGATGCCCTCCGGGATGGAGTCGTGCCGGAAGGCGGCCGTCCTGGAGAAGACGAGGACCCGTTTGCCGTCGTCCTTGGACTGCGAGACGGCGGGTGCCGAGACGCAGCCGAGGAACAGCGCCGCTCCCGCACAGGCCATGGTGACACGGCTGATCGCGCGCATTCCGGTCTCCTCTCAGTCCGTCGTGAAGGTGAAGTCGTCGATGTCGAACAGGGCGCCCGAGCCACCCTTGAAGACCAGGTAGAGGGTGGTGGTGCCGCGCGGGGCATGGGACAGGTCGGCGCTGACGTCCTGGAAGGTCTCCCAGCCGCCGGTCACCGGCACGGTCGCCTTGCCCAGCAGCGTGCCCGTGGCCGAACCCGCCCGGACCTCCAGGGTGCCGCCGGCGCCGCCGGACGCGATGCGCGCCGTGATCTTCTTGGCGTTGCTCAGGGCGTACGGGGTGAAGGAGATCCAGTCGCCGTTGTCGATGTCACCGACCGTCTTGCCGCCGTGGGCGCTCGCCTTGCTGACGACCGTGACGCCGGAGGCGTTGCCGAAGTGCTCGGCCTGGCGGTGCTTGGGCTGGACCACGTGCTGGGCGTGCGAGGTGAGCGGGGCCTGCCCGCCGCCTCCGCCGTCCGTGTACTGGGCGTCGAAGACACCGAAGATGTTCGCGTCGTCGTCGTGGCCGCCGTCGGCGGTGGTCTGGATGGTACCGGAGCAGCCGTTGGCCGAGGTGATGGGGTGGCCGTGGGTGTCGTGGCCGAGGATGAAGTTGACCTCGACCTTCGAGCAGTCGACGGCCGTTCCGTCCTCGGGGTCGGTGACCTTGACCTTGAACGGGATGGCGTCACCGAAGCTGAACAGCTGCCCGTTCTGGGGGAGTTCGAGCGTCACCTTCGGCGCGGTGTTGCCAACGACGATCTGCACGCCGGCGCTGCCGGTGCGGCCGGTGGGGTCCTTGGCGGTGAGCGTCGCCGTGTAGGTGCCGTTCTTCTTGTACTTGTAGGTCGGGTTCGCGGCGGTCGACGTGCCGCCGTCGCCGAAGTCCCAACTGTAGGTGAGCGCGTCGCCGTCCTGGTCGGTCGTTCCCTCGGAGGAGAACTGCACCTTCAGGGGCGCCTGCCCTGACGTCTTGTTCGCCGCCGCCTGCGCCGCCGGCGAGTGGCCGTCGGTCGCGTTCTCGATGCGGTACAGCCCCGAGTTGTCGTCGCCGCCGAACCAGGCGGTGCCGTAGTCCAGGACGTACAGGGCGCCGTCGGGCCCGAAGGCCATGTCCATCACCTGGGTGCCGGTCCACGGCAACGGGTTGATCGACTGCACGCTGCCGTTGCCGTCGCTGACGATCCGCTTGATCCAGCGGCGGCCGAACTCCCCGGCGAAGAAGTTCCCGTCGTACGAGGCGGGGAACTTCACCGGCGAGTCGAGCGAGGCGTCGTAGTGGTAGACCGGGCCGCCCATCGGGGACTCGGAGCCGCTGCCGAACTCGGGCACGGACCCGTCGTCGTACGGGATCCAGGCGGGCTGGGCCGGCGGCAGGTCGGTCAGGCCGGTGTTGTGCGGCGAGGTGTTCTTCGGGGCGTCGCAGTCGAAGGTCGCGCCGGAGGTCTTCGTCGCGAAGTCGTAGTCCACGTAGGCGTCGTTCTTGCCGGTGCAGTACGGCCAGCCGTAGTTGCCGGGGCCGGTGACGCGGTCGAACTCGACCTGTCCCGCGGGCCCGCGCTGCGGGTCGGCGCGGCCGGCGTCGGGGCCGTAGTCGCCGACGTAGAGGATGCCGGTCTTCTTGTCGACGCTGAAGCGGAACGGGTTGCGGAAGCCCATGGCGTAGATCTCGGGCCGCGTCTTCGCCGTGCCGGGCGGGAAGAGATTGCCGTCCGGGACGGAGTACGAGCCGTCGGCGTTCACCTTGATGCGCAGGATCTTGCCGCGCAGGTCGTTGGTGTTGCCGGAGGTGCGCTGGGCGTCGAAGCCGGGGTTGCGGTCAGAACGCTCGTCGATCGGGTTGTAGCCGTCCGACTGGAAGGGGTTGGTGTCGTCACCGGTCGACAGGTACAGGTTGCCGGCCGCGTCGAAGTCGATGTCGCCGCCGACGTGGCAGCACAGGCCGCGGGTGGTGGGGACCTCGAGGATCTTCTTCTCGCTGGCGGTGTCCAGTGTGCCGTCCGACTTCAGGACGAACCGGGAGAGGCGGTTCACGCCGTCGAAAGGCGCGAAGTCGGCGGCGGTGCCGGTCTCGGGGGCGTCGCCCGCCGGGGTGTTCATCGGAGGTGCGTAGTAGAGGTAGATGAAGCGGTTGGTGGCGAAGTCCGGGTCGACGCCGACGCCTTGGAGGCCTTCCTCGTCGTGCGAGTACACGTCGAGCTTGCCGACGAGCCTCGTGTTGCCGGCCGCGTCGGTGAGGCGGAGTTCGCCGTCACGTGAAGTGTGCAGGACGGATCGGTTCGGCAGGACGGCGAGCGACATGGGCTCGCCGACCTCCGCCTCGCCCTTGGCGAGGGTGACCTGCTGGAAGTCCTCGGCGGCCGCTGCGGCCGAGGCCGCGTCCTGGCCGGCGACGGCTGCGCCGGCCTGGGGGGACGCGAGCGTCAGGGTCGCGCCCGCGAGGAGTGCGCCGCTGAGCAGTGCGAGCGACTTACGCAGACGTGATCTTGAGGTTCCTGTCCTGGTGGTGCGGTCGTTCCCGTGCACGAAAGGCCTCCAGAAAGGGGCTGGTTGTACGGGCGGGTGCGAACGCCGGGATGCGCCGTCATCCCGGAGCGATGGCAACTGACCTTGTGGGAGCGTCAGTTGGAGAATGCCGCGTCGAAGGAGGTCGACGGCGGCTCGAAGTCGTAGGCCTTGAGGCGGGTGAGCGCCTCGGGAGCGCCCTGGAGCCGGTCCATACCGGCGTCCTCCCACTCGACCGAGATGGGGCCCCGGTAGTCGATGGAGCGGAGCATCCGGAAGACGTCCTCCCAGGGGACGTCGCCGTGTCCGGCGGAGACGAAGTCCCAGCCGCGCCGCGGGTCGCCCCAGGGCAGGTGGGAGCCGAGCCGGCCGTTGCGGCCGTCGAGGCGCTTGCGGGCATCCTTGCAGTCCACGTGGTAGATCCGGTCGCGGAAGTCCCACAGGAAGCCGACCGGGTCGAGGTCCTGCCACACGAAGTGGGAGGGGTCGAAGTTCAGGCCGAAGGCCGGGCGGTGGCCGATCGCCTCGAGGGCGCGGTGGGTGGTCCAGTAGTCGTAGGCGATCTCGCTGGGGTGGACCTCGTGGGCGAACCGTACGCCCTCCGTGTCGAAGACGTCGAGGATGGGGTTCCAGCGCTCGGCGAAGTCCTCGTAGCCGCGCTCGATCATCGACTCGGGGGCGGGCGGGAACATCGCGACCAGGTGCCAGATCGCGGAGCCGGTGAAGCCGATGACGGTGTCGACGCCGAAGGCTGCGGCGGCGCGGGCGGTGTCCTTGATGCGCTCGGCCGCTCGCTGCCGCACCCCCTCCGGGTCGCCGTCGGCCCACACCTGGCCCGGCAGGATGGCCTGGTGGCGCTCGTCGATGATGGCGTCGCAGACGGCCTGGCCGACGAGGTGGTTGGAGATCGCCCAGCACTTCAGGCCGTACCGGTCGAGGAGCTGGTGGCGGGACTTGATGTATCCCGGATCGGAGAGGGCCTTGTCGACCTCGAAGTGGTCGCCCCAGCAGGCGAGTTCGAGGCCGTCGTACCCGAAGTCGCGGGCGAGGCGGCAGACCTCCTCCAGGGGCAGGTCGGCCCACTGGCCGGTGAAGAGGGTGAACGGGCGCGGCATGGGCGGGCCTCCTCAGGCCGGGACGGACGTGTAGACGGAGTTCTTCTCGGCGCTCTCCTCGACGGCGGCCAGGACGCGCTGCACCTGGAGTCCGTCGGCGAAGGAGGGCTCGGGGCGGCGGCGTGCGGCGATGGCGTGGACGAGGTCGCGGGCCTGATGGACGAAGGTGTGCTCGTAGCCGAGTCCGTGGCCCGGCGGCCACCAGGCTTCGAGGTAGGGGTGGTCGGGCTCGGTGACGAGGATCCGGCGGAAGCCGGCCTCGGCGCCGGGTTCGGTGGCGTCGTGGAACCACAACTCGTTGAGGCGTTCCAGGTCGAAGGCCAACGAGCCGCGCTCGCCGTTGAGTTCGATGCGCAGGGCGTTCTTGCGACCGGTGGCGTAGCGGGTGGCCTCGAAGGAGGCGAGAGCGCCGGAGGCGAAGCGGCCGGTGAACAGGGCCGCGTCGTCCACGGTGACCGCGCCGGTGGCGCCCTGCGCGGACACCGTGCCCAGTCCGCTGCTCGCGCCGGTGGGCAGCGGCCGTTCCCGTACGAAGGTCTCGGTCAGGGCGGACACCCCGGCCAGCCGCTCCCCCGCCAGGTACTGGGCGAGGTCGACGATGTGCGCGCCGAGGTCGCCGAGCGAGCCGGAGCCGGCCGATTCCTTGCGCAGCCGCCAGGTCAGCGGGAAGCTCGGATCCACGAGCCAGTCCTGCAGGTAGCTCACCCGGACATGACGCAGGGCGCCGAGCCGGCCGTCGACGACCATCCGCCGGGCGAGCGCGGTGGCGGGTACCCGGCGGTAGTTGAAGCCGACCATCGCCAACTGGCCACGCGCGTGGGCCTCTTCGGCCGCCTGGGTCATGGTCTCGGCCTCGGCGACAGTGTTCGCGAGGGGCTTCTCGCACAGGACGTGCTTGCCGGCGGCCAGGGCGGCGAGCGCGATCTCGGCGTGGCTGTCGCCGGGGGTGCAGATGTCGACGAGATCGACGTCGTCCCGCTCGACCAGCACCCGCCAGTCGGTCTCCACGGCCGCCCAGCCGTGCCGGTCCGCCGCCGCCCGTACGGCACGCTCGTCACGGCCGCATATCACGCCCAGGACCGGCTGCCGGGGCAGGTCGAAGACCCGGCCCGCGGTACGCCAGCCCTGGGAGTGGGCGGCGCCCATGAAGGCGTATCCGACCATGCCGACGCGCAGCGGGGGTTTCCCGGCGTGCGGTGCGGCCCCGGCCGGCGTCTCCGGCCCCGCTGACTGCTGCGGCTGTTCCATGCGCTCGTCCTCCTGTTCGTCGTGGCGCGGTGGGGGGTGCGGGCGATACCAGGGGGTGTCTTCTGGATCACGTCGGTGTCGCGGGGGCCGGCACGCACTCCCCCGAGCTCTTCGAGCAGGGGGGACCCCCAGCCGCGTTGTCGTCACACGCCGGCTCCCCCACGCTCGGCTTCTCCCCCACTCTCGGCTGATCCGGAAGACACCCGCTGCTCATCGGAAGCCGGTGGACATGTACTGGTCGACGTTGTCCTTGTCGACGACGGCCGAGTAGAGCGTGATCGACGCGGGGATCTCGAACTCGGCCAGGCCGCCGATGCCCTTGCTCTGGCCGAGGGCGCGGGCGAGGTCGATGGCGGAGGCGGCCATGGTCGGCGGGTACAGGACGGTCGCCTTCAGCACACCGTTGTCCTGTTTGATCGCCTGGAAGGCGGAGAGCGCGCCGGCCCCGCCGACCATCAGGAAGTCGTCCCGCCCGGCTTGCTGGATGGCTCGCAGCGCGCCCACGCCCTGGTCGTCGTCGTGGTTCCACAGGGCGTCGAACTTGGGCTGGGCCTGGAGGAGTTGGGCCATCTTGGCCTGCCCGGACTCGACCGTGAACTCGGCGGCCTGGCGCGCCACCTTCTTGATGTTGGGATAGCTCTTCAGGGCGTCGTCGAAGCCCTGGGTGCGCTGCTTGGTCAGTTCCAGGTTGTCCAGGCCGGCCAGCTCGATCACGCGGGCGTTCGACTTGCCCTTGAGCTTCTCGCCGATGTAGCGGCCCGCGTTGAGGCCCATGCCGTAGTTGTCGCCGCCGATCCAGCAGCGGTACGCCTGGGCCGAGTTGAAGATCCGGTCGAGGTTGACGACCGGGATGCCGGCGCGCATCGCCTTCAGGCCGACCTGGGTGAGGGCCTTGCCGTCGGCGGGCAGGATGACCAGGACGTCGACCTTCTTGTTGATGAGGGTCTCGATCTGGCCGATCTGCTGGGCGGTGTCGTTGGAGCCCTCGGTGATCTCCAGGGAGACGTCGGAGTACTTCTTCGCCCGGCTCTTGGCGTTGTCGTTGATGGCGTTGAGCCAGCCGTGGTCGGCCTGGGGTCCGGCGAAGCCGATGGTGACGTGCTTGCCGGGCTTGTCGTCGGCGGCCGGCCGGGAGTCCGCGGCGGGGCTGTCGTTCTTGGAGTCGTTGCTGGTGCACGCCGTCAGGAAGGCGCCGGCGGACACTGCGGCGGTCCCGAAGAGGAGTCCTCTGCGGCTGGCGAGGCCGTTGGTGGCTCTGCTCGTGTTCTCTGGCATGGCGGTAACCCTTTCCTCAGGTCGTGCTCGCGGTGCGGCGCTGGACCAGGACGGCGGCGACGATGATCGCGCCCTTGGCGATCTGCTGGACGTCGCTCTGGAGGTTGTTCAGGGCGAAGATGTCGGTGATCGTGGTGAAGATCAGGACGCCGAGCACGGAGCCGGTGATGGTGCCCCGTCCCCCGCTGAGCAGGGTGCCGCCGATGATCGCGGCGGCGATGGCGTCGAGTTCGTAGAGGTTGCCGTTGGTGTTCTGGCCGGAGCCGGAGAGCACGATCAGCAGGAACGCGGCGATGCCGCAGCACAGCCCGGACAGCAGGTACAGGTAGAGCCGCTGACGGCGGACGTCGATGCCGGCCAGCCGGGCGGCCTCGGCGTTGCCGCCGACGGCGACCGTGCGGCGGCCGAAGGTGGTGCGGTTGAGCAGCAGCCAGCCGACGATCGTGACGAGCGCGAACACCAGGACGAGGGGCGGGATGCCCAGCACGTAGGAGTCACGCTCGCCGAGCTTGAGGATGCCGTCGACGGTGACGATCTGGGTGCGGCCGTCGGTGATCTGCAGGGCGAGGCCGCGCGCCGAGGCCAGCATGGCGAGGGTGGCGATGAACGGGACCATCCCGCCGTAGGCGATCAGCAGCCCGTTGACCAGGCCGCAGCCGAGACCGACGAGCACCGCGGTGAAGAGGATGCCCGCGAAGCCGTACTCCTGCGTGGCGACGGTGGTCGCCCACACGGAGGCGAGGGCGACGATGGCGCCGACGGACAGGTCGATGCCGCCGGACGTGATGACGAAGGTCATGCCGACGGTGACGACGCCGATCACCGATGCCTGGGTGAGCACGAGTTGCAGGTTGCGGGTGTCGAGGAACTCGTCGGGCTTGGTGACGCCGCCGATGACGACGAGTACCGCGAGCACGCCGAGCAGCGAGAGCGTACGGAGGTCGGCGCGGGCCAGCAGGCCGCGCCAGGAGGGGAGTTGGCCGGTGGACGGGATCTTGTCGGCGGCGTCCCGGGGCGGGGAGACGGGCTGCGTCATGACGCCGGGCTTCCTTCCATGACGAGGTCGAGGACACGGTGTTCGTCGAGCTCCCGGGCGGGCGCCGTGTGTACGACGTGGCCCTCGCGGAGCACCAGGACGCGGTCGGCGAGGCCGAGGACCTCGGGCACCTCGCTGGAGACGAGGAGCACGGCGAGGCCTTCGTCCGCCAGCCGGCGGATCACCGCGTACAGCTCGGCGCGGGCGCCGACGTCGACGCCGCGGGTGGGTTCGTCGAGCAGCAGCACGCGGCAGCCGCGCAGCAGCCAGCGGGCGAGGACGGCCTTCTGCTGGTTGCCGCCGGAGAGGGTGCGCACGGGTGTGTCCGGGTTGTCGGGCCGCAGGGACAGCTCGCGGGTCGCGGCCCGTGCGGCGCGCCGCTCGGCGCCCCGGTCGATCCAGCCGGCCCGGGAGAAACGGGAGAGGGTGGAGACCGAGACGTTGCGGGTGACGGACTCCAGCATCAGCAGGGCCTGCGCCTTGCGCTCCTCGGGGGCGAGCCCGAGCCCGGCGCGTACGGCGGACCGGACGCTGCCGGGTCTCAACACCCTTCCGTCGACCTGGACTTGGCCTTGCGTCGGTTTGCGTGCCCCGTAGATCGCCTCCAGGATCTCGGAGCGCCCCGATCCGACCAGCCCCGCGAGGCCGACGATCTCCCCGGGCCGCACGTCGAGGTCGAGCGGCGCGAACTCGCCGTCGCGGGCCAGCCCGCGGACCCGCAGCACAGGGTCGGCTGCGGGCGGCACGGCAGGCCGCCCGGGGAAGACGTACTCGACGTTCCGGCCGGTCATCAGGGCGACCACATCCTTGGTCGGAGTGGTCTTGGCGGGCAGTCCCCCCGCGACTGCCCGCCCGTCCTTGAGCACGGTCACCCGGTCGCCAATGCGGCGGATCTCCTCCAGGCGGTGTGAGATGTAGACGACGGCGACGCCGTCGCCGGTCAGGTCGGCGACGATACGGAAGAGGTTGTCGACCTCGTCGGGGTCGAGCGCGGCGGACGGCTCGTCCATCACGATGAGGCGTACGTCATGGGACAGGGCCCGGGCCATGGACACGATCTGCTGCTGGGCCGCCGACAACTCCCCCACCAGGCGGCCCGGCTCGATCTCCGGGTGCCCAAGTCGCCTGAGCAGCCGGCGTGTCGAGGCCCTGGCCACCTTCCCCCGGACCACGAATCCGGCGGCCGTCGGCTCATGACCGAGATGGACGTTCTCCGCCACGGTCAGGTGCTCGACCAGGTCGAGTTCCTGGTAGATGGTGGCGATGCCGAGGCGCATCGCGGCGATCGGCGAGCGCAGCGTGACGGCCTCACCGCGCCAGCGGATGGTGCCGCCGTCCGGCTGGTGGGCACCGGCCAGGACCTTGATCAGCGTGGACTTGCCGGCGCCGTTCTGGCCGAGCAGACAGTGCACTTCACCGGCCTGGACATCGAGGTCGACGCCGTCCAGGGCGCGGACGCCGGGGAACGACTTGGTGATTCCGGACATGCTGAGCAGGGGTGGTTCTGGTGCCATGTGGGTTCCCCTCGGCGAACACGGGGCCGGTCTCAGGGCGTGGTGGGCCTGCACCCCGGCTGATGCGATCTACACGAATCAGCGGGCGCGATGAGGTGGGCGCGATGAGGTAGAAGCGGATGAGGTGGGCGCGGACGAGTGGACGGTGGTCGCTTACGCGGGTGAGAACAGGTGGTCGCTGATCAGCCGGGCCGCGCCGATCACACCGGCGGTGGGGCCCAACTCCCCCAGGACGATGGGCAGGTTGCCGGTCGCCAGGGGTAGCGACTGACGGTAGACCTGGGTGCGGATCGCGGCGAGCAGGTTGTGCCCGAGGCCGGTCACCCCACCTCCGATCACCACGAGACCGGGGTTGAAGAAGGAGACGAGTCCGGCGATGACCTGGCCGACGCGGGTGCCGCCGTCACGGATCAGGTCGAGCGCGGTGGCGTCGCCCGCGGCGGCCGCGGCCGCGACGTCGAGGGCGGTGAGGGTGCCGTTCGCCTCCAGCCGGGCCGCTAGTTCGGCGGACAGGCCCTGTCGGGCCGACTCCACCGCGTCGCGGGCCAGGGCGGCGCCGCTGAAGTGGGCTTCCAGGCAGCCCCGGTTGCCACAGGCGCACGGGCGGCCGTCGGGCACGGCCTGGATGTGGCCGATGTCGCCCGCGCTGCCGGTCGTACCGCGGTAGACATGCCCGCCGACGACGATGCCGCAGCCGATGCCGGTACCGATCTTGACGCAGAGGAAGTCGGCGACGGTACGGGCGACCCCGGCGTGCTGCTCCCCCATGGCAATGAGGTTCACGTCGTTGTCGACCATGACCGGACAGCCGAGTTCCTGGCTGAGCGCCTCCCGCACGGGAAAGCCGTCCCAGCCCGGCATGATCGGCGGGGCGACCGGCACGCCCTCGGGGAAGCGGACTGGGCCGGGGACGCCGATGCCGGCGCCGTCGAAGCCGCCGGCGATTCCGGTGGCCTTCAACTTTCCTGCCATGTCCAGCACTTGCTCGAAGACCGCGACGGGCCCCTCACGGACGTCCATCGCCTGGTTCAGATGTCCGAGGATCTCCAGTTCGGCATTGGTGACGGCGACGTCGACCGATGTCGCACCGATGTCGACACCGAGGAACCTGAGGTCTGGGTTGAGCCGGACGTTGTGGGAGCGGCGGCCGCCGCGCGAAGCGGCCAGCCCGTCCGCCACCACCAGGCCCGTCTCCAACAGCCGGTCCACCTCCACGGCCAGCTTGGACCGGGACAGCTCGACCCGATCGCCCAGCTGGGCACGGGAGTTGGGGCCGCCGTCACGCAGCAGCCTCAGCAGACGGGACTGGTGCGCGTTCGCCGGTCGTGCCGTCATACGTCTCACGAGCCCCTCCCCGCCAGGATTCGGCCACCAGTATCGGGCTTTCGTAGGGAACGTAGCAGTGGCTGCCGAACCTGGAAAGAACTTGTGCACGGATTCCTATCAACTTCTTCCACTCACAGGACAAAGCGCGCCGACGATGCGGCCTTCGTCGCGCTCCACGTCAACACCGCGGCATCGCCATTGACTTCACCCCCTCAGATTGGTTGAGTGGCTCATCCACTGAGCCACTTGGGAGGACGGCGTGGAGGCACTGCCCCGCGAAACCATCGTCGATGTCCTGGAGAACCGGCTGCGCGAGGAGATCCTCAACGGGCAGCATCCAGCCGGAAGTTATCTGCCGCCGGAACGGACGCTCGCGGACGGGTACGGCGTCACCCGCACCACCCTCAAGCACGCCTTCGGCCGCCTCGTGCAGGCAGGACTGCTGGAGACCCGGCACGGCGTCGGCACCCGCGTGCGGGACTATCTGCGCCTCGGCGGAGCGGATCTGCTTCCGATGCTCGTGCGGCACAGCCCCGACTGGATCGGCGAGATCTTCGAAGTGCGCCGCAGCATCGGAGCGTTGATCGCCGAACGCGCGGCCGCCCGAGCGACCCTCCGCCAACGCACCGAACTGCGCTCCTTGTTGGCGAACGTCCGGGAGGCGAAGGACGCCGATGCCGTACAGCTCGCGGACATCGAGGTGCACCGGGCCCTGGCCCGCGCCACCGGCAACCGGGTCTACGTCCTGCTGACGAACACCCTCTTCAACGCCTATCTGCCGGTACGCGCCGCACTCATAGGCCCGTTCACGGACGCCGCGGTCGCCCACGCGCGTCTGGAGCCGGTGGTCGTCGCGATCGACGCCGGTGACGAGGCGGGCGCACGGCGGGCGGCCGAGGAGTACCTGACCACGACCGAGCGCATCATGCTGGAGGGCCTCGCATGAGCAAGGACGTCCCCTCGGACACGGGCACAGGCACAGGCACAGGCACAGGCACGAGTGGCGACACCCCCGCGCGCGGCACCGTCTTCGCCGAGACGATGCTCGGCACGCTGCGACTCGACGACGAGGACCGCACCCGCCGCGTCCGCCTGGACCTGAAGGTCTCGGCGGGTCGTGTCCTGCGGCTGACGGGGACGACCGAGGCCCGCGCCACCGGCCGCGTACGGATCGCCGGCTGGGCCGACGACGCGGGCGCCGAGGGTGAGTTGGAGATATCACCGCTGGCTCGGCGCCGTATCCGCTACCGCATCGCGTTCACCGCCGAAGGCCGCCGACTGACACTCGACGGCTGGAAGTCCGTGACACCGCGCAGGCCCGTGGCCTCGATGACCGTACTGCCGTACACGCTGTACGAGGACGGCACGCGGGTCGGCACGGGGACGCTCCGTTTTCCCCTGGCCACGCAGCTCGTTCCGTTCCTCGCCAGTTTCCGCTTCCCGCGGCGGGAGGATCCCGGCGCGTTCCTCGCACCCCGCTGGAAGGGCGAGCCGGGCCGTACCGAGGTCTGGTACACCACCGTCACCGACCCGTCGTCCGGCAGCGGGCTGTGGCTCCACCACGAACTCACCGCGCCCGCCGACGGGTCCGAGCCGTACGCGCACGGCTGGGCCGCGGTGTTCCCCAAGGACGGGCCCGTGCGGCACGCCCGCTTCGGCCCCGCCCCGTGGACCGCCGACGATGCGGGATTCAGCACGGACGGGGTTGCGGCGGAGCCCGGACGTCTGACCGGCTCGGCGGAGGACGGCGCCCTGCGCTGGGACCTCGCCGAACACCCCATGTGCGCACCGCTGTTCACCTTCCCTCGGTGGTCCTGGCGCCGACAGCTGCTGCCCGCCGCCCAGATCCTCCCCGCCGCCCGGGCCTCGTACGACGGCACGTTCACCCATGACGACATGACACTGAACCTCTCCTCGGCCCCGGGCGCCTCCGCTCGGATCTACGGTCACGGCAATGCCCGGCACTGGGCCTGGCTGCACGCGGACCTCGGTGGCGGGGACGTCCTGGAGATCGTGGCCGCCGTCTCCATGCGCCCCGGCCTGCGCCGGCTGCCGCCCTTGGTCTTCCTCCGTCTGCGCCGAGGCGACCGCACCTGGCCGCGCCGCCCGGAGCGCCCCGCGCTCGGCTGGGCGGGTCTTGGACGGTTCCGTACCGCCATCGGCCTGCCCACCTGGACGACCACCGGCCGCGCAGGGCTGCGCCGCATCCGCGTCGACGTCACCCAGCCCGAGGACCGTACGCTCGCGCTGGAGTACACCGACCCGGACGGCACCCACGCGGTCTGCCGCAACAGCGAGCGCGCCGACGCGCGGATCCTGTGGGAGCGGTGGTGGCTCGGCGGCTGGCGCACCGAGGCCGAGTGGACGCTCGACGGCACGGCCCACGCGGAGGTGGGCACCCGATGAGCCTCGACGGCCTGGTGGCCGCGCTGATCGCCGACGAGGGCACTACGGACTGGACCGCACGTGTCCCCGCGAGGCTGGAGACCGTCCTCGCCTCGATGCCGCTTCCTGCCCGGGCCGGTCTGCGGGCGGCTGTGCGCGGCCTGGACGCCTACGCCCTGGCACGGACCGGGCGCGGACTGGCCGGGCTCACGCCTCACGAGCGCGAGTCCGTACTCCGGGGGCTTGACGCACGGCCCTCGCTCCGCCCGCTCCTCGATGTGCTCAAGGTGCCAGTCCTCCTGGCGACCGGCACGGAGCGGATGCTCCACGACGGCCGCACCACCCCCAGCTCCACCACCCACGGCCTCACCACCCCTGGCCTCACCACCCCTGGCCCCACCACCCCTGGCCTCACCCGCCGGGACCCCCCGCTCGACTGCACATCCGCACACGCATGGCCCACGCGCTCCACCGCCGACGCCGTCGTCATCGGTTCGGGCGCGGGCGGAGCCATGGCCGCGCGGACCCTGGCCCGGGCCGGGCTCGATGTCGTCGTCCTGGAAGAGGGCGAGCACTACTCCACCGAGTGGTTCGGACAGCGCACGCCTCTGGAGCGGTTCACGAAGCTCTACCGGGACGGCGGAGCGACCATCGCTGTCGGCCGCCCTCCGTTACTCCTGCCGGTCGGCCGAGCGGTCGGTGGTACGACCGTTGTCAACTCCGGTACCTGCTACCGCACTCCGGACCATGTCCTCGCCCGCTGGAGCAAGGGCTTCGGCTTCGCTCTCGCCGACGACTTCGGCGGCCACCTCGACGAGGTCGAGCGCTCCCTGCGCGTGGCCACTCAACCCGTGGACGTCCTCGGCAACAACGGCCGCATCGCACTCACCGGGGCGCATACGCTCGGCTGGCGTGCCGCGCCCCTGCGCCGCAACGCGCCCGGGTGCAAAGGGTCTTGCCAGTGTGTCGTGGGCTGTCCGACCGGTGCCAAGCAGAGCGTGCAGCTGTCCGTGCTGCCCGACGCCTGCGCCGCCGGTGCCCGCATCGTGACCGGTGCGCGGGTGGAACGCATCCTCGTCGACCGGGACCGGCCCGGGGGGCCGCGTGCGGCAGGCGTGCGCGTACGCCGCGACGACGGCACCTTCGAGATCCTCGCCCCGTTGGTCGTCGTCGCCGCGGGCGCGCTGCAGTCGCCGCCGCTCCTGCGCCGTTCGGGTCTCGGCGGACACCCCCGACTCGGCCGCAACCTGAGCGTGCACCCGGCCACGAGCGTCGCCGGGCGCTTCGCCGAGCCGGTCACCGCCTGGGAGGGCGTGCTGCAGAGCGTCGGCGTTGAGGAGCATCACGGCGCGGGGGTCCTCATCGAGGCCACCGCCACCCCGCCCGGCATGGGCTCGTTCGTGCTGCCCGGACTGGGCGCCGAACTGCGCCGCGAACTGGAGAGCGCCGACCGGCTCGCCACCCTGGGCGCGATGATCGCCGACCGGCCGTCGGGCCGTGTCCTCGGCCGCGACCGCACACTGCTGCGCTACGACCTCGACGAGCGCGACGCCGGCCGTCTGCTGCGAGCGGTACGCGCCATGGGCGAGCTACTGTTCGCCGCGGGCGCCGAGGAGGTACTGACCGGCATCCCCACGACGCCCCGGGTACGCACCCTCACGGAACTGGACACCGTCCTCGCCAACACGAGCGCCCGCCGGCTCCATCTCTCGGCGTACCACCCCACAGGCACGGTGGCAGCGGGAGCGGACCCACAGCGTTTCCCGGCGGACGCGAACGGACAACTGCGGGGCATCCAAGGGGTGTTGATCACGGACGCGGCCGTACTCCCCGGCTGCCCCGAGGTGAATCCGCAACTGAGCATCATGGCGGCGGCCCTGGCGATCACGGGGGCGTATCTGGAGCGGGGGCGGACCGAATCCCGGCGACGAGACGTCTGAGAAGTGCACCGAGGGGTGTGGACGGCGATGCGGGTGTCTAGTCCCGGCAGCCGGGGCACAGGCCCCAGAACGTCACCGCTGCCTCTTGTGTGTCGTACTCCTCCGGCAGTTGCGGGTCCATGCAAGGGGCCGCGCCTTTGGCGCACTCCACGTCGCGGATGTGGCCGCAGTGGCGGCACACGAAGTGGTGGTGATTGTCGTGGCGTTCCGTCTCGTAACGCGCGGGCTGACCGGCGATCTGGGTGCAGCGGACCAGACCGGCGTCCGTAAGGGCGCGCAGCACGTTGTACGTGGCTTGCAGGGACAACCGGCCCGTGATCCGCTGGGCACGCTCGCGCAGGGTGTCGGCGTCGAGGTGGTCGGACGACTCGTCGACGGCCATGAGCATCGCCATGCGCGAAGCGGTCACCCGCATCCCCGCCGCTCGCAGTCGTGCCGCGGCCAGTGCCATCGGCTCCTCGGTCTCCGCCGCGGCCGTCATGTCAGCTCGCCCTTCCGGCCCCAGCCGTCTGTGGGCAGTCCAGGGCGTCGCTTCCGCCCACCCGAGGTGGGTCCGCGTCCGCGGCGAGCTCGAACCACACGCTCTTGCCCACCGGCCCCGGCTCGCAGCCCCAGCGTGCGGCCAGGGTATCCACGAGCGCGAGTCCGCGGCCGCTCTCGTCCTCGGCGTCAGCTTCGGTCGGGCGGGGAAGCGTCGAAGAACCGTCGGTGACCACGCAGCGCACCGCTGACACGCGCTCGAGCGTGAGGCTCAGCGGGCCGACCGCATGCCGCAGCGCATTGCACACCAGCTCGCTGACCAGCAGCTCGGTGGTGGGGACGAGTCCGGCGAGGCCCCATCGAGGGAGCACCTCACGTACGGCCGACCGCGCCCGGGCGCAAGCCGTCGGCGACCAGGGCAGCGCCCAGGGGCCGGCCACGAACGATTCCACCCCCGCCGCCGCCAGGGGGTCGGGGGAAACTGCGCGGTACATGGGGGGCGCCTTTGAGAAACGGACATAAGCAGTACTTAGAACGTATCTCTTTTCTGGAGTCGGTCAAGTGTTTGGATAACATCATTAATCCTGACTCATTCAATCGATCTCCCGGCCGACCTCGCCCAGCCGTGGGTCACGCCGCCGCGCAGCCGCTCCCGGAGCGGTTGCCCGTGTGCGGAGCGGCCTGGCGCGCTATCGAGAAGTCCAGGACCAGGCCGTCGTCCCCGGCGTGCGCCGATGTCAGGGCGACACCCCGGGGCAGTCCGGTGACGGCGACGGTGCGTGGCTTCAGCTCGTCCTTGAGGTGGGCGGCGGCCGGCAGGGCAGTCAGATCGTCGACCGGGACGCTGCGCCCGAGGACCGTCACGGTCGTGGGGGTGATGGTGACCGCGTTCATCCGTGTCGACAGCTTCGCCACGACGGTGACGGGCAGGCCCAGGCTGCCGACGCTGCCACTGAGCGTGAGGTCGCCGTCCCGGCCGCCCGGTGTCAACCCGTCACCCAACGCGCCCATGTTCCGGCCGAGTTGGTCGTATCCGATGGTGGCGTTGGCGGTGCCGCCGTCGCTGGCGCCGTCCGTCGTGACGTCCTTCAGGGAGACGGCGACGTCCATCACGACGTCCCGGCGCCGGACCCCTTCGGCGTGGACGTCGACGTCACCGACGTCACCGCCGAGGGTGCGAAGCCCGGCGAGCGGGGTGGTGAGGTCGGCGTGCACCGGCCCCCGGGCCTTCAGACGGCACGACGCCACCTCGGCGACCTGTTGTTCGGCCCGGTGCTCGACGACCAGATCCGTGGCGCAGACGGCTACGGCCACGGCCAGGGCGCCCGCGACAGCGGTGATGGTCTTCCTACGACGGTTCAAGGTCACGTACTCCGGATCGGTCGGGGGCGGGACGGAACAGGTCGGGACGGGTCAGGCTTGCAGGTGCGGGAGGACGCGGTCGAGGCGGCGGGGCATCCACCAATTGGCCCGCCCCATCAGGAACATGGCGGACGGCACCAGGATCAGGCGGACCAGGGTCGCATCGAGGATGACGCTGATCGCCAGCCCCAGGGCGAGCATCTTCACAACCACGGTCGGCGAGGCGGTGAAGGACAGGAACACCGCCGTCATGATGAAGGCCGCGCTGGAGATCACACGCGCCGTAGCGGACAGCCCTTCGCCGACCGCGAGCCGGTTGTCCTGCGTGCGCTGCCAGGTCTCGGCGATCCGGGAGAGCAGGAAGATCTCGTAGTCCATGGAGAGCCCGAAGACGATGGCGAACATCATCATCGGCACGTACGACTCGATGGGCACCGGCTCGGACAGGCCCAGCAGACGGTCGCCCCAGCCCCACTGGAAGACGGCGACCAGGACGCCGTAGGACGCTGCGGTCGTGAACAGGTTCAGGACGACGGCCTTGAGCGGGATCACCACGCTGCGGAAGACCGCCATGAGCAGCAGGAAGGCGAGGACCAGGACGATGCCGATGACGATCGGCAGCCGCTTGCCGACGGTGCCGCGGAAGTCGGCCTGGCCCGCCACGGTGCCGGTCAGATAGGCCCGGGCGCCGGTACCGTCGAGGGCTTTCGGCAGTGTCTGTCCGGACAGGGTGCCGAGCAGGGCGCCGGTGGCGGCGTCCTGGGGACCCGTGGTCGGGGTGAGGGTGGTGACGAGGATCCTGCCGTCGCTGCTCGGCTGGACGGAGGTGAACGACGCCACTCCCGACGTGTCCTTCAGGGCCCGCGTGACGTCGTCGGCGACGCGGTCGGCCGACGTACCGGCGTGGCGGAGGTCGACGACGGTGACGACCTGGCCGTTCGCACCCGGCCCGAAGCCCCGACCGGGCGCGTGCGCGATCCAGTCGTACGCGGTACGGGTGCTGCTGCCCGGCCGGTCCGCGCCGGCGTCGACGTGTCCGAGGCGCATCGACATCAGCGGTGCCGCGCAAACGGTGAGCACGGCGAGGCCGACGGCCAGGAACGTCCAGGGTCGCCGGGCGACCAGTTCCGCGTAGCGGTGCCAGCCGTCGCGCTCGCCCGCGCTCTCGGCGACCGGGCGGCGGCGCAGGCGCACCCGGTCGATGTGCCCGCCGACCAGGCCCAATGCCGCCGGCACCAGGGTGAGGGCGGCGGCAGCGGTGACGAGTACGGCGATGGTGGCCGCCAGGCCGAGTTTGCCGATGAAGCTCAGCCCGCACGCGTAGAGGCTGAGCATCGCGACGGCGACGGTCACGGCCGCCACGAGGACAGCTCGTCCGCTGGTGCGTGCGGTGCGGGCGGCGGCCTCGACCGGGCCGTGGCCGTCGATGAGGTCCTGTCGGAAGCGGGTGGTCAGGAACAGGGCGTAGTCGATGCCCACACCCAGTCCGATCATGGTGGCCAGTGTGGTGGCGGACGTCGCGAAGGACATGGTGGCGGCGACGATGCCGACGACGCCCAGGCCCACACCGACGCTGATCAGCGCGGTCACCAGTGGCAACAGCGCGGCGAGGACGCTGCCGAAGGCGAGCAGCAGGATCGCGAGAGCGGTGACCACGCCGACGATCTCGCTCAGCTTGTCGTTGGCGGGGGTTCGGACGACCTGTTCGAGGTCTCCGCCGTACGCGACACCGAGCCCCGCCGCACGGGCCGGCTCGGTGGCGGTGTCCAGTTGGGCTGTGTACGCGTGGCCGAGGTCCTTGAGCTGCCGGTCGAAGGAGACCGTGGTGTAGGCGGTGCGTCCGTCGCTGCTGGTCACCGCTGCGGAGACCGAGGTGACGTGCGGGAGGTCGCGCAGGTCTGCCAGCGTCCGGTCCAGTGCGGACTGCTGCCCGGCCACGGCGCCGGAGTCGGTGTGGAAGACCACTTTGCCGTTGGGCCGGCCGGCTCCGGGCATCGAGGTGGCGAGCAGGTCGGCGCCGGTGTGGGAGGCGGTGCCGGGCAGGCTGACCTGGTCGCTGAAGGTGGGCGAGGCAATGTGGCGTCCGGCGAGGGCGGCGGCCAGGACGAGCAGCCAGAGGGCGATCACCGTCACCGGGCGCCGGGCACAGAGTGCCCCGAGACGACCGAGCCCGGATCGGGCAGCGGGAACCGCGGTGCTGTGCCGGTGCCGGTCGGCGTCCGGTTCAGCCGCTTCCAGGGACGGTTGCTGGGGTCGGGCCACGGTGGTCTCCCAATGAAAGTGTCACGAGTGACACGAACTCTAGAGACAAAGTGGCATGCATGACAATTGGCATCACGGACACTTCTGGGTCGACGACCCCGTGCGCACTCCACTCCTCCCGACCGTTCATGACACGAGTGTCAATTGACAGCCGGGACACCATGTCGGAGGCTTCCTGACATGCCGAGTGAGAACGCCCCCGCGGGACTGCGCGAACGCAAGAAGGAGGAGACGCGGCGCCTGCTGCTCGAAGGCGGTGCGCGCCTGTTCAGGGAGCGCGGCTTCGAAGGCACCACCGTCGCGGACATCGCCGCGTACGCGAACGTCTCCGTGCGGACGTTCTTCCGCTACTTCGACAGCAAGGAAGCGCTGCTGCTGCCGGACGGCGTCGAACTGTTCGCCTACGTCGAGAACGCGCTGGCCGAGCGGCCCGCCGACGAGGATCCACTGGACGCGGTGTGCAACGCCCTGCTGGCGGCCGCGAAGCCGTTCGCCGCGTCCACGCTGACGGCCCTCAGCCACCCGCTGGAGGACATCGAGGGCGTCGTCACGACACGGCTCGTACAGGCCTTCTCGGACTTCGAGGAACGCCTGACCGCGCTGGTGCTGCGCCGCCTGCCGCCGGACACGCCCGACGCCGACCTCAGGGCAGCCGTGATCGCGTGCGGGGCCCTGTCGGCGGTGCGGGCGGTACTGCGGACCCGCCGTGCACGCCGCGCGTCGGGCATCGAGGACTCGGGCCCGGCACCACTGCTGCGCGCCTTCGACATCCTGCGCGAACTGGGCACCCCCGCCCCGTAGGTCAAAGGGCGCCCCGGGCCGGTGGGAGGGGCCCGGGGCGGGTACGCCTCGTTGTCCGAGTTGTCCGAGCTATCCGGACTGGCCTTGTCCGAGTTATCCGAACTGGCCGGGCTGGTAGTCCCCGGCGGGCTGCCGGACGATGACGTTCACACGGTTGTAGGTGTTGATGACGGCGATGAGGGACACCAGGGCGGCGAGCTGGTCCTCGTCGTAGTGCTTGGCGGCGTTGGCCCAGGCCTCGGCCGTGACGCCACCGGCCGCGTCCGCGATGCGGGTGCCCTGCTCCGTCAGCTCCAGGGCGGCACGCTCTGCCTCGGTGAACACTTTCGCCTCGCGCCAGGCGGCGATCAGGTTCAGGCGCGTCGAGGTCTCCCCGGCGTTGGCGGCGTCCTTGGTGTGCATGTCGGTGCAGAAGCCGCAGCCGTTGATCTGGCTGGCGCGGATCTTCACCAACTCCTGGGTCGCGGCCGGCAGTGCCGAGTCGTCGACCACCTTTCCGGCCGCATTGATGTGTCGCAGGAACTTGGCCGCGACCGGGTTGCCGAACACATTCAGGCGAGCGTCCATCGTGATCTCCTATGCCGTTGCCGGTGGGTACACCTCCTTGACGGATCTGCTCGGCACGATGTGACAGGAGCGTCTGTGACGTGTGTTCAGTGCAGGTCGGCCCGTGCCGGACTGTCGTCGAGGAAGCCCCCCGACTGGTGCTGCCACAGCTTCGCGTAGGTGCCGTCCGTCGCGAGCAGTTCCTGGTGTGTGCCCTGCTCGACGATCCGTCCGCGGTCCAGGACGATCAGCCGGTCCATGGTGGCGACCGTGCTCAGGCGGTGTGCCACCACGAGCGCCGTCCGCCCGTCCATGAGCCTCCACAGCGCCTCCTGGATCAGGATCTCGCTCTCGGAGTCCAGGGCGCTGGTCGCCTCGTCGAGCAGCAGGATCGGCGCGTCCCGCAGGATCGCCCTGGCAAGGGCGACCCGTTGGCGCTGCCCGCCGGACAGTTTGACGCCGCGCTCCCCCACCATGGTCTCGAAGCCGTCGGGCAGGGCATCGGCGAACTCCGTGACGTGCGCCGCCTCCGCCGCGCGCCGGATCTCGGCGTCGGTGGCGTCCGGCCGGGCGAACGCGATGTTGTCCCGCAGGGTCCGGTGGAACATCGCCGGATCCTGCGGCACATACGCGATCAGGCTGCGCAGGTCGGCCTGGCGCAGTCTGCCGATGTCCTGTCCGCCGATCAGGATGCGGCCGCCGTCGATGTCGGTCATCCGCAGCAACAGCCGGGTGAGCGTGGTCTTGCCCCCACCCGACCGGCCGACGAGTCCGATCTTCGCCCCGCTCGGCACGTCCAGGTCGAGACCCTCGAAGAGGGGCCGCGCGCCGCCATGGGCGAAGGTCACCTTCTCGAAGCGGACGTCGGCGGCCTCGCGCAGCAGCGGCTCCGGCGTCGCCGAGTCGAGCACGGTCGGCGGCACCATCAGCAGTTCGGTGAACTGCGCGGCCTCCGTCATCGAGCTCTCCAGTCGGCGGTAGATCTGGTTGAACTCGAACATGATGCGTGTCGCGTTGGTGTAGTACGTGAAGGCGACGACGACCGCCTCCACACCGTGGCTGCCTCCGCCGAACGCGATCGCGAGCAGCAGACCCAGCGCATTGGTCAGCACGGACATCGGTGCGACCAGCGTGTCGATGCGCAGGTTGCCGTAGTCCCATGACCGCAGTGTGAGCCGCCTCGACTCGGCGACACGGGAGCGGTGTTCGGCGGCCTCGCGTTCTTCCGCGGCGAAGGCCCGGACCGTGTCCATGTTCATCAGGCTGTCGGCGACATGGCCCGACACCCGGGCGATCGCCGCCTCGCGCTGGTCGACGAGCGCCTGGCGGCGCCGGATCAGGGGCACGACGCACGCCGCCGTCAGCGCGATCATCACCAGGAGGCCGACGACCAGCATCGGCTCGTAACGCCACAGCACCACCGAGCCGAACAGCAGTGGCACCAGGCTGCCCACGATCTGGAACGTCAGCGTGTCGACGAACTCCTCGAAGCGGGAGGCGAAACTCAGGACCCGCTTGGTCAGCGAGCCGGCGAAGTTGTCATGGAAGAACGCGGCGTCCTTGGCGAACAGCTCGTCCATGCCGATGACGTACATGTGCTCGATGCCCAGCGCGTCACAGCGGTTGAGGCAGTGCAGGCCGATACGCCACAGCGTCTCCGAGAGCAGCAGCACTCCGGCGAAGACGAGGACGTAGGTCAGTGTCGAGCCCATCGCGATGTCGCTGTCGTCGGCGATGCGTCCGACGAGCTTGGCGACGACCAGTGGCGCCAGGTAGTTGATACCGATGTTGCCCAGCGCGGGCAGCAGCATGGCGGGCACCGTCCATCGCCGGAGCCGGGCCAACTCCCTTCCGTAGTAACGAAGTGCGAGCAGCACCGAGCCCTTGCGCGGCGGAGCCTCACGTGATTCGGGCGATCCCATTCCAACCCTGTAGGTGTCGTAGGGCGGCCTGCCACGTGCTGCTTCCATGAGCTGCCTTGCCTCGGCAGCCGTGCGGAGCGGTGGTTCGGGAAGTGCCCTCGGTCGGGCGTCCTCCGACTTGTGGGCACGACGAGGGCGCCCCCACGCAAATTCGTGGAAACGCCGAAGTATCAGTACGGGGCGGGCCAGGAATCGAAGTGTCCCGCAACGGGGCCCGCACAGTCCAAGCGTTTTCCACGCAGATCGGACACGGTCCGTCGCGGGCGTGCCCGGTCTGCCTGTCCGCAGTGGGCAGGCAGACCGGGCACGCGGCGGTCAGGAGCTGTAGACGCCGACCTCGTGGAGCGAGTAGCCCCAGCCGGTCCCGCGTTCCACGCCCTGGACGCGGACGTAGCGGGCGGGTGTGCCGGTGAACAGCGCGGTGTCCAGGCCGCCGTCGCCGGAGGTGGTGGACCAGACGGTCTGCCAGTGCGCGCCGTCGGTGGAGAGCTCGATCCGGTACGACTTCCCGTACGCGCGCTCCCAGTCGAGCGTGACGCGGCCGACCCGGTTGGTGGAGCCCAGGTCGATACGCAGCCACTGGTCGTTGCTCCAGTCGCTGGCCCAGCGGGTGTCCCGGGATCCGTCCACGGCCCGGCTCGGCGCATAGCTCGTGAACGGGTTCCACTCCGTCGAACTGGCCGTGGCCTCGGCCCCCTTGGCCAGGTTGACCCCGGCCTGGTGACGCTCGGTGGCTCCCCAGGTGTCGAGGTAGGACTGGGCACCGCGGAAGAGGTCCTTCACCACGTCCTGGCCGCCGACGAGCCGGATGTCCTCGATCCAGTCCGGGACGAGCCCGTAGTGCGCGGCTCCGTCGGTGTTCAGGTCCCAGGTGCGCCGGCCGGTCGTCTGCCGGTCGATGACGGAGCCGCCGTCGACACTGCGGAAGGGGTACACGACCTTGTTGGGCGCATCCGCGCCGCGGGGTCCCGGCCAGCCGCCGACGCCGTTCATGTCGGTGCCGTAGCCGTAGCCGACGTCGTACTTGTCCCGCAGCGCCTTCGTACGGTTCGCCTCGGCCACGAAGCCCTCCGAGCCGTGCATGTACTGGGCGATGAATCCGCCGAGGCCGTAGACCCGTTCGGTCCAGTTCAGGTCCATCCAGCTGTGCGAGGAGATGACGCCGGGGTACGCCTCCGACTCGAAGATGTCGAGCGCGCGGCCGACGGCCTTGACGCTCATGTGGTCGATCTCCAGCATCATCTTGCGTTTCATCATGCCGCGTACGGCGTACTCACCGAGGTCGGTGAGCCCGCGGACGTTGCACTGCGCGTCCGAGGCGTACGAGGGGACGCTCACGCCCGCCGGGAGTTTGGCCTCGGCCCCGGGCGCCGCGGCCGAGCCGATGGGGTTGTCGTGCTGGGGGCCGGTGCACTTCTCGGTCTTCCAGAAGGTGCCGGTGGACAGGAACTGCCCGACGTTGATGGCCGTTCCGAGGCTGCCGGAGTCGAAGCGGACGCCGCACAGCGCGTTGTCGAACTTGTGGCACAGGAACATGCTGCGCACGCCCAGCGAGTAGAGCTCGTCCAGGCCGGCGTCGATGTCCGCCTTGCTGCACTGCGCGATGTCCAGGATCTGCTTGCAGCCGAAGGGTTCGGAGGTCTCCACTCCCAGGATGACCGCCAGCTTGCCCTGCTCGATGACGTCGCGGGCCTGCGCGCTGTCGGTGACGATCCTGAACCAGCCCTTGCCCGGACCGCCGTACATCTTGTCGATGTACGCCTGGAGGTCGTACGTCATCCTCGCCTGCAGTCGGATCGACGTCATCTCGTCGCAGCTGCGGTCCTTGAAGAAGTAGACCGAGCAGATGACACCGTTGGTGACGAGGTCGTTGACGAGGACCCGCTGGCCGCCGCGCCAGGCCCGTTCCACCCAGGCGTAGTAGTTCTGCTGGTGGGTCAGGGAGTCGTGGGCCGGCCAGTCCTTGAACGTGGGCCAGCCGACCGGGTCGTGTCTGCCGTCACCGCCCTTGGTGATGAAGTCGAAGATCGCGAGGGAGCCGTCTGGGTAGTGCTCGGGACAGTCCTTGAGCGCGTCGGCGATCCCGGCCTCGGAGAACGTCTTGCCGCAGATGAGCCGCCCGCCGAAGGCCTCGTTGGCGAACAGGTGGTCGTGGGCGTCGACGAACCCGCGTACGTCGCCCTTGGCGTCGGTGCCGGTGAACGGCTCACCGGTGACATTGATCTGAGAGTCCGGCGTGGGTCGTGCCGTCGGATCCCACCAGTCGTTGCCGGCCGCCGAACTCGGGGTGGGGCCAAGGACTGCGGCCAGTACGAGGAGGAGCAGCGAGACCACGGTGACGTCTTTGCGTCTGCGGTACGGGCGTCCGGTCACGGTCACACACCACGTCCCTCGGTCGGGGGAAGCGCGGCCGACGAGCCGGGACGTGGCCAGCAGCAGACCCACCCGACTTGACATGACCCGCGCAAGATATGCCGACGAGGATCGCCACTGTTGCACGTGGAGTCAATAGCCGTGAAGGGTCGACCTGCCGACGGCGTCAGAACACGCACCACGAGCCTGATCGGAAGTCACGCCTCAACAACCCAGTGGGCCACCAGTACCTCACCGTCTGTTGAAGAAGAGGTCAGGCAGGCTGCCACAGTTCGATGCGGTTGCCCTCGGGGTCGGTGACCCAGCCGAATCGGCCGATGCCGTCCATGTCCTGCGTCTCCGCGGCCACGTCCGCTCCCTTGGCACGCAGTTGCGCGAGCATCGCGTCCAGGTCGCGGACCCGGAAGTTGAGCATGGTCTGCTGGGCTCGGGACCCGAAGTAGTCGGTCTCGGACTCGAACGGCGCGAACACCGTCGGCCCGGCTCCCTGACTCCACAGGCCGTTCTCGTCGGCGTCCAGGCCCAGGCAATCGCGGTACCACGCGCTCAGCGCCGCCGGGTCGGCGGCCCGCATGAAGTAACCACCGATTCCAAGCACACGTTCCATGCCGCCATCTTGCCAGGACTGCGGGCTGTCGGTGTGGATGCCGGTCGGCATCCTCATGGTCCTCGCCGTGACGGCCCTGCACGGCACGATGACCAAGGATTCAGCGTGGGCATGGGCACCGCCGTCTACGTCGTTATGCTCAACGCCCTGTGATCGTCCCGAGGAGAAGCAACCGTTGAAGCCCGGCAGCTACTACGAGCGGATGGACGACCACCGCTACAAGCCCACCCCGCACGTCGGCGGCGCCTGGGCCTCGGACGAACAGCACTTCAGCCCGCTCGGCGGCCTCGTCGTGCACGCGATCGACCGCCATCTGGCCGCGCGCCCCGGCTCCGGGCTGCTGCTGTCGCGCATCAGCTACGACATCCTCGGGCGGCTCGCCCTCGACGAGTGCGAGGTCCGGGTGGAGACCGTGCGCCCCGGCCGCACCATCGAACTCCTCGAAGCGGTCGTACGGATCGCCGACCGCCCGGTGGTCCGCGCCCGCGCCTGGCTGCTCGCGGCGCTTGACACCACCGCAGTGGCAGGAGGCCCGGGCGAGCGGCTCGCCCCGCCGGAGAGCCTCGCCGCGTGGCCGATGGCCGACGTGTGGCCGGGCGGCTACATCGCCTCCCTGGACGTCCGCCCGGTCGGCCCACCCCGGCCGGGCCGCACCACGGCCTGGGTCTCCACCCCGCTCGCCCTCGTCGCCGAAGAGCCGAGCAGTCCGCTCGCGTCCTACCTCGCTCTCGTCGACACGGCCAATGGCATCGCCGTACGACAGCCGCCCAGCGAGTGGATGTTCCCCAACGTCGACCTGACCGTCCACCTGCACCGCCGGCCCCGGGGCAACTGGACGGGCTTGGACACCACCGTCACCTTCGGCCCCACCGGCCAGGGCCTGACCAGCACCGTCCTGCACGACGTCGACGGCCCCGTCGGCCACGCCCAGCAGATCCTGACCGTCCGCCCCCAGCCGGATCGCTGAGCCGCCGCGGGCAGGCGGGATCCGCTTCTGCCGGCACCGTGCCGCAGGACGTCGCGAGAGGGCCCCCGGATGGTTCCGAAGGGCCCTCTTGAGTCCCGAAGGGATCAGTGCGCGGCTGGAACCGTCCGCGGGGACGAGGCTGTCGCGGGCTTGGGATTGAGCATCCGCTCGGCCAACTCGCCGAAGACGAGACCGAATCCGACCCACAGCACCGTCTGGATGGCCAGCGCGGAGAGCCGGAACCGCCACAGCAGGGTCGCCGGGAAGTCCTTCGGTACCTCGTTGATGACGGGCAGGAACGCGAACGCGAGCCCGATGGCGACGGCGAAGGCCGCCACCGCGGCGACGCTCGCGTACCAGGTGCCCAGCGAGGGCGCGAGCCGCTTGCCCAGGATGGTGGCGGCGATCGCGAGGAGGACGCTGAGCGCCATCATCAGGAAGTACAGGGTGGTGCGCTTGCTGATGGTGTCGGGGTCGCCCACGGAGGGCGGATTGGCGGGGTACTTGAGGAACGGCACGACGTACACGGCGAGCAGTGCGCAGCCGGACAGCAGCAGCGCGGTCGCCCGGGGGCTGAACCGGCCGACGCGGCCGAGTGCGAAGCAGAACGCGAGCGCCGCGATGCCGCCGAAGGCGACCCCGTAGACCAGGACGCCGGTGGCGAGTCCGGCGGTGGACTGCAGGGAGCGGGAGACGACCTCCATCTCGTGCTCGTGCGAGTGCGCCTCCTCGAAGCCGATCGCGTTGTCGACACTCGGCTCACCGAGGAAGTAGGCGACGACGAGGGCGAGCACGCCGGCGGCCAGGCCGGCGAGCATGCCCCGTACGAGGAGGTTTCTTACGGTTGTGGAGTTCATGGTTGTGCGGCGCCCCTCGCGTCAGTGGCAGGGGAAACCGAGCAGATGGCGGGCGTCGTGCACCCACTCGTGGACGTCCGTGCCGTTGATCACGGAGGTGGCGCCCTGCTCGGCGCCGACGAAGTACAGCAGGACCAGCATCAGGATGCCGAAGAAGACCGCCCAGGGTGCTATCGCCTTCAGCGGCAGCGTGGCGGGAACGACGGGGGTGGTGGCTGTCGGCTGGGCGACGGTCTGCGCCATGGCAGGGCCTCCTCTGGGAGTTCGCGTCCCATCTCGGTGGTGCATGGGACGACGGCCACGGGTCTGACTCACGAAACGCCCCAGGGGCCCTTCGAATACAGTGGCGCGACCGTGCCGGACTCCCACCGGCTTCCGTCTCGCCGTCGTCGATATCGCACCGACGGTACCGCGTGTCGGGGACACGGCCAAGACCGCACCCACCAGGCGTGATCTTCCTCTCCCGACGGGCGGTCCGGTGCGGGGCGTGGGGTCAACTCCCCGTCAGGTGTGGCAGGTGGGGGATCGGGGTCACGGGGAGCGTGGCCGGGATGCGCTCCAGGACGCCGCCCGCGAAGACGTCGTACAGGGGCAGTGTCTCCAGGTGCACATAGCCGATGTGGCAGTCGCAGGCGGCGAGTGGGCAGGGGCGGGGGCGCAGGGCGGTGCGGTAGGAGCCGTCGTAGAGGTTGCCGAGCGGGGTGGGCACGAAGTGGCAGCGGCGGACGGTGCCTTCGCCGTCGACGGAGATCACGGAGTCGCCGGTGCGGCAGGGCAGTCCCGCGCTCGTGTGCGGGTGCCTGCTGTACGGGAAGAGCGGGTCCAGGGCCGTCCACCGGTCGGCCTCCACGTCGGTGTACCGGTGTCCCTCGGCGGCGTTGACCCACAGGTAGACGTGCTCGGGCAGGTCGGCGCGCAGGCGCCGGGCCGCGTCGAGGTGGTCGGGCAGACCGACGATGCCGACGCTGAAGCGGATGCCGCGCTCGGTCAGTTCGCGGCATTTGGTGAGGAAGCGGTCGTACGGGGTCTGTCCGGGGTGGTAGGTGCACCACAGGGCCAGCGTGTCGCGGTCGGCCTCGGCGAGCCAGTCGGTACGGCAGCTGAGGTTGGTCTGGATCGCCACGCGCCGGATGTGCGGCAGGTGGGACAGGTCGGCGAGGGTGCGCCGGTACCAGGAGCGGACCAGGCCCTCTCCCCAGGGGGTGAACAGGATGGACAGGCGGTCGCCGGTCTGCTGCCGGGCCCAGGCGGCGAAGCGCTCCAGACAGGCGCGGTCCGCGCGCAGTTGGGCGCCGGTGTCGCGCCGCTTGGCGAACGGGCAGTAGGGGCAGTCGTAGTCGCAGGAGGCGAGGGGGCCCCGGTAGAGGAGGGTGAGGTCCATGGCGGGCCGCTCACTTCCTCTCGTAGGCGGCCATGGCGGCCCGGACCGCCGGGGAGAACAGGTCGGGGCCGATCGCATCGGAATGAGCGACTCCCTCGGGGGTGAGCCTGAGGGTGCCGGGGTCGTCGGTCAGCCAGCCCCGGTCGGCGAAGCGGGCGAGTTCGGGGCCGAAGTGGTCGGCGGGGGTGGTGCCGAAGCGGGCACGGTAGTCGTCGAGGCGCAGGCCCTCCGCCTGGAGCAGGGACTGCAGGAGGTGCCGGCGGCGGGCCTCGTCGGTGTCGATGGGGCGGCCGTACTCGGCGTGGGCGAAGTCGCCGGCCGGGCGGGACACGTAGTCGTCGATGATCGCGCGTATCTCGTGCATGCCCACGGCGTAGTCGAAGGAGTAGTGCAGACCCGCCGTGTAGGAGCGGGCGCCGCAGCCGAGGCCGATCATCCCGTCGGTCTGGCAGGCGTAGTCGTCGGCGCCCTGGGGCGGGGCGTCGGTGCGGCGGAACATGCGCATGGACTGCTGGGTGTAGCCGTGCGCGAGGAGGTGGTCGCGGCCGACGCGGTACAGGCGCAGCCGCTGTTCGTCCCAGGCGGGGTCGGGGCCGCTGCCGCGTCGGCCCAGGCCGGTCAGGGGGCGGACGTAGAGGGGGTAGAGGTAGAGCTCCTCGGGGCGCCAGGCGAGGGCCGCGTCCAGGGAGTGCAGCCAGGTCCGTTCCGTCTGGCCGTCGATGCCGTAGATGAGGTCGATGTTGAGGACGGGAATGCCGGCGTCACGGATGCGGGCGAGGGCCGACTCCACGTCGGCGCGGCGCTGCGGGCGTACGGCGGCGCGGGCCTCGGAGTCGACGAAGCTCTGCACGCCCAGGCTCAGCCGGGTGGTGCCGCGGTCGGCGAGGACCGTGAGCCGGTCGGCGGTGGCGGTGGCCGGGGAGGCCTCGACCGACAGCGGGACGGCGTTGAGGTCGGCGCCCATGCGGTGTTCGGCGATGTCACACAGCCGTTCGAGCTCGGTGGCGGTGAGGAAGGTCGGGGTGCCGCCGCCGAAGGCCGCCGTGGCGAAGCGGACCTCGTCCGTGTCCCCGAGCGCTTCGCGTACGGCCCCCGCCTGGCGCTCCAGGGCGTCCAGGTAGGCGCCGGTCAGGCCGTCGGGGGCGCCGATGCGGGTGAAGAGGTTGCAGAAACCGCAGCGGACTTCGCAGAAGGGGATGTGGAGGTAGAGGGAGAGGGTGTCCTTGGGTTCGGCCGCCCAGAGGGTGTTCAGCAGGGGGCGGTCGTGGAGCCGGCGGTAGGCGGTCTTGTGGGGGTAGGCGTACACGTAGCTCTGGTAGGGGCTGGTCGCCGTCGTCTGCTCGGCGGTGGTCATCGGGCGGCCTCCGTCGGGCGGGACGCGGGGTCCAGGACGAAGTGCGCGTAGGGCACGGTCCAGACGGACTCGTGGCCGAGGCGGTGTCCGGTGTATCCGTCGTCGCCGTAGGCGGTGCCGTGGTCGGAACAGACGACGGCGAAGCAGCGGCGTCTGCTGCTCGCGGCGGCGAAGAGCCGTCCGATGTGCCGGTCCACGTACTCCAGGGCGGCGGCGTGCGTGGCGCGGGTGTCCCCGGCCTCGCGGGTCGCGCCGGGCAGGTGGAACCAGTTCGGCTGGTGCAGGGCGGACACGTTGACGAAGAGGAACAGCCGTTGTTCCGTGGGCAGTTCGCGTACGACGTGTTCGGCGCACGCCACCTGGTTCTCGAAGGAGCGGGGGTCGGTCACGCCGAACTCCGGGGCCCAGTGGGACTCGTGGAATAGGCCGGGCAGCACCGAGCCCAGCGGGCCGAGCTTGTTGAAGAAGCCCACGCCTCCGATGCACACGGTGCGATAGCCCACCTCGGCGAGGCCGGAGACGAGATCCGGGGTGTCGTAGACGAAGGTCCCCGCGGCGGTGGTCTCGCTGCCCGCGAAGCCCGCCGCGAACAGGCGCGGATGCGGGCCGGGGGCGGCCGGGGTGGGCAGGAAGCCCGCGAAGATCGCCTGGTGGGAGGCGTAGGTGAAGCTGCCCGGGGCGTGGCGCTTCTCCCAGCGGCCGCCGGGGAGGTGACGGGCCAGGTTCGGTAGGCGGCCCGCCGCGGCCAGTTCGGCCGCGACGTCGTGGCGGAGGGTGTCGAGGGTGACGAGGAGGATGTCGTGGCTGCCGACGATCTCGTTCATGTCTGGCGTATGCGGAACATACGACTCATACGACTCATGCGGCTCACCAGGCGCTTGAGGCGCGGTGGGGGTGCTCCGGGGCGGGAGCGGCTCAGGCGTCGGGGCGGGCGAGGGCATGCGGGTTTCCTTCTCTGTACTGGTGGTGCGAAGAGGAGGCCGGCCGGTCCGGGGCGAAGCGGCGCAGCGCGGCGGCCACCTGGGTGGCGTAGGTGTCGAGGCCCTCGGCGCCGCTGCCGGGCAGGCCGGTGAGGCCCGGCAGCAGGTCGCCGAACGCGTTCACCTCGCCCACCGCGGCTCGGCGCCAGCCCACGGCGGGCAGCAGATCGACGCCGACGCAGAGTGTGCGCGGGAAGCAGGCCGCGGCCCGCTCGCACACGTCGAGCAGATCGGTCCAGCGCGCGCCCGCCGCCTCGACGGCCTGCCGGGCCGCGTCGAGATCGCCCCGGCGGCCGCCGAGGTGGAGATTGGTCAGGGGTGAGCGGCTGGTGCGGACGACCGCGTGGGTGGCACGGCCGGCCACGACGACGACCCGCAGGTCGGCCGCGCGCCCCTCCTGGGAGGCCTTCGGCAGCCAGCGCTCCAGATGCAGCCCGTCCGGGGCGAGCGCGTCGACGACGGCCGCGATGTCCGCCTCGCGTTCGTAGCGGCGCACCTTGAGGGAGTTGTAGAGGCGGCCGTCCGGCGCGCGTTCCACGGATGTGGTCGCCCTGATCCGGCCGCCGCCGCCCGACTCCACGGCGAGCACGCCCGAAGCGGACGAACCATGCGCGGGTTTGACGAACAGCCGGGGCATGCGGTGTTCCCGCATCAGCGCCCGTACGTCGTCCCAGCCGCGCACCGGTGCGGCTTCCGGCCCCGAGGTGGGCGAGTCGGGCACCGACACGCCGGCCGCGTCGAGCACGGCGTGGCAGCGCCGCTTGTCGAAGAGGACGGGGAGGTCGGCCGGGTCGTCGAGCCGGATGCCGCCGCGCAGTCCGCGCAGCGCGGTCATGAACCCGGCGTACCAGCGTGCCGAACCCTCGACCCGGGTGGGGTCCTCGGCACCGCGCAGCAGCCTGTCGACCTCGGCGTTCTCACCGGGCGAGTCGATCCGGACGATCTCCTCTGCCCCGAACTCGGTCCCGAACTCGGTCCCGAACTCGGCCCCGAACTCGGCCCCGGCCCCGGCTCCGCCCGCGCGCAGCACGTCGGTCCAGGCGACGACGCGCGGAGCGGCGAGTCCGGCCGCGCGCACCGCGTCCCCGAAGAGGGTGACACGGCGGTTCTCGGGGTTGCCCACGACCACGAAGCGCGGTCCCGGGTCATTCGCCGACGGCGACATACCGTGCCTCGGGGTTGTACGAGCTGCGGGGCGCCGGAGTGAGTACGAGGTCGACTCCGTGCGGCTCCAGCGTTTCGCGCAGGCGCTGGGCCAGTTCGTCGCTCAGGAAGTTGTACCGCAGGTCGAGAGCGCGCAGATGGGTCAGGGGCTGACCCGACAGGAGCGCGCCCGCGCCCTCGTCCCCGAGGGTGCCCATGCTGAGGTCGAGAGACGTGAGGCCCGCGACGACAGGTGCCTGGGCCACCGCGGCGGCCACGGCGTCCTGGATGTCGCTGTTCTTCACCCCCAGGTGCCGCAGTTCGGTGCAGTGGCCCAGCGCGGTGAGGAGCGCGGTGACGTCCTCGGCCTCGCAGTCGCCGCCGAAATCGGGCGTGCCCAGCCACAACTCCAGGTGGCGCAGGGCCGGGAACGTGCAGGCGGCCAGGGCCCGAACGGGCTGCGCGGGCATCCCCCCGGACTCGATGCGCAGGGTGCGCAGCCGGTCGTGGCGCACGGGCTCGATGACCAGCCCCTCCCCTCCGCGTACCCCGATCTCCTCCAGTTCGGGCCAGGCGCGCAGGACGCGGGACAGGTGACCCTGGCGGATCCAGGAGATCTCGGTCTCCTCGGACTCGACGTCCGCGAGGAACAGGGCGCGCAGCCGCGGGAACCGATGTGCCTCGGCCGTGAGCAGGTCGAGGACGGGGTCGATGCCGTGTTCGTCCCACGACTGCCACCAGGCGCCGATGACGAGCGCGGTGACCTCCTCGGCGCGGACCTGGTCGAGGAACCGCTGCCACAGCGGTTCGAAGGCATGCTCACGGTCGGTGCTCAGCTTCCATGCGACCGAGGCGGGTTCGGGACGGGGCCGGCCACGGCCGTCACCGTCCGCGTCGAAGAGGTGTACGGGCAGACCGTGGAACTGCTTGAGGTACGAGGGGTAGTGGCTCATGGGGCTCGGGCTCACTCGCCCACGGCCACGTACCGCCACACCGTGCCGTCGTCGTCCTGGTCCTCGTCGGCGTCGTCGCGGTCGAGGTCCACATCGACGCCTGCGGGCACCAGGGTCTGACGTATCCGCTCCAGCAGCGGCTCGCTGAGGTAGTGGTGGTGGAGGTCGAGCCGCTTGAGGTGGGTGAGCGGCTGACCGGCGAGCAGGGCGGCGCCGCCCTCGTCCGACAGGACGCCCATGGACAGGTCCAGCACCTCCAGCCGGGCGACGACCGGTGCGGCGGCGACCGCGGCGGCGACGGCGTCCTGCATCTCGCTGTTGCGCAGCGCCAGATGGCGCAGGCGCGGCAGCCGGGCGCCGGCCAGGATCGGCTCCAGATCGGTGGCCTCGCTGTCACCGCCGTAGTCGGGGGTGCCCAGCCACAGGTCGAGCTGCTCCAGCGCGGGCAGGTCGCTGGCGCCCACGCCCCGGACGACCTCGGCGGGCAGGCCGCCGCTCTCCATGGTGAGCCGGCGCAGCCCGGTGTGGCGCAGGGCGGGGAAGCGCAGCCCCGATCCGCCGCGGACACCGAACTCCTCCAGGTCCGGGAAGCCGGCCAGGAGCGGGGTGACATCCGTCTGGTTGATCCAGGAGATCTCGCACTCCTCCATGACCATGTCGCCCAGGAACAGCGCCCGCAGGGCGGGGAATCGGTCCCGCGCGGCCAGCAGCGCCTCGATCACCTCGGCCGGGTCGGTGTCGTAGGCCTCTTGCCAGGCACCGACTATCAGGGCCCGCACGCGGGTGGTGTCGACGGCGGCGCAGAAGCGGGCGAAGGCCTCCGTCCAGTCCTCGTCCGCGTCGTACACGTCGCTGGTGATCCGCCAGGCGACGGACTCCGCCTCGGGCAGGTCGTCCGTGCGGGCGTCCGGGCCGGGGAAGGTGTGGGCAGGCAGCCGGTACAGCGCGTCGAGGTGGTCACCGATGGTCATGCGGCTGCTCCTGTGGAGAAGTGGTCGTCCGTTCCGTGATGCCGCAGTTCTACCAAGAGGAACTGACAACGGGGTGCGGGGGGCCTTGCTGCGGCCCGTTGTCAGTGGCGGGTACGGCCCGTTGTCAGTGGCGGCTTCTACTGTCTGTGGCATGAGGCCGGTGCGCGGTGCCCCGGCCGGAGGGGAGGCATGCCGTGTACCGGCAGGGAGACGTGCTGATCGTGCCCGTGGCGAAGGAGGCGGTGCCGTCGCATGTCGCCGCGGCACCGAGGGAGCCGCGCGACGGGCGGGGCCGGCTCGTGCTGGCGCTCGGCGAGGTCACCGGTCATGCGCACGCGGTCGTCGGTCCGGGTGAACTGGTGCGGGAGACGGGGCCGTTCGGGCCGATGCTGCTGCACCTGCCGCAGGGCGGCCGGGTGGTCCACGAGGAGCACGCGGCGATCGCCCTGCCCAAGGGGTGGTACCGGGTGATCCGGCAGCGGGAGTACGTGCCGGGGTCCGTGCGGATCGTGGCGGACTGAGCGAGGTACGGGCGAGGTACGGCGGAAGGTGACGGAGCAGACGATGAGCAACGTGGACAGTGCGACGGAACTCGGCACGCGGGCCGGGGTGTTCGAGGAGACCGCGCTCTGGCGCGCGTGTGCCGCGGAGACGACTCCCGCCGACCGGGAGCGCGCCGAGCGGGGTGTCCGCCTGGCCTATCGACGGGCCGGGCTCCCGGAGCCGGAGCGCGTGGTGTGGGCCGGCTCGCCCCGCGAGGCGATCACCCTGATACGCGGCCTGGAGGACACCGGCCCGAGCGTCCGTGAGGCGGTGCGCACGGCTCCCTGGGCGGCCGAACGCGGCCGACTCCACGCGGAGTTGGGGCCGGTGGGCTGGTCGGCGCATTGGTCGGTCACCGGCGGTCTGCTGTGGGAGAACACACAGGCTCTTGTGGAGCGCATCCGCCAAGGCGTGCTGGAAGACCTCACCGGCACAGCCCAGGGTGGCGTCGGCGGGGCTGCGGGTCCCGGCGCGTCCGAGGGAGCCGGAACGCCGGACCGGGCGACACGGGCGGCCCGCTCCCGCCAGGAGGCGGAGATCCGGCTGCTCCTGCTGGACGCCGTACTGGGCCAGCACGACGCGCCCTGGCTCGCCGCCTTCCCCACCGACCGGGCTCCGCTCGACGGGCTGGGCGAAGTGTGCCGGAGCGCCGGCTGGTGGTGGCCGTTCGCCAAGGTGGCGGTCGTGTGCGAACGCCCCACCGCCCTGCACCGCGACGAAGCGGGCCGCCTGGACCGTGGGGACGGCCCGGCACTCGCCTATCCCGACGGTTTCGCCCTGTACGCCTGGCGCGGCATGCCCGTTCCGGCCGCCTTCCTCGCGGAGCTCCGTACCCTGACGCCGGAGCGGATCCGCGCCGAGGAGAACGCCGAGCTGCGCCGGGTGATGCTGGAGTACTACGGCTACGACCGCTACCTGGAGGACTCCGGAGCACGCCCCGTGCACCAGGACGAGACGGGCACGCTCTGGCGGATCGACCTGGACGGCGACGAGGCGGTCGTGATGGTGGAGGTCATCAACTCCACGCCGGAGCCGGACGGAACCCGGCGCACCTACTGGCTGCGCGTCCCGCCGACGACCCGGACGGCCCGGGAGGGCGTCGCCTGGACGTTCGGGGTGGCGGCGGAGACGTATGCGCCGCTGCGGCAGACGTGAGGCGGGATGCATGAGATGAGCGACTCGCTGTGTGCCCGTGTCGAGCGGTACTACGCCACCGTGCCTCTGCTGTTCGCCGACGCCGAAGAGTTCGGCCCGCTACGCCTGTTCGTACGAAAGGACCCGGGAGCCCCCTATTACGGCGGTCCGAACCACGCTCAACCCACCGCGGAGGGATCCGGGAGCGTCACCGCGGCCGACATCGCCCGGGTGCGCGCCCGGCAGCGCGAACTCGGCGTACCGGAGGCCTTCGAGTGGCTGGCCGAGGCGGCCCCCACGCTCCGCGCCCGCATCGAGGCCGCCGGACTCCCCGTTGCGGAACGCCCGTTGATGGCCCTCGACCCACACCACCGGCTGCCCGCACAGCCCCTGCCGTCCGGCGTCACCATCCGTGCGCTGACGGCGGACGATCCGGCCCTGCCCGCAGTCCTCGCCCTGCCCCGCCTGGCCTTCGCCAAGAACACGGCGGCGGGCGCGGCAGGGCCGACGGAACTGCGAGCGGAGGCCGGGAAGTTGATCGCGGACGGCACCGTCGAGACCATCCGCCCCGGCATCCGCGCCGGCCACAAGCGCCTCGTCGCCGCCTTCGCGCCGGACGGCACCCCGCTCGCCGCCGGCCACTACCACCCGGCAGGCGGCACCACCGAGATCGGCGGCGTCGGGACCCTCCCCACCGCGCGCCGCCGGGGCTTGGCCGCAGCCGTCACGACGGCTCTGGCCACCCACGCCCGCGACCACGGGGTGCACACCGTCTTCCTCGCGTACGCGGAGGACGCCGTCGCCCGTATCTACGCGCGCCTGGGCTTCCGCCCCGCGGACATCACGCTGCTGATCGCCGACCAGCCCGCGAGGTCGTGAGCGCGCGGCACCGCATCCGCAGCCGACGGAAGGATCGGCCGGCCGCACCGTCCCGTGATCAGGCAGGTCGCCCCGGTTGCGGCCGCGGCCTTCCCGACCTCCTCAGCGAAGTGTGCGCCGGACGCAGCGGCCGGGGGCGAATGACGTCGCGCGGCGGGATGCCGGCGCGTGTGTGCGGGGCGCCGTGGCGTTCGGCGGGTCCGTCGGGCGCCGGGGGTGCCTCCTGCCGGGCCAGCCACAGGCGCAGCAGGTGGCGTTCGCGCCCGGGCTCGGGGTGGTCCTCGAAGGGGGTGCGGCCGTGGAGGACGACGTGGTTGTCCACCAGCAGCAGGTCACCCGCCCGCAGGTCCAGGTCCAGCCGGACGGCCGGGGAGGCGGCCGTGGCGTCCACGAGGTCGAACAGCTCCCGGTCCGCGTCGGGCGGGCCCGTCCTGCGCCCGTCCTGGAGGAGGGCCTCTCCCGCCTCCAGGCGGTCCCGGTCGTACCGCATGCTGGGCCGGGTGCCGTGCCGGGTGATGAGCGGGGCGCCCAGATAGGACCGTTCGCCCGGGACGTCCTTCTCCTCGAACTGGGCGAAGAAGTAGGTGTCGTACAGGCGCCGGGTGCAGTCGGGCCGGGCGGCGAGCAGCGTGTTGTGCACGGCTGCCGCACTGGCCAGGACGGTGCGTCCGCCGGAGCGGGCCGGCCGCAGGCACAGCAGGCCGAGCAGGTCCGACTCGTCCGTGTGGAGCGGCAACCCTGGCCAGGTCCGGTAGGGGGGCGGGCGGAGGGAGTCCTCCCTGGGCTCCGCCGCCCGGATGTGGCACAGCGTGCGTCCGTCGGCGGTCTGCGGCACCGGCCGCCCCAGGTACTGGCCGACGCCGCGCAGCACGGTGCTGGCGTCCGTGTCGCCGAGCCCGTCCACCGGCAGGCCGCGGATCAGGGCGAAGCCGCGGCCTGCCCGCAGCTGCGCGGCCGCGTGCTCCAGCTCGGCACTGAGGTCGGGCAGGGGGAAGTCGTCCCTGGTCATCCTGAGCAGGGTGGCGCCCCGGGCACGCGCGGTGCGCAGGGCGGTGCGCAGCTCGTCGCGGTGGTGCGCGGTGAGCCGTACGACCCAGTCCTCGCGGCCCGCGAGGTCGGGGCCGTACCACAGAGCGGGGCCGGTGAAGGGCTGGACCGGGCCGATCCGCGAGTGTGCCAGGGCCATGTGTCGCCTCCCTGTCTGACGCGCCGGTACGGCCGTCGGGCGTGTGGGCGATGGACGTGCGGCCCGTGTGCCGACCGGGCTCGCGTTGCAGGGATGGTATGGATCGGTTGCACGCGATGCTTGACCCGAGGGGACGGAAAACTTAACTTCTGGGGACCCGTCCCTGGAGCGTACGTATGAGGCCCCTGTCCCGCACCGCCGCGCTGAACGGCTATGTGGAGCTGAGCCGGTCCTTCGGTCTCGATCCCCGCGCGCTCATGCGGAGCGTCGGTCTGGACACGGCCGACCTGGCCGTGCAGGACCGGTGGATCTCCGGCGCGGCCGTGGCCCGGCTGCTCGAACTCACGGCCGAGGCCTGCGGCCGCGACGACTTCGGCCTCCTGCTGGCGGAGCGGCGCCGCTTCTCCAATCTGGGCCCCATCAGTCTGCTCGTACGGGAGGAGCCGGACGTCCGCAGCGCCCTGGACCTGCTCATCCGCCACCAGCACACCTACAACGAGGCCCTCAGCACCCGGCTGTCCGAGGCGAACGGGGTCGCCACGCTCAAGGTGGACATCCGGCTGGGTGAGACGGCACCGGTCCGGCAGGCGGCGGAACTCGCCGTGGGCGCCTTCCACCGCATCCTGTGCGGATTCCTGGGCAGCCAGTGGCGGCCGGCGTCGGTGTGCTTCGCGCACCCGGCGCCGAAGGACACCGGGACACACCGCCGTCTGTTCGGGCCGCTGACGCAGTTCGACCGGTGCTCCAACGGCATCGTCCTGTACACCGAGGACCTCGATGCCCCCAATGCCATGGCGGATGCGCAACTGCGCAGCTACACCCGGCAGCTCTTCGAGCCCATCGCGGCTCCCTCGGAGGGCGGCGAGGCGGATCGGGTGCGCGAGCTGATCGAGGCGCTCCTGCCGACCGGTCGGTGCTCCATCGAACAGATCGCGCGCAGCCTCGGCGTGGACCGGCGCACCGTGCACCGGCATCTTGCCCGATCGGGCCAGACGTTCTCGTCGCTGCTGAACTCCACGCGTATGGCGCTCGCCGAACGGTTCGTGGCAAATCCCAACCGGTCGCTGACCGAGGTCTCGACCCTGCTGGGCTTCTCCTCGCTGAGCGCGTTCTCGCGGTGGTTCCGTGAGCAGTTCGGGACCGGCCCGCGGGAGTGGCGCAAGGCGCGAGCCGCATCCCGGGGCTGACGGGGCAGCCGACGCCCACCGGCCCTCGGGCCCCGGCCGGCCGCGGGTGACGCGTGCGGGCCTCGTGTCCCCAAATGACAAGTCACCTGTCCCTCCAGGGCAAGCGGGCCGGTAGTGACCGCCCTACGGTGACACCACCGCACAGCCGGTCGGTCCGGAGGGCACGCTCCGTCACTCCCCTTGGGGGTGCTTCTCCGAGCCGACCGCACTTCCCACCCGGGTGCGTCGCGCCCGTCCCTCTCACGACCGGCGCCGGCAGCTGCCGCCCGCGTCCCGGTCGTCGCATCCGCCGATGCCCTCGGCACGCGATCACCCCACTCGACTTATCGACAAGGAGATGCATCGTGCACTTCCACGACGACTCGCTGTTCCCCGAGAACCAGGAAAAGCTGGTGATCCAGGCCGCCCCGTACGGCCCGGAGTGGCTGCCCGGGGACGCGGACGACATTCCGGTCACCATGGACGAGCACGTACAGGCCGCTGTCGACTGCTACAACGCCGGGGCGACGGTGCTGCACATCCATGTGCGCGAGCTCGACGGCCGGGGCTCCAAGCGGATGTCGATGTTCAACGAGCTGCTGGGCCGGCTGCGCGAGGCGGTGCCGGACATGGTCCTGCAGATCGGCGGCTCCATTTCCTTCGCTCCGGAGGGCGAGGGCGGCGACGCGAAGTGGCTCGCCTACGACACCCGCCATCTGCTGGCCGAGCTCGACCCGGCCCCGGACCAGGTCACCATCGCCATCAACACCAGCCAGATGAACATCGTCGAGATCATGAACGACGACGATCTGGAGGGCACCTCGATCGCGAAGCCGGACTACTACCGGGCCTACCGGGACATGGTCGTCGAGGCCGGTCCGGAGTTCTATCTCGAACACCTCAAGCGGCTGCACGCAAACGGCATCCAGCCGCACTTCCAGCTGGCCCACCTGGCACAGCTGGAGACCGTGGAACGACTGATCCGCGCCGGCCTCTACACCGGGCCGCTGATCCTCAACTACGTCGCCATCGGCGGCGGTTTCGCCGGACGGCACCCCGCCGACCTGGTGGAGTTCATCCGCCGTGTCCCGGACGGCGCCGTCCTCACCATCGAGAGCTCCATGCGCGCCGTGGCCCCCATGAACGCCGTCGCCATCGCCCTCGGCCAGCACGTCCGCGTCGGCAACGAGGACAACCTGTGGCGCGGCAAGGGCGAGCGCATGTCGTCGGTGGAGCAGGTCGAGCAGATGGTCAAGATCTCCGAGGCGCTCGGCCGCGAGATCGCCACCGGGGCCGACGCCAAGCGGATCTACAAGCTCGGCGAGTACTACGCGGACGCCGACGAGACCCTCGCCCGGCTCGGCATGGTGCCCAACCGCCGTCCCGGCCGGCGCGGCTTCATGCTGCGCGACGTCTCCGCCTGACCGGCCCGCCGTCCCCCACCCGTACGACCCTTCGGAGCTCTTCGTGGCCAACGCCGTCCGCTTCTATGAAACCGGTGGACCCGACGTCCTGACCTGGGAGGAGGTGAGCGTCGGCGATCCCGGGCCGGGCCAGGTGCGCATCCGGCACGAGGCGGTGGGGCTCAATTTCGCCGACACCTACTTCCGTACCGGGCTCTACCCGGTACGCCTGCCCGACGGCATCGGTGTCGAGGCCGCGGGCGTGGTGGAGGCGGTCGGCGAGGGCGTCACCCATGTCGCCGCGGGAGACCGGGTGACGTACACCGGGAGCCCGCTCGGCGCCTACAGCACCGAGCGGGTCATGGACGCCTCGCACCTGATCAAGCTGCCCCCGGGGATCGGCTGCGAGACGGCGGCCGCGATGACCATGCGCGGCCTGACGGCGGCCTATCTGCTGCGCAGGATCCACCCGCTGCGGCCCGGGGACACCGTGCTGCTGCATGCCGCGGCCGGCGGTGTGGGGCTGATCGTGTCGCAGTGGGCCGCGCTGCTCGGCATCCGTGTGATCGGGACGGTCTCCAGCGAGGAGAAGGCGGAGATCGCCCTGGCGCACGGATGCGAGCACGTCATCCGCTACCGGCACGAGGACGTGCCCGCCCGGGTCCGCGAGCTGACCGACGGCGCGGGCGTCCCGGTCGTCCTCGACAGCATCGGCAAGGACACCTTCGCCGGCTCGCTGGCGTCGCTGGCCCGCCGTGGCCTGCTGGTGTGCTTCGGCACCGCGTCCGGACCCGTGCCACCGATCGACGCCATGCAACTCGCCGTCCACGGCTCGCTGTTCGTCACACGCCCCGCCCTTGCCGACTACATCGCCGACCCGGCCGAGCGTGACGCCCTGGCCGGGGAGCTGTTCGGCCACGTCGCCGCGGGCCGCATCGCCATCGAGATCAACCAGCGCTACGGCCTCTCGGACGCCGTACAGGCCCATCGCGATCTGGAGGCCGGCCGGACCACGGGCTCGTCCGTCTTCGTCCTGTGAAACCCAGGGAGTGATCACCCATGCCAGACACCCTCTCACCGTCGCAAGGGCGGGCCCCGGCGCTCGTCCGCCCGGCCGCACTGCGCACCTCGATCGAGGTCGAGCCGCTCACCTGCACCATCGGAGCCGAGCTCAGCGGCGTGAACCTGGCCGACGCCGCCCGCGACGACGACCTGTTCGCACAGCTCAAGAGCCTGCTGCTGCAGTACAAGGTCCTGTTCCTGCGGGACCAGGACATCACGCGCGCCGACCATGTCGCCTTCGCCGAGCGGTTCGGTCCGCTGGAGGACCACCCCGTCGCGGGCAGCGACCCCGACCACCCCGGGCTGGTGCGCATCTACAAGGACCTGGACAGCCCGGCCGAGCACTACGAGAACGCCCTGCACACCGACGGCACCTGGCGCACCGACCCGTCCATGGGCGCCGTGCTCCGCTGCATCGAGTCTCCCCCGGTGGGCGGCGACACGATCTGGGTCAACATGGCCGAGGCCTACCGGCGGCTGCCCGAGCACATCAAGACGCAGATCGAGGGGTTGCGCGCCCGGCACAGCATCGAGGCCTCCTTCGGCGCCGTACTGCCCGAGGAGCAGCGCCACGCGCTCAAGGAGCGGTTCCCCGACGCCGAGCACCCCGTCGTCCGCACCCACCCGGAGACCGCCGAGAAGATCCTCTTCGTCAACGCGTTCGCCACCCATTTCGTCAACTACCACACGCCACGCAACGTCCGCTTCGGGCAGGACTACGCGCCGGGCGCGAGTCAACTGCTCACGTATCTGATCAGCCAGGCGGCGATCCCCGAGTACCAGGTGCGCTTCCGCTGGCGTCCGAACAGCGTCGCCATCTGGGACAACCGCTCCACCCAGCACTACGCCGTACAGGACTACTGGCCCGCCGTCCGCAAGATGGAGCGCGCCGGGATCGTCGGCGACAGACCGTTCTGACCTGCCCCTCAATCAAGCAGTCGAGGTGATGACAATGGAGTTTCACACCACTGCGCCCGCCACGGGCCCGTCCGTACCGGTCTGGCCCGTGTCCCGGGGTTATGCGTGGACCGTCTTCGCGCTCGGTTTCGGCCTGCTCCTGTCCGACTACATGTCCCGACAGGTGCTCAACGCCGTCTTCCCGATGCTGAAGGCGCAATGGCTGCTGTCGGACGCCGCGCTGGGATCGCTCAGCGGTGTGGTGGCGCTGACGGTCGGGGTGCTCACCTTCCCCATGTCCCTGGTGGCCGACCGGTGGGGGCGGGTGCGCAGCCTGCTCATCGCCGCCGTGCTGTGGAGCCTGGCCACCCTGGGCTGCGCGATCTCCGCGAACTACGGCGAGATGTTCGTCGGCCGCCTCTTCGTCGGCATCGGTGAGGCCGCGTACGGCAGCGTGGGCATCGCCGTGGTCCTCAGCATCTTCCCGCTCACCATGCGGGCCACCCTCTCCGGCGCATTCATCGCCGGCGGCGCCTTCGGCTCCGTACTCGGCGTCGCCCTCGGCGGGGCCGTGGCCCAAGTCGCCGGATGGCGCTGGGCGTTCGCGGTGATGGGCCTGTTCGGACTGGTGCTCGCCGCGGTGTACGGAACAGTCGTCAAGGAGAGCAGACTCAAGCCGCGAGGACGGTCGGCGAACGACGCCGACGGCACGACCGCCCATGAACCCCTGCGCGGTCATCTGCCCCGGCTGTTCTCCTCCGTCTCCGTCATCAGCGCCTACATCGGCAGCGGCCTCCAACTGTTCGTGGCCGCCACGCTCCTGGCCTGGCTGCCCAGTTTCTTCGACCGCTACTACCACCTGGCCCCCGCCCGGGCGGGCGCGGTCGCGGGCGTCTTCGCGCTGGTCATCGGCATCGGGATGATCGCCGGTGGCCTCGCCTCCGACCGCATCAGCGCCACCGCCCCCATCCGCAAGTGGGGCGTGGCCGTCGCCTGCAGCCTCAGCTCACTCGTGATGCTGTCGCTCGCCTTCCGGCTGCCCACCGGCCCGGCCCAGTTGGCCGCTCTGGCCGCCGGGTGCCTGCTGTCGGCCGGCACGGCCGGACCGGCGGCGGCCATGGTCGCCAATCTGACCCCGGCATCCGTGGCCGCGACCGCCTTCGCCACCCTCACGCTCGCCAACAGCCTGCTCGGACTGGCGCCCGGACCCGCCGTCACCGGCGCCCTCGCGGACCGCATCGGACTCCTCGGCGCCCTGCGCGTCGTGCCGCTCACCGCGGTCGCGGCCACCGTCGCCTTCCTCATCGGGCGCCACTGGTACGAACGCGATCTGCTCCGTATCGACCGTCTCGACGCACGTGCCGAGACGCGGACACCGTCGGAGGTCTCCTCATGACCCGCTCCACGGCACCCACCGTGGTGATCGTCCCCGGCCTGCGCGACCACGTCCCCGAACACTGGCAGACGCTGCTGGCCACCCGGCTCGCCCGAGCCGGCCGGAGCGTCCGTGTCACTCCCCCGGTGGCGCAGGACCGCCTCAGCCGCGACGCCCAGGTCGCCAACCTGGCCGCCACGCTCGCCTCTGTGGCGGGGCCCGTCGTCCTGGTCGCCCACAGCGCGGGCGTGATGACCACGGTGCACTGGGCGCAACGGCATCACGCGGACATCCGCGGCGCCCTGCTCGCGACGCCGCCGGACTTCGACACCCCCCTCCCGGACGGCTACCCCAGCCTCGGCGAACTGGCGGAGAACGGCTGGACGCCCGTACCCCGCCGGCCGCTGCCGTTCCCCAGCGTGGTGGCGGCCAGCGCGAACGACCCGCTCGCATCCGCCGAGCGCGTCGCTGAACTCGCGCGCGACTGGGGCAGCCGACTCGTGTCCCTCGGCCCCGTCGGGCACCTCAACCCGGCATCCGGACACGGCGACTGGTCCCTGGCGGAGGACCTCCTGCGCGAGCTGGAGTCCGGCCGTACGACACCTCGGACGCCGGCCGGCACCGCGCTCCCCGTGCCGGCCACGGGACGGCACGCATGAGCACGGAGACCGAACCGCTCTGGTCGCCCGGGCGCCGTGAACTGGAGGACTCCAACGTCGCGGTGTTCATGGAATGGCTGGCGGAGACCCGGGGGCTCGACTTCCCCGACTACGCCGCGCTGTGGCGGTGGAGCGCCACCGACCTGACGGGATTCTGGTCGGCCGTCTGGGAGTTCTACGGGCTCGACTCGGTTTCCGGGTACGACGAGGTACTGGCCGACGCCACCATGCCGGGCGCCCGCTGGTTCACCGGCGCACGACTGAACTTCGCGGAACGCTGCCTCGCCCAGGCCACCGACGCGCGTCCGGCGCTGGTGAGCGTGACCGAGGACGGCGCCCCGGTCGAGACGTCGTGGGAGCGACTGCGCCGTGATGTCGCCGATGTCACGGCGGCACTGCGCGACATGGGCGTCGGGCCCGGCGACCGCGTCGCCGGATATCTCACCAACCTGCCGCAGGCGGTGGTCGCCCTGCTGGCCACCGCCGCCGTGGGGGCCGTATGGACGGCGTGCTCCCCCGACTTCGGCACGCCCAGCGTGCTCGCCCGCCTCGGCCAGGCCCGGCCGACCGTCCTCGTCGCCGCGGACGGATACCGCTACGGGGGCAAGGAGTACGACAGGCGGACCACGGTCGCCGAGTTGCTGGACGGTCTGCCGACGGTCCGTCACCTGCTGCTCGTCGACCACCTGTTCCCCGGCACGACCCTGGAGCGGCCGATGCGCTCCGACGTCGCCGTCCGTGTGTGGTCGGCGCTGCCGGCGACCGAGGCGGCGCCGGTCTTCGCCGACGTACCCTTCGACCATCCTCTGTGGATCCTGTGGTCGTCGGGCACCACCGGCATCCCCAAGGGCATCGTGCAGGGGCACGGCGGCATCGTCGTGGAACTACTGAAGGCGCTGGGGCTGGGCGTCGACCTGCGCCCTGAGGACCGCTATCTGTTCGTCACCTCCACGAGCTGGATGGTGTGGAACTTCCTCGTCGGCGGGCTGCTCCACGGCAGCACGGTCGTCCTGTACGACGGCAGCCCCACCCACCCCGACGCGGCCGGCGTATGGCGGGTCGCGGAGCGCACCCGGGCCACCGTGGTCGGCGTCGGCGCGGCCTACCTCGCGGCCGTGGAACGTTCGGGTCTGCACCCGGCAGCCGACCTCGACCTCGGAGCGCTGCGTTCCGTCGTACAGACCGGGTCCGCGATGGCGCGGAGCACCTGGCACTGGGTGTACGACCGGCTCGCCCCGGGCGCGCAGCTCCAGTCGATCTGCGGCGGAACCGACGTCTGTTCGGCACTCGCGGGCGGCTCACCCCTGCTCCCGGTCCGTGCGGGACGCATTTCTGGTCCCTCCCTGGGCGTGGCCCTGGCCTCGTGGGACGACGCGGGCCGGCCCCTGACCGGTGAGCAGGGTGAACTGGTGGTGACGGCCCCGCTGCCGTCCATGCCGCTGCGGTTCGTGGACGACCCCGACGACGTCCGCTACCGGGCGAGTTACTTCGACACCTATCCCGGCGTCTGGCGTCACGGCGACTGGATCACCATCGACGAGGATCTGTCGCTCGTGGTGTCGGGGCGCTCGGACTCCACGCTCAACCGCATGGGAGTGCGGATGGGGTCGGCCGACGTCTACTCCGTGGTGGAACAGGTGCCGGGCGTCGTGGACAGTCTGGTCGTCGGCGTCGAACTGGACGACGGCGACTACTACATGCCGCTGTTCGTGGTGACGGCCGACGGCGCGGCACTCGACGACGGCCTGCGGCAGCGGATCACGACGGCGATCAGGCGGGAACTGTCCCCGCGGCACGTGCCCGACGCGATCGTGCCGGTGCCCGCCGTGCCGCGTACGGTGACCGGGAAGAAGCTGGAGGTGCCGGTCAAGCGGATCCTGCAGGGCGCTCGCGTCGCCGACGTCGGCAGCGAAGGGGCGGTGACGCACTTCGGGATGCTGTCGTGGTTCGCCGACTTCGCGGCACGCCGGGCCGCGCATGCGGATGCGGATGCGCGGCAGCGATGAGCTGACAGTCAGTGCAGCACGTGCAGCGCGCCGGGCAGCACCTTCACCGTGACGGGGAGCACCGCCTCCACCTCCCCGTCGGCGCCGTACGGCACCGGGCGGTCGGCCTCGATGCGGATTTCGCGGCCCCTCAGGATGCTGACCTCCGGGCGCGCGACGTGTGCGCCGGACTTGAGCTCGTTCATCAGGGTGAAGAAGAGGTGGCGCGGGGCCTCGCGGATCATCACGATCTCCAGCAGGCCGTCGTCCACGCGGGCTCCGGGCGCGATCATGCGGCCGGAGCCGTAGTAGGCGGAGTTGGCGGCCACGACGGTGTAGCCGCGCAGGGCGTGCTCCTCTCCGTCCACGGTGATCCGGTAGTCCGCCGGGCGCCACGTGGTCACGGCCCGCAGGCCCCCCGCGTAGTACGACGCGGCGCCCTTGAGCAGTCGCGCGTGGTTGGCGTGGCGGTTGGCCAGCGCGTCGACGCCCGCGTACACGCTGCCGAGGACGACCGTCCCGTCATGGACGGCCGAGCGCACCTCGATGGTGTCGACCGGGCGCGGCTCCCGGTCGAGCAGGATCCGGGCCAGGGCGTGGGGGTCGGAGGGCAGCTCCAGCGCCCGCGCGAAGTCGTTGCCCCGTCCGGCCGGGACGATGCCGAACACGGTGTCGGTGCCGCTGAGCGCGCCGCCGATGCCACCGGTGATGCCGTCACCGCCGACGGCGAGCACCACCCGGCCCCGCTCCCCCGCGCCGCGGGCGATGTCCTGGGCGTGGGCCAGGCTGCGGCTGTACTCCGTCTCCAGTTCCGCCCCGGCCTCGCGCAGCACGCGTGCCACCTGGATCAGCGCGGCCGCCGCGCTGGATCCGCCCGCGGTGGGGTTGACGACGGCGGTGAACTGTCGCATGGGTGAGCCTCCGGAGGCGGTGATTGGGGAGCCGGTGTGCTGGGGCTGTACGGACGAGGGGCGGGGTCGGTCGGCGGGTCGGGTCAGTCGGTGGGCAGGAGGACGCCCGGGTTGAGCAGTTGGTCGGGGTCCAGTCTGCGCTTGACGGACCGCAGGGCTTCGATGCCCAGGGTGCCGACCTCCCGGACGTACCAGTCGCGGTGGTCGGTGCCCACGCCGTGGTGGTGGCTGATCGTGCCGCCGGCGGCGAGGATCGCCTCGTTGGCCGCCTCCTTGGCCGGGGCCCAGTGGGCGACGGGGTCGTCGCCCTGTGCGCTGACGACGGTGAAGTACAGCGAGGCGCCGTTCTCGTAGACGTGCGAGATGTGGCACATGACCAGGGGTGGTGTGCCGGCCTCGGTGAGGGCGGTGGTCAGTGCCGTGCGGACCGCGTCGTACAGCTCGGGGATCCGCGACCAGAAGGCGGCCGTCTCCAGCGTCTCGGCGAACGCGCCCGCGTCCAGCAGCGCGTCCCGCAGGTACGGCGCCGAGTACCGGCCGTGGGCCCAGCGCTCTCCCGGCTCCGTTCCCACATAAGTGCCGCCGCACTCGCGCAGGACGGCGGCGGCCGACTCCTTGCGGTGGGCGGTGTCCTCCTCGGTGCCCTCGAACCCGACGATCGCGAGGCAGCCGGCGTTCTGCTGCGGACCGTCCGCGCCGATCGCGTCGGGCTGGGCGAGACCGATCAGTGTCTCGGTCTCGTCGGACAGGCGCAGCACCGTGGGGCGCGGTCCGTCCTGGGCGAGCCGGCGCAGTGCGGCGCCGCCCTCCTCGAAGGAGGCGAAGCGCCAGCCTTCGTAGTGGCGGGCGCGCGGCTGCGGCCGTACGCGCACGGTGACCGAGGTGATCACGCCGAACGCGCCCTCGGAGCCGAGGATCAGCTGGCGCAGGTCGGGGCCCGCGGCGGAGCGCGGAGCGCGGCCGACGTCGAGGGTGCCCTCGGGAGTGGCGAGGGTGAGGCCCAGCACCATCTCGTCGAAGCGGCCGTATCCGGCGGAGGCCTGACCGCTGGAGCGGGCCGCGGCGAATCCGCCGATGGTGGCCCACTCGTAGGACTGCGGGAAGTGGCCGAGCGTGAAGCCGTGTTCGGCCAGCAGGCGTTCGGCCTCGGGGGCGCGCAGGCCCGGTTGCAGGGTCGCCGTGCGCGAGACCGGGTCGACGTCGACCAGTCGGTCCATGCGGCGCAGGTCCAGGGCGACGAACGGTCCTCGCCGCTCGGGGGCAAGGCCGCCGACGACGGACGTGCCGCCGCCGAACGGGACGGCGCCGAGGCCGTATCGGGCGCACACGCGCAGGACGGCCAGCACCTCGTCGTGTGCGGCCGGGAGGAGCACGGCCGCGGGGGTGTCGGTGACGTCTCCGAGGCGGATCCGCAGGAGGTCGGGCGTGGACTTGCCGCGGGTGTGCCGGACCCGGGTCTCGGCGTCCGTGCGGACGTGTGCCTCGCCGCCGACGGCCGCGGACAGTCCTTCGAGTACGGCGGAGTCGAGAGGGGTGCCGGGGACGGCGATCTCCTCCAGCCGCAGCGGGGGTGCGCTACGGGGCTTGACGCCCAGCAGATCGCGCAGCAGCCCGATCACCGTCTCGGGCAGCGGTGCCGCCTTGGCCGGGTCACCCCAGCCACTCCACAGCATGTCCATGGCGGTTTGTCCTCATCGGTCGTTTCCGCGTCGTGCCCGTCTGCCGGGCGCCGCCGCAAGGGCGTTACACTGTTACACATGACGCCTATTCGTCACAACCATGCGGACAGCGATCCGGTGCTCGACGCGGTGCGCGACTGCGTCCTGGCCGTCGGCGTCCGCCGCACCACCCTGACCGACGTGGCCCGCCGCGCGGGCGTCTCGCGCATGACGCTGTACCGGCGCTGGCCGGACGTACGCACACTCGTCGGCGACCTGATGACACGCGAGTGGGTCGACGTGGCCACCCGCGCCATGCCCGAGCCCAGCCCGGAGCGATCGGCACGCGATCTGATCGTCGAGGGACTCGTGGGCGGGGTGCGGGCGTTCCGCGAGCACCCGCTCTTCCGCAAGATCGTCGACGTCGACCCCGAACTGCTCCTGCCCTACGTACTGGACCGCCGCGGCGCGAGCCAGAACGCCCTCCTGGAGCTTCTGACCACCGGCCTTCGCGATGGACACGCCGACGGATCGGTGCGCGCCTGCCACCTCGGCAGACAGGCACGGTCCCTGCTTCTGATCGTCCAGTCCTTCACCCTGTCGCTGCGGACCATGACCGACGAGGACGACCCGGACCTGACCACCGCCGCCTTCCTCACGGAGCTGCGGACCATCCTGGAGAGGACCCTCACCCCATGAGCCCCACCAGCAGCCCCTCCCACCTCGCCGCGCCCCTCCCCGGTTCGTCGCTGTCCGCTGCACGCCGCACCCGCGACCTGGCCCGGACCGTGGGCGGACCGACCGTGGACGTCCTGGTCGTCGGGCTCGGCGCCACCGGCGCCGGAGCCGCCCTCGACGCCGCCGCCCGCGGACTGACGGTCGCCGCCGTGGACGCCCACGACCTGGCCTTCGGCACCTCGCGCTGGAGCTCGAAGCTGATCCACGGAGGCCTGCGCTATCTGGCCTCGGGACAGCTCGACGTGGCCCACGAGAGTGCCGTCGAGCGGGGCGTGCTGATGGAGCGGACCGCACCCCACCTGGTCTGTGCCCAGCCGTTCGTCCTCCCCCTGACCCCGCTGGTCCCACGCGGTCAGGCGGCCCTGGCCTGGGCCGGTTTCCGGGCCGGCGACGGCCTGCGCCTGGCGGCCCGCACCGCCCGCGCCACCCTGCCGGGCCCGCGCCGGCTGTCCGCGGTGGAGACCCGCAACCTGGCCCCCGCGCTGCGCACCGACGGCCTGCGCGGAGGCCTGCTGTCCTGGGACGGCAGGCTCACCGACGACGCCCGCCTGGTGACCGCCCTCGCCCGCACCGCGGCCGCCAAGGGTGCCCGGATCCTCACCCGGGTCAGGGCACTGGAGCTGACCGGAACGGGGGCCCGCATCCGCGACGAACTCACCGGCGAGGAGGGCGAGATCCGCGCCCGCGCCGTGATCAACGCATCGGGTGTGTGGGCGGGCGAACTGGTCGACGGCATCCGGATCCGGCCCTCACGGGGCACCCACCTGGTGCTGCGCGCCGAGCGCCTGGGCCCGCTGCCGGCCGGGATGCACATACCGATCCCCGGCGAGACCAACCGTTTCGTCCTCGTCCTGCCGCAGGGCGACGGCCGGGTGTACGTCGGCCTCACCGACGAACCCGTCGACGGCCCCGTCCCCGATGTGCCGGAGGTCCCGGAGACCGACATCGGCTTCCTGCTCGACGTCCTCGGCTCCGTCCTGGACGTCCCGGTCCACCGTGCCGACGTCGTGGGCGCCTTCGCCGGACTACGGCCCCTGCTGGACACCACGCCGACGGGCTCGGGCGAGGAGTCCCGTACCGCCGACATCTCCCGGCGGCACGCGGTACTGACGTCACCGGACGGCGTCGTCACCGTGGTCGGCGGGAAACTCACCACCTACCGGCGCATGGCCGAGGACGCCGTCGACGCCGCCGCCCGCTCCGGCCGTCTGCACGCCGGGCCCTCCCCCACCGCCTCGCTCCCGCTCGTCGGCGCCGCCGCTCCGGCCCGGCTCGCCACCCCGCCCGCACCGCGGCGGCTGGTCCGGCGCTACGGCACCGAGGCGGCGGCCGTCCAGGCCCTGGCCGTACAGCACCCGCACCTGCGGGACCTCGTGCTGCCCAACCACCCCGTCACCCGCGCGGAGTTGCTCTGGGCCGTACGGCACGAAGGCGCACTCGACGCCGCCGACCTGCTCGATCGACGCACGCGCATCGGCCTGGTCACCGAGGACCGCGCGGCGGCCCTGAAGACCACGGAGGAAATCCTCGGCGAAGCCCTGGCAGGGCAGGGCTGAGACCGGCACAGGGCGGCCGCCGTGCCCGAGCGCGGCAGCCGCCACGTCACCCGGCAGCCCGCACCACCCGGTCGCTCACGGCGCCGCGCCGAGGCGTCGCACAGACCCCTTTGCATGTTCATGCGTTTCCATGCATACTCTTCCCATGTCCAAGGTCCTCACCTCCCTTCCCGTCGGCGAGCGCGTCGGCATCGCCTTCTCGGGCGGCCTCGACACCTCGGTCGCCGTCGCATGGATGCGCGACAAGGGCGCCGTCCCGTGCACCTACACCGCCGACATCGGCCAGTACGACGAGCCGGACATCGCCTCGGTGCCCGGCCGCGCGAAGACCTACGGCGCCGAGATCGCACGCCTGGTCGACTGCCGCGCCGCACTGGTCGAGGAGGGCCTGGCCGCGCTCACCTGCGGGGCGTTCCACATCCGCACGGGCGGGCGCGCCTACTTCAACACCACCCCGCTCGGCCGTGCCGTCACGGGCACGCTCCTGGTCCGGGCGATGCTCGAGGACGACGTACAGATCTGGGGCGACGGGTCGACCTTCAAGGGCAACGACATCGAGCGGTTCTACCGTTACGGCCTGCTCGCCAACCCGCATCTGCGGATCTACAAGCCCTGGCTGGACGCGGCCTTCGTGACCGAACTGGGCGGCCGCAAGGAAATGTCGGAGTGGCTGCTCGCCCATGGGCTGCCCTACCGCGACAGCACGGAGAAGGCGTACTCCACGGACGCCAACATCTGGGGCGCCACGCACGAGGCCAAGACCCTGGAGCACCTGGACAACGGCGTGGAGACCGTGGAGCCGATCATGGGCGTACGGTTCTGGGACCCCGCGGTCGAGATCCTCCCCGAGGACGTGACGATCGGCTTCGAACAGGGCCGCCCGGTGACGATCAACGGCAAGGAGTTCGGCTCCCCTGTCGACCTGGTGATGGAGGCGAACGCCATCGGCGGCCGCCACGGCCTGGGCATGTCGGACCAGATCGAGAACCGGATCATCGAGGCCAAGAGCCGCGGCATCTACGAGGCGCCCGGCATGGCCCTGCTGCACGCCGCGTACGAGCGTCTGGTCAACGCGATCCACAACGAGGACACCCTCGCCCAGTACCACAGCGAGGGGCGGCGCCTCGGCCGGCTGATGTACGAGGGCCGCTGGCTGGACCCGCAGGCGCTCATGATCCGCGAGTCGCTGCAGCGCTGGGTCGGCGCGGCCGTCACCGGTGAGGTGACGCTGCGGCTGCGGCGCGGCGAGGACTACTCGATCCTCGACACCACGGGCCCGGCGTTCAGCTACCACCCGGACAAGCTGTCCATGGAGCGCACCGAGGACTCGGCGTTCGGCCCCGTGGACCGCATCGGCCAGCTCACCATGCGCAACCTCGACATCGCCGACTCGCGCGCCAAGCTGGAGCAGTACGCCGGGCTCGGCCTGATCGGCACCGCCAATCCCGCCATCGGTGCCGCCCAGGCGGCCGCGACCGGACTGATCGGCAGCATGCCGGAGGGCGGCGCCGAGGCCATCGCCTCCCGCGGCGAGGCCGACGACGACGAACTCCTGGACCGTGCCGCGATGGAGTCGGGCACGGACTGACCAGCCGAGCACAGCAGAGGCCGGCTCGACGCCCAGGGCGTGGAGCCGGCCTTTCCCTTGCAGTGGTCCGGCAGTCGAGCAGGGCGACGTCCCCTCGTCGCACATCAACCGTTCCGCGTCACACCATGACCCGGTTCTCCGTCGTTCATGCGGCCTTCGCAGAATCTGCACGTCCCAAGCGTGTACGTCCCTGCCGCCCGCGGGAGTTGAGCATGAGCCACGGCCACAGACACGACGACGGTCACCACCATCACCACCACGGGAGCGGCGACGCCTCCTCCCTTCCGCCCGCCCTCGACATGTCGGTCCCCGACGAGGAACTGACTCCGAGTCAGCTCTCGCGGCGCTCGATGCTGCGCCGCACCGGGCTGCTGGGCGCGGGCCTCGCCGCCGGCAGCGTTCTCGGTGGCGCGGGTCAGGCCGCGGCGGCGGTGTCCGCGTCCGCGGCGCACCACGACGAGCGCTCCGGTGGGTATCTGTGGCTGGCCGGTGACCACCACATCCACACGCAGTACAGCTCCGACGCCAAGTACCGGGTCGTCGACCAGGTGCGACAGGCGAACGCGCACGGGCTGGACTGGATGGTGATCACCGACCACGGCAGCGACACGCACGCCAAGATCGGTGTGGAGAAGGTCAATCCGGACATCGTCGAGGCCCGCGACCGGATCGACGACACGCTGGTCTTCCAGGGCCTGGAGTGGAACATCCCGGCCGCCGAGCACGGCACGGTCTTCGTCCACCCCGGCAAGAACGAGGTGGCGGTGCTGAAGGAGTTCGAGAACTCCTTCGACGGCTCGGTGAAGAAGGCCTCTGCCGGCACCCCGGCCAACGAGGCGCTCGCCATCGCGGGCGTCAACTTCCTCGCCGAGCAGGTGCAGCGCCGCCGGGTGAAGGACGTACTGTTCCTGGCCAACCACCCCGCCCGCAAGGGCATCGACTCCCCGCACGAGATCCGCGCCTGGCGCGACGCCCAGCCGACCATCGCCGTCGGCATGGAGGGCGCCCCCGGCCACCAGGCGGGCGGCTTTCCCGCTCCCAACGGCGCGGGGTCCGCGCGCGGCATCTACGACAACAGCCCGAGCGCCGACTCCTTCGCCGGCTATCCGCTGGAGAGCTACCGCACCTGGGGCGGCTTCGACTGGATGACCGCCACCGTCGGCGGTCTGTGGGACAGCCTGCTGGCCGAGGGCAAGCCGTGGTGGATCACCGCCAACTCGGACTCCCACAATGTGTACGCCGACAGCGCGGTGCGCGGCCCGAACAGCGACTTCGCCGGCAACGGCCGCTACAACGACCCGGTCTACGGCGGCGGCCTCAACCTCGGCGACACGGACTTCTGGCCGGGCCAGTACTCCCGCACCCACGTCGGCGCCGCGTCCTTCTCGTACAAGGCGGTCATGGACGGCATCCGTGCCGGCCGTGTCTGGGTCGACCACGGCGGCCTCATCAGCGGCCTGGACGCCCAGCTGCGCTCCGGCGCCCGTGGGGTCACCCTCGGCGGCGCGCTGACCGTGCGCCGGGGCAGCCGGGTCGACCTGGTCGTCGAGATCAGCCTCGCCAACGGTCCGAACTGGGCCCAGTTCGTGCCGGCCCTGGCCCGTGTCGACGTCATCCAGGGTGACGTCACGGGTCCGGTCTCCGACCGGGACGCCCTGGCGACGCCGGACACCAAGGTCGTGAAGTCGTTCGAGGTCAACGAGTCCAGCGGCCGGGTCCGGCTGACCTACTCCCTGGGTCAGGTCGACAAGCCGTGCTACGTCCGGCTGCGCGGCACCGACGGCAACCGTACGGCCGTCGGCCTGCGCGGTGCCTCCGTGGACCCGGCGGGACCGGCCATGGACGTGGTCGGGGACGCCGACCCATGGAAGGACCTGTGGTTCTACTCCAACCCCATGTGGGTCCTGCCCGCATGAGCGCACCACACGGCGCGCCCGGCGTCCACTCCGTCATCGGGGTGGACGCCGGGACGGCGAGCCTGCGCGAGGCCGACCACCTGATCCACGACCTGGCGGCACGGCTCGGCCTCCCGCGGGGCACCATCGCCTGCACGCACCTGATCCGCACCGACGAGCGTCGGGGTACGGCCGTCTCCTTCGCGCTCCCGGACGCCCGGACCGCCGCCATCACGTGGTCACATGTCGTCGCGCTGGACCACCCCGGCCTGGGCGCGGCCCTGGCCGGCCGCTCGTACGGCGCCGAACCCGCCGCCCACGCGGCCGTGCTGGCAGCAGAGGAACACGCCCACCGCCGAGGCGGGCGAGCGGTGCTCTTCCCGGGAGTCGATCATCTCACCGGCACGGTCACCGTGGCCGACCTGCTCGCCCTGACCGCCATCGACCGGCTTGTCGTGGTCGGCGCTCCGACGGCGGACGGACCCGAGCCCACCACACCCGTCCTCACCCGCGACCACGTACGCCCCGAGTGGCGCGACGGCCACCTGACCCTCGCCCTCGTCCCGGCGGCAGGCGGCACACTGGCCCCCTTCGAGGTACCCAACCCCACCCCGTGCTGCGCCGACCACGCGTGAGGGCAGGCGTGCGGCTCAGCGGCTGGCCCGTTGCGCCTCCACGATCACCTTCATCGTCCGGTCCGGTGCCGCCAGCCGCTGTATCCGCTCCGCGAACCCCGGGAACTGCGAAGCGATCTTGGTGAGGAACTTCAGCTCCAGCGGCGCGACGTTGATCTCGGCGACATCACGCTCGATCGCGCGCAGCACGCCCCTGACGACCCGCTCCGGCGCAACGGTGCGTACACCGCCCGGCGTCGCGGAGCCCGTGTTCGCGAACATGCCCAGTTCGCGTACGAAGCCGGGCTGGACGATCGAGACACCCACGCCCGTGCCGTGCAGATCCTGGCGGAAGGACAGGGAGAAGCCGCGCAGCCCGAACTTCGTCGCCGTGTACATCGACGACGACTTGGTGGCCGCCATTCCCGACAGCGATCCGACGAAGCAGATGTGCCCGCGCCCCGCCGCCACCATGTCCTCGGCGAGCAGGCGCGCGAGCATCGCGGGCGCGCGCAGGTTGACGGCGATCGACCGGTCGATCTGCTCGGGCGTGTAGTCCAGTACGTCGCCGCTGGAGGGCAGGGCCGCGTTGGCGATGAGGATCCGCGTGCCCGCGGCCTCCGCGGCGAGGCGCTGCACATCGTCCGGATCGGCGAGGTCGGCAAGGATCGTCCGGGCACCGAAGCGCTCGGCCAGCGGGTCCAGCGCCTCGCGGCGGCGGCCGGTGAGAACGAGATCCGCGCCCCGGGCCGACAGCTCGGCGGCCAGCGCCCCTCCGATGCCGCCCGTCACTCCGGTCAGCAAAACGGTTGTCCCAGCGATGTGCACGACTACCCTCCGGTCCTGTTCGTTCGAACGAACAATAGGGAGGACCGGGGTTCCTGTCCACCGGCGGCCCCCGCCAACGCCCTGCGGCAGTCGCGGAGCTGAGGTGCCGTCAGCCCGCCCGCACCACTGTGACCTCGTACGTCATCCGGCGCACACCACGGGTGGAACAATGGGCGGCATGCCCAAGGCCGCCCTCACCACCCCGACACGTCAGCGCATCATCACCGCCGTCCTGCAGATCATCGGCGACGGTGGGGTGGCGGCGGTCACCAACAGAAGGATCGCCAAGGAGGCCGGCGTCTCGCTCGGCTCCGTCACGTACCACTTCGAGACGCAGCACGATCTGCTGCGCGAGAGCCTGCTGTACTTCGTGCGCGAGGAGGCCCGGCACTTCACCGAGCTGGCCGACCAGTGCCAGACCGAGAACCTCGACATAGAGGACGCGGCGTCCCTGGCCGGCCAGGTGGCCTGCGGTACGGCCCTGGACACCGCGCACCTCGCACCCTTCGAGCTGTACATCCACGCCGGGCGCGACGAACGGCTGCGCGAGGCGGCGTCGGAGGCGTTCCGGGCCTACGACCGGCTCGCCGCCCAGATCCTCACCGCCCTGGGCGTCCCGGACGCGGAACGCCTAGCGGCCACCACCGTCGCCGTGGTGATGGGCCTGCAGCTGCGGCGCCTGGCCACCGGCAGCCCGGCGGACGACCTCGTCGACGCCCTTCTGCTGGTGGCACGGGGAGCCGCCGACGAGTCCGCCGGCCAAGGGCTCGTCGCACAGGGCTGAGCGTGGTGGGAAATTCTGGTGCCGAGCAGATAGTCGAACGTTACCGGGGGTACCCGAAGTCGGAGACACCTCAGTAGTCAGCAGAGGAGGCGGTCATGCTCATCCTCGGTCTCGTCCTGCTCGTTGTCGGCTTCGTCACCGGAATCTCGATTCTGTGGACCATCGGAGTCATTCTCGTGGTGCTCGGTGCCATTTTCTGGATCCTGGGCTCCATGGGGCACGCGGTGGCCGGCCGACGTCATTACTGGTAGTCACGGAAGGCAAATCCCGTGTTCAGGGTGCCCAGGGGTCCTCGACGGCCCAGGTGGTGTCCTCGGTGAAGCTGCCCGGGTCGTCCCAGGCTTGCGAGCCGCCCCGCTGTGCCAGCCACAGCTCGGCGTTCGTGTGCCGCAGATACTGGCCCGGGTAGTTGGACGCCGAGAACCGGATGCCTCCGCTGCCCTGGACGGGGCACCATGTCGCGTCGGCCTTGTAGAGCGCGGAGTCGTCGCCCGCCTCGCGCCGGACGCTGAAGTCGCGGTGGCGGAGGTATTCACCCGGGTAATTGCGGGACTCGAAGGAGTAGCAGAGCTTGTTCGCGAGGCCCGGCCTCACCTTCCAGGTGGCGTCCTGCTTCAGCAGGGCGCCGCTTTCCGCCGTCACCACCTCGGTGTAGCCGAGCCCGTCGTAGTGACGGATGTAGCGGTCGGTGTAGCCGGGTGTGGTGACTCGGATCGACACATACTGCTCCAGCGGCAGCTTCACCGTCGGCCCGAGCGTACGGGACGCGGCGATCAGCGCCTGGTTGGCCGCCCGGACGCGGGCCTCGTCGACCTTGACGACCTGGCGGTCGTAGGTCATCAGCCCGTTCGCCTCGTTCTCCACATCGGTGATCTGCGTGTAGACGGAGGCCGACAGACCACCCGCGGGCATGGAGTTCTCCCGAATGCCGTCCAGCAGGCCGACGAGCCGGTCGTCGAGCGCGGCCGGGCTGGGCTGGTCCTCATAGCTGAAGCCGCCGCCCGGGTACCACTCGTGGCCGGGGACCCGGTAGCCGAGGCCGCCGTACTCGCCCAGCACCGAGGCACGTACCGGCTCCGTCGGGGTGTTGCCGGGTCCGACGTAGTTGTGGTTGTCGATCACGTCGCCGTTGCCGCCGTCCTGGGCACCGCAGCAGTTGACCCCGCTCATGTTGTCGACGAGGCGCGAGGGGTCGTACGCCTTGACCATGTCCGCGATGCGTGCCTGGTCGTACTGGCCCCAGCCCTCGTTCTGGTCGACCCACTGGATCAGCGCGGGCGAGCTGCGGTGCTGGTCGATGACGGCCCGGTACTCGCTCTCCCACTGGGTGCGGGCCGCGCCGTCCGGAGTCCTGGCGCTGTCCATGGACGGCATGTCCTGCCACACCAGCAGCCCGAGCCGGTCCGCCCAGTAGAACCAGCGCTGCGGCTCCACCTTGATGTGTTTGCGCACCATGTTGAAGCCGAGGTCCTTGTGCTTCTGGAGGTCGAACCTGAGGGCGTCGTCGGTGGGCGCGGTGTAGATGCCGTCCGGCCAGTAGCCCTGGTCCAGGGTGCCCGTCTGGAAGACGAACCGGCCGTTGAGCACGGGCCGGCGCACCCCGTTCACGTCCTTCACCGCGATCGAGCGCATGCCGGCGTAACCGCCGACCCGGTCGGCGCCGGCGCTCCCGGTCAGCTGCGCGGTGATGTCGTAGAGGAAGGGGTCGTCGGGCGTCCAGAGGTGGGTGTTCGGGACGGGTACGGAGAATTCGGTGCCGACCGTGCCCGTGGCGCTGCCGACGGGGGTGCCCCCGCTGGAGACCGTGACCTTGACGGGCGCGCCCTGGGCCGCGGCGCCGCGCACCGTCACGTGCAGTGTGCCGTCCTCCAGGTGCGGGACCATGTCGAGCCGCGTGATGTGCGCCGCGGCGGTCGGTTCCAGCCAGACCGTCTGCCAGATGCCCGACGAGGCGGTGTAGACGATGCTGTGGCCGGGGTGCGGGGTGACGTCCTGGACACGCTGCTTGCCGATGGCCTGGCCGCGGGTCTCCGTCGGGTCGTACACGGACACGACGACGGTGTTGGTGCCCTCGTTCAGCAGGGGCGTGATGTCGTACGAGAAGGAGTCGTAGCCGCCGCGGTGTGCGGCGCCCGCCTGCCGGCCGTTGATCCGGACGGTCGTCTCCCAGTCGGAGGCACCAAAGTTGAGCTGGACGCGACGCCCGCGCCAGTCGGAGGGCACGGTGAAGGTGCGCTTGTACCAGAGCTTGTCGTTCCCGGTGATCTTGCGCTGGATGCCGGAGAGCGCGGACTCCGGCACGAAGGGCACACGGATCCGCTCGCCGAACGTCGCGGGCTGAGCGGCGTCGCGGGAGGTGACCGCGAAGTCCCAGATGCCGTTCAGATCGGCCCAGTCGGGGCGGGTGAGCTGCGGGCGCGGATAGTCCGGCAGGGGATGGTCCACGGAGACCCGGTCCGTCCACGGGGTGGACATCGGCGCGGGTTTGGGGGTCCAGGCGGCCTCGGCGGCCCGGGAGGGGTGAGCGCCGGAGGCCAGCAGGGCGGTGACGGTCAGCATCAACACCGCGGCGGTGGCCGGCAGTCGGCTCCAGGCCCGGCGCGGCCCGGGGGCCGAGGACGATCGGGGGGACAGGAGTGATCGGGGGGACAGGAGTGATCGGGGGGACCGGAGTCTCGCCATGATGTCTGCTCCCTGGTGTGTACGGCACGGCGGCCGGTGGGGTTCCGCCGGACCTCGCGCGGAACCCCGGGGACGCGACCGCGGGCGGGCGGTCAGTAGGTGTGCAGGGTCAGCCCGTAGCGGTTGAGGATCTCGTTGACCGGCTGGAACCAGGTCTCACCGCCGCCGGTGCAGTTGCCCCAGCCGCCGGAGGTGACGCCCTGCGCCTGGTCCCCGCCGATGAACGACCCCCCGGAGTCGCCGGGTTCGGCGCAGACGCTCGTCTTCGTCAGCTGATTCACCGTGCCCTGGCTGTAGTTGACGGTCTCGTTCCTGGCCAGCACCGTCCCGCAGTGCCAGTGCGACGTCGATCCCGAACGGCAGATCGAGGAGCCGACGGGAGCTTCGGCCGAGCCGCGCACGAGCTGGTCGGGCACGGTGCCCCAGCCCAGCACGACCGGCACCGTCCACCACCCGCTGCCCACGCTGACCCAGGCGTAGTCGTCGCCCGGGAACGAGGAGCCCTGGAAGGTACCGATGTACGAGCCGTCCCAGCCGCTCACCCCGGCGCCCGGCCGGCCGCAGTGACCGGCGGTGACGAAGCCGCCGTACACCGAGAACCCGATGGAGCAGCGGACGTTGCCCGTGTAGTAGGGGTCGCCGCCGACCGTGCCCGCGGCGAAGGTCCGCGGCGCCGCGGAGACGGTCTCGACGGTCACGGGGCCCGACTCGCGAGCCCGGGACACAAAGCGTCGGACATCGTTGTCAGCGCGGCGGTCGCGGACGACGTCGACCACGACGGTGTTGGCCATCGGATCGACGCGCCAGCTGCTCACCCCGGAAGGGGCGGACAGCCGGTCGATGCGCGCCTTCGCCGCGTCCAGCTGCCGCAGGCTGTGCGCGACCGTGCGGATGCCGGCCCCGGCGGTCCGGATCGTGCGGCGGGTGGCGGCCGACGCGTCCGGTGTGAGCGCCACCGTCAGACGACCGTGGGAGTCGTCGAACCAGGAGCCCGCATAGGCGGCCCCGGCCGCGCGGCGTGCCTTGGGAGCGAGCGCCGCGGCGGAGCGCTCGGCCGCGAGCCGCGCCTCGACCTGGTCGCGGGACAGGCCGAAAGCACGCTGCATGGCGGACAGCACGCCGTCGGAAGCGGGTGCGACGGACGCTGCGGACGCTGCGGGCGCGGCCTCGGAGCCGCTCGCCGAGGCGGGGAACGTACCTGCCGCGCCCAGGCCGCCGAGCAGCAGCAGGACAGCCAGGCCGACGTGCGCGATTCTCGTGCGTCTCATGGGAGTTGCCCTTCGTCGTTCCAGGAGTGGGGGATGGAACAGCCGATTCCCGAGAGCGCTCTCATTCGTGGCGCAGCAGAGCCTAGCCACCCCCGACCGCCAGGTCCATGCCAATGCGGCGGCGAATCGGAATCGCTTCCCGGGCCGAGGAACTTCACGGCACCATGGGTGGGCGCAACGAGGGGGTGCCGTGGGCAACAGGGAGACGGAACAGGCTGCCATCACGCATGTGATGGCCTTGGAGCGGGCCGCCGGGCGTGATCCCAAGGACGTGCGTACCTCGGGCCTCCCGTACGACGTCGAGAGTCCGCCGCGGATGATCGAGGTGAAGGCCTTCAGCCGCTCGGCGCGCAGCGAGGCGCTGCCGCTGGAGCAGCGGCAGGTGACAGCCGCGAAGGCCGACCCCGAGCACTACTACCTCTACGTGGTCGACAACCTCGCGGGCCGCGACGGCGCGGAGGTCGCGGTGCGCGTCCTGCACGGACCGGCGCTGCTGGCGATGATCGAGCGGTCCAAGCCGCAGATCACGTACTGGCCGACGTTCAAGGCGGCCGAGTACGACGAGGCCGAGCGGCTGCACTGAGGTCCGCGGTGCGGCGCCGGGGCCTGTCGCCGCGGGAACTCACCTCATGTCTGTGGTGTGCAGCAGCCGTCGCCCGGGGCGTCGTGCGACCCCACGTCCAGGCGGCAGAAGCAGGACGCCGTGATCGGCACGTCCGCCGTCGCTGCCGCGAACTTCAGCTGCTGGGCCACGATCTGTGCCTCACCGGTCCGGCCGAGCCGTTGGAGACACTCGTGGTACCCGTGCAACGACCAGACGTTGTCGGGGTGTTGCTGCGGCCGGGGAAGCGTGTCGTCCAGACCCAGGTCCGCGCGGTAGACCGCCTCGGCCTCCGCGATCAGGCCCCGCTCCAGCAGCAGCGCGCCGTAGGCGTGCCGGGTCGGCTGCATCCACCCCCACGGTTCGTCGTAGGGGAGGTTGTCGTCCAGCTCGATCGAGCGGCGCAGCGCGGCGAAGGCGGCGTCGTAGTCGCCCTTGCGGTAGTCCAGTTCGCCGTCGAGCATCTCCGAGGCGATGGCCAGGATGTCCGCGCACGTGTTGTTGAACAGCATGCGTGTCTGCGGGACCCGGGTCACCGCCTCCCGGAAGAGCGCACGCTCCTCCTCGGCTTCGGCGATCCTGCCGGTGGCGGAGAGCGCGATGCCGCGCGCGTAGTGCAGCATCGCGGTGCTGACGCAGTACAACCGCGGGTCGGCGGGCACGGGCAGGCGCAGCACGTCGTCCCACCGCCCGAAGCGGATCAGGACGTGCACCCGCATCGCGAGGAAGCCCTCCAGCCAGTCGGCCATGGGCGGGCTCTCCACACGCAGCAGTTCCTCCGGCACGGCGGCTTCGAGCCGCTCCGCCGTGTCGAGCGCGTCCTGGAGGCGGCCGAGGAACATCGCGCCGTAGATCCGGAAGTGGTAGTTGTGGCAGCGATACAGGGTGTAGAAGTTCAAGGCACCTTCGCGCGCGTGGTACTTCTCGTCGGCGGCGATCGCCGCGGCGTTGTCGGAAACCACCCTCCGGTAGTCGCCGCACAGCACTTCCAGATGGGACGGCATGTGCTGCAGGTGTCCGGCGTCGGGCACCAGGCCCCGCAGCCGGTCGGCGGCCGTCAGGGCCGCCTCGGGCGTCGGGGACATCTCCATCAGGTGGATGTACATGTGCAGCAGGCCGGGATGCGACGTGCCTGCCTCCGTCGCCATCGCCCGCTGGAGCACGTCCCTGGCCTCCGGCGTGCGTGCCCCGGTGGCCGGGAGGCCGGTGCGGACGTCCCACAGTTGCCAGGGGGTGAGGTTCATCAAGGCGTCGGCGTACAGGGTCGCCACGTCGCGGTCGTCGGGCGCAAGTTGGTAGACGGCCCGCATGCTGTCGGCGTAGGCCGCGCTCCACACCGACAGACCCTCAAGCTCCTCGGCGTCCGCCCATGGGTAGCGGGCGCGCAGCGCCTCGATCAGGGCGCGCTCCACCGGGGTGGCGGACGCCGCCGTGGCGTGCGCGCGCTCGACGGCGGCGTGGGTGCGCTCGACGGTCCGCGCCAGGTCGTACTCGTCGAAGAACTCCCAGGGTTTGTTGTAGTTGGGGCCCAGGGCGTAGGCCATGCCCCAGTGGGCCATGGCGCAGTCGGGATCGGCCTCGGCGGCGCGCTCGAAGCAGCGGACGGCCTCCTCGTGGTTGAAGGCGTACGTCCACACCAGCCCGCGGTCGAACCAGGTCTGGGCCTCGGGCGACGATGTCGTCACGCGTCGGCGGTGGCTGCCCAGCTCGTAGTAGTTCACAGTGTTCCGACCCTATCCGGGCCGACGGAGAACTCCCTGTTCATCCGGAATGTTGCGATGTACGCGCGGCGGTCTCAGCGGCCTGGCCTAAGGTCGGCTCACGCACGTACCGTCGACAGGTCGATGGCCCGGTCGACGTCCTGCGGCTTCAGGACGCGGAGGATGCCCTCCAGCAGGTAGTAGTCGGCGTAGGGGAGCGATATCTCGATCCCGTCCTCGGCCGGCCGGTTGCGCGTGCAGCGGGCCACGACCGCTTCGGCACGGGACGACTTCCTGGTCAGGCAGGTCTGCGAGAGCGCGACGAGCAGGCCCAGTGCCGCCTCGCGGTAGTGGTGTCTGCCGGTCGCGGCGGACAGGTCGAGCAGCCCGCAGGCCATGATCGCGCCGGCCGACGCGTCCTTGATGTCATGGGGTTGCTGGGGCGCCCGGTAGTCCCAGACCGGAATCCCGTCACTGCTCAATACGCCCAGTGCGAAGTCCGCCAGTCGGCCGGCGGTGGCCAGGAACTGCCGGTCACCGGTCCGGCGGTAGATCGTCGTGAACCCGTAGATCCCCCACGCCTGTCCGCGTGACCAGCAGGACGAGGAGCTGTAGCCCTGCACGGTGGCGGGACCGACGGGCGCGCCGGTGTCCGGGTCGAGGTCGAAGGCGTGCGGGGTCGACCCGTCCGCGCGGGGGAACACCCGCTGAGCGGTGTTGGCGTGGTCCACCGCGGCCCGAAGGTACTTCTCGTCGCCGGTCTGCCGGCTCGCGAAGGCCAGCAGGTCGAGGTTCATCATCGTGTCGATGATGATCCGGCCGGCGTTGTGCGGATCGTTCAGCGCGCCCCACGCCCGGATGAAGTGCCCGCGCGGGTTGTAGCGCTGCAACAGGGAGTCGGCCGCCTGTACGGCGCCCGTCCGCCACTTGTCGTCACCCGTGAGACGCCACGCCGTGACCCAGGAAGGAGAGAAGAGGAAGCCGAGGTCGTGGGTGCTGGTGTCGTACCGACGGGGAGCGAGCCGCCCCGCCGAATCGAGGGCCAGCGCGCGGAACGCGTCGTCCCCGGTGTGGAGGTACGCCATCCAGAGCGTCCCCGGCCAGAAACCGCCGACCCAGTCCCCGTTCTGGGAGTACACCCATTTCTCGAACTTCGTCCCGACGGGGAAGGCACTCACTCCGGGCCCGACCGCCGCGAGTTTCCCGACGGCGTAGTCGGCCGCGTCCCGCAGGACGCGCACGGCGGTCACCGATGCCGGACGATCGGCTGCCTGCGCGGTCTGCTCGGTAGCGGCACACACGGTCGCGACTCCGGCGGCCGAGGCCAGCACAGTACGCCGGGAAACACTCATGGGCGCCTTCCCTCAACGAGGTTACGGTGCAAGGACGTTGGCTTGAGCCTTGCACAGCGGCTCCAAGGGTGTACACCCACATGAGCAATGTTCATGTATGAGAACGCCACTCGCGCCACGCCTCGCCTCGCGGGCGACGTTCCGCGGCTATCGGACGGCCACGGCCGGTGGGCGCTCACGCAGCGCGCCGTACCCGATGAAGTACGCGGGCAGTCGGCGTACGAACCGTGACCCGGTGAGCAGACCGGCCATGCGCTGGGCGCGTTCCACGCTGCCGAGGGGCGGCTGCCCCTGCAGCACGGGAGCGATGACACGGGCGTGGGCGATCCGTTGGAGCCCCTGTGTGACGACCGTGGTGAGCAGACGGCGGCGCTGCAGACCGCGTACGTCGTGCAGGCCCACGCCCCCGCGGCGCAGCGGCTCGACGAGGTACCGGGCGGCAGCCACCGCGTCCTCCACGGCGAGGTTGATCCCGATGCCGAAGACCGGGGACATCGCGTGCGCGGCGTCACCGATGCACAGCAGCCCCGGGCGATGCCAGCGGCGCAGCCGGTCCAGACGTACGTCGAGGAGCTTGACCTCGTCCCATGAGCGCAGGTGGTCCGTACGGTCCGCGACCCAGGGGACCGCGGCGGCGAAGTCGGCCCGGAATCGGTCGAGACCGGCGGCCCGGCGCTCCGTGTCGGTGCCCTTGGGAATGAGCGCGGCGCACTGCCAGTAGTCCCCGCGGTCGATCATCGCGGTCAGGAAGCGGTCGCCGGCGCCGCCGACGAGCCCGCTCGGATCCCCCTCGTGCCGTGGCAGCCGGAACCACCAGGCGTCCATCGGGCAGCCGAACCGGCGCAGCCCCAGTTCCGGCCGGGAGCGGGCCAGCGATCCACGGCCGTCGCAGGCGACCGTGAGCACGGCACGCAGCTCACCGGTGGCGCCGTCGGGGGTGCGGTAGCGCACTCCGGTCACCCGTCCGCCCTCGACCAGGAAGGAGGTCGCCTCGGTGTTCATCCGCAGGTCGAAGGACGGCTCGCGCCGGGCCTCGTCCGCGAGGAGTTCCAGCAGGTCCCACTGGGGCACCATCGCGACGTAGTTGTACGGGCCGCGCAGCACCGCGAGGTCCGCGACGGTGACCGCCGACCGGCCGGCCCCGATGGGCAGTTGGACGGTGCGCACCCTGCGCTGCGGCAGTTGCGCGAAGCGCTCGGCCAGCCCCAGGTCGTCGAGCAGCGCCAGCGTCGAGGGGTGCACGGTGTCGCCGCGGAAGTCACGCAGGAAGTCGCCGTGCTTCTCCAGCACCGTCACCGCGACGCCGGCCCGCGCCAGCAGCAGCGCGAGCACCATGCCGGCGGGGCCACCTCCCACCACACAACACGTGGTCCGCTCCATCACGGCCCTGCCTTTCCGGAGAGCAGTAATTCATCGCGCGATGAATATCATACTCCTGCCCGTCCGGATCGCCTTGTCGACGCTCCCTGATCCACGTACCGCCGACACATACCGCCGACACGTACCGCCGCGCGGAATCGAGCGACAGCCGAGTCGGTCTCCATCCGCTCCGTTGATCGTAAGAAGGTGAACTCAGGGCCGCGCAGACGGGCTCGGGGAGTGTGTGTCCCACGTCACGCGCCGACGACGGCTCTCCGGGCGGGATCCGGAAATACCGGCGCGGGCTTCCTCGGTTGTCGTGTGCATCCGCGATTTTCGCTGGAGGCGGACATGGACCACACCCCAGAGCGCCGGGAGAGGTGACGGCGATGAGCGTCCTCACACCGGGCCTGCCGCACGCCCGTCCCGGCCGTCGACGGGCGACCGGGAATCCACGGGCGGCACGGCGCCGTGCCGTACTGGTTCTGCTGGTCGTGGGCCTGGACGCGGCGGCCCTCGTGATGCTGCTGAGCCGGCAGCTCCCGAACGCTCTGGCCGGAGTGCTGCTGGCCACTCTCGGCTGGCTGACCGCCGGCCGCACGGCGACCCGGTACCCCGCGGCACGGACGCGCGGGTCGGTCGAGGAACCGGTCCGGCGATGAGCCAGGCAACCAGCAATCCGCCGGCGGCCGCCGCCCCACGCCCGCGGATGGAGACCGCCCCGCCGGTACGCTCCGCCGCCGCGCACCACCCCGTCCGGGACGAACAGTTCGAGCGGCGCCGTCGGCACACCATAAAGCTGCTGGCCGCGTCCGCGCTGGGGCTGATTCCGTGGACGGTGATCCTCGGCCTGACGCTCCCCTCCGACTATCAGGTCCACTCCTGGCGGGTGACCTGGGTCGGCTTCGACCTGCTGCTGCTCACCGCCTTCGCGGCCACGGCCGTCCTCGGTTTTCGCCGGCACCGTGCCGTGGTGATCCCGGCTCTGGCGTCCGCGGTGCTGCTGGTGTGCGACGCGTGGTTCGATGCGTCACTCGCCGTCGGTACGCCCGACGTCTGGGCGTCCGCCGGGCTGGCCCTCTTCGTCGAACTGCCCACGGCGGCCTACATCTTCCGCCGCGCCTACAAACTCCTGCACCTCCAATGGTCGTCACGCGAGCTGACGGGCTGTCCCGACGCGGACCCGCCCCGCTGACGCTGAGCGTCCCCCCACGGTGACCCGGTCCGCGACAGCCCGCGCGCCGGTCAATTTTCCCGCTCACGGCCACGGCCGAGTGCCTCGCACGGTGGCACGATGGAGGGGGGCATCACCCTTGTGAGGGGGTGTGGCACATGGCCGTATCGGAAAAGTCGCCGGCCGCGGGAACCCATCGGCCGGGACTGAAGCGCGAGATCGGCTTCATCGGCCTCATCTGGGCCTCGGAGGGGTCGATCATCGGGTCCGGGTGGCTGTTCGGCGCGCAGGGAGCCCTGGCGGCGGCCGGGCCCGCGGCGATCATCTCCTGGGGCATCGGCGGCCTCGCGATCCTGATCCTGGCACTGGTGCACGCCGAGCTCGGCGGGATGTATCCGGTCTCCGGCGGGACCGCCCGCTTCCCCCACTACGCCTACGGCGGAGCCGCGGGCGCCTCCTTCGGCTGGTTCTCCTGGCTGCAGGCGGCCACGGTGGCACCCATCGAGGTGCTGGCGATGATCACCTACGCCCAGCACTACTCCTGGGCCAGCGGCTGGGAGAAGATCAAGGGCGGCGAGCACGTCCTGACCCCGCCCGGCATCGCCGTCGCGGTGGGACTGATGGCGGTCGTCACGGCCATCAACTTCCTCAGCATCCGTCTGCTCGCCCGCACCAACAGCGCGGCGACCTGGTGGAAGGTCGGCGTCCCGCTGCTGACGATCTTCGTGTTGGCCGTTGCCCAGTTCCACACGAGCAACTTCACCGCGGCCGACGGATTCGACCCCTACGGAGCCAAGGGCATCCTGTCCGCCGTCTCCACCAGCGGCATCATCTTCGCGCTGCTGGGCTTCGAGCAGGCCGACCAGCTCGCCGGTGAGAGCGCCCATCCCAAGCGGGACATCCCGCGGGCGGTGATCGGGTCGATCGTCATCGGCATCGTGATCTACATCCTCCTCCAGGTCACGTTCCTCGCCGCGCTGCCCGCCTCGCAGATCGGCAGCCACTGGGCCACCTCCGCGTTCACCGCCCTGAGCGGTCCGTTCGCCCAGGTCGCCACGCTCATCGGTCTTGGCTGGCTGGCCACGATCCTCTACCTCGACGCGGTCGTCTCCCCCGCCGGGACCGGTCTGATCTACATCACCGGATCCTCCCGGGTCTCCTACGGCCTCAGCCGCAACGGCTATGTGCCCACCGCGTTCGAGGCCACCAACCGGCGCGGAGTCCCCTGGATCGGCCTGATCACCGCGTTCGTCATCGGGTGCATCTGCTTCCTGCCGTTCCCCAGCTGGCGCTCCCTCGTCGGACTGATCACCAGCGCCAGTGTGCTCATGTACGCCGGTGCTCCGCTGTCCTTCGGTGTGTTCCGCAGGCGGCTGCCCGACGCGCACCGTCCCTACCGGCTGCCCGGCGGCAGCTGGATGTCGCCACTGGCCTTCATCGTCGCCAACCTGCTGATCCTGTGGTCCGGTTGGGCCACCGACTGGAAGCTCGGCGTCGCGATCCTGATCGGCTACGTCATCCTGATCGCCAACCGGGTGTTCAAGATGAACCCCATCACGCCCCAGCTCGACCTGCGCGCGGCCCAGTGGCTGCCCGCCTACCTCATAGGCATGGGGCTGATCGTCTACCTCAGCGACTTCGGGCCCCTCAGGCACCCGTGGTTCCCGTTGTGGTGGGACATCGCCGTCACGGCCGTCTTCAGTCTCGGCATCTACTACTGGGCCATGGCGGTCGCGCTGCCGACGGAAAAGATCCAGCACATGGTCGACCAGGTCGTCGTGCCGGAGGAGGAGGGCGTCGTCTGAGGGTCAGGGCACCAGCTCGGCCATCACCGCGAGCGGCAGCGCGGGGTTCGCGGCCGCCGCCTCGACCACCTGCCAGTCGTCGTCGGCGAGCAGCTCGATCAGGACGTCGGGCGGCAGGGCCGCATGCTTGGCGGCTACGGGCCGGGCCTGCCTGTCCGCCAGGCAGGCCAGCAGCGCCAGGGGTGTGGCGTTGCGGTGCCGGGCCACCACGCGGAACACCTTCTGCACCGGCGGTTCATGCCGTGTCAGCTGCTCCAGCAGCGCGGGCGGCGTGTCCGGGTTGGCCGCCACCTTGGCGGCGACCCGGACGCCGTGCCGGTCGGCCATGGAGCGCAACTGGGCTGCGGACAGTCCCGGGTGCCCCGCGATCGACTTGAGCACCTTCGCGTCGGGATCGACGGCAAGTACGTCGCGGATCTCGGCCGGCAGATCACGTCGTTCGGCCACGAGCATCCGTACGCCCGGATGCGGGGACTTGGCCAGGTCCTTGACCTCCGCCGGCGATGCTGCGGCGATCCGGGGCAGCAGGGTCGAGCCGATCCTTGCGGTGCCGGCCAGGGCGGTGAGCAGGTCGAGGGGCACGTTCGGGTTGAGCGCGACGCTGCTCCGCACATCCGGGCTGGGGTCCATGGCCAGCGCGCGCATCACTGCCTCACCGATCACGGGATTCTTCGCGAGGTCGGCCCGGACACCGGGAGCAGGGTCATCGGCAAGCCGTGCGCAGAGCTGCGGCGGCAGGTCGGGGCGGGCCGCCAACTCCCAGCGCAGCACCGGTGAGGAGTGGTCGGCAAACCCGATGAGAACGTCGATCGGTGTGGCCGGGTTACGCAGCGCCCTCTCCCGCAGCGCGTCAAGGGTGGACTCGTGGGAACCGTCGCACGCGGCGCCCGGCAGCAGATCGCAGTCGGGCCGCGGGCAGTTCTGATCGTGCACGAAGGGCGTCGCCTCGCGATCGCAGACCAGGCACCGCCCGGCCGGCGGTATGCCCTCGCCCGTGACCAGCATCGCGAGGACATCCGGTGGCGTCGACTCGTTGGCCGCCACGGCGCTGCGCACTTCGGCGTGCGGGTGCCGCGCGAGCCGGGCCGCCATGTCCGGCGTCGTCCACAGCGCGAGTTCCACGACGACTCGTACGTCCGGGTCGGCGGCGAGTGTCTCCAGGACGTCGGACGGCAGACCGGGACAGGCAGCCAGCCTCTCCCGGTGCTCCACGACCGGGTCCGTGGCGAGCAGACGGGCCCACTCCGGGCTGCCCGCGCTCTCTTCCAGCAGGGCGAGCGCGGCCCGCGGCTGTGCCACCGGATCGATGTCGGCGACGGTCAGCCTGCCCTCGTAGGCAAGGTGCACCGCTGCCCCCTCGACGCGCCCGGCCAGCGCCACCGCCTGGGCATGGCTGAGGTCGTGACGGTACGCGAGAGCCTCGGCGAGTTCGGTGTCCGCGAGCTCGATCAGCCTGTCGACCAGCCCGGCCGGGAGGGACGGATTGACGGCGAGCCCGCACAGCACATGGTTCACGGAAGCATCATGCCGAGCCGGCTATCGAACAGCTCGCGAATATCGGACCACCGGTCGCCCGGCGTCGGATCGGTGCGCCAGCGGGCGCGTACCACTCCGTCGGCGTCGGGCATGACGGCGGTGAACAGAGGCACACGCTCGTCCGCAGACATGGAGAGGAGCTCCGCGGCCACGGCACCCGAGATCCGGTCGGCCAACTCCTGATATCCGCTCTCGTCGGCGACGACGCTGTGGATCCGGCCGTCCTCGTCCTGCCAGACACCTTCCACCAGGCCGTCGGCGGGGAAGGCCCCGAGGACCGCGTCGACGTCGGAGGACAGGTCCGGCCACACGGCCGGCCGGGCGCGGGGAGCGATCCCGGCCCGCACCGAGTCGATCGTGCCGGAGGTGAGACGGTGCCAGCGTGAGGCGCCCTCGACATAGGTCTCCTCCAGGAGCAAGGCGCGTCCCGAGGTGACCGGCCAGTGCAGACCGGCCCAGAACTCGTCGTCACCCGGTCGCTGGACCTGCGGTTCCTCGTCCATGTCCATGTCGTACGGGGAAGCGGTCAGGCGTTCCGCGAACAGCCCGAGCGCGCGGGTCCGCGCCACCGCCTCCTCGCAGGGCCGGTTGCCGCCGACGTAGAGGTACTGGTCCCATCCGACGTGCACCGCGAAAGCGCCCTCCACTTCCAGCCGGCACCAGGCTCCGCCGTCGCGCAGCATGACCCGCACCAGCTCCAGCCCCGTGGCGAGCGGTATCTGCGCTCCGTCGTGAATGCCGGCCAGGCCGGCCGGGAAGAGTCCGTCCAGCCCGAAGTCCCTCATCGGCGGCTCGGCACCGAAGTGCACCAGGCCGGGGATCTGTGGCTCGCGTACGGACAAGCGGTCGACACCGGCTTCCTTGGCGAATGCCTCGACGGCCTCAAGATAGGCAGACTCCACCTTCCCGTGATCGCTGACGACGTCCTGATCGCCGGTGTAGCGGCCGTGTTCGTCACGGTCGGCCGGGTCGTACTTGGTGACGCGGTGGACGTAGGGCAGGGGCACAGCCCCATGTTCCCGTGCGAGATCGGCATCGTCCCAAGGAATTTCCGTGGGAGGGGAACAGAACGAGACATCGATGCGGCGCTGACCGGCCTGGCAGACTGCACGGCGTGAAGACCCTGACACCCGAACGCGCCCTCGTGCTGGTGACCGCCGGCATAGCCTGCCTGGTGACCGCATCGGGCGGACTTCTCGGCGCTCTGCTCGGCGGCTGGATCGTGGCGCTCGTCGTAGGGGGGATCGCCGGGGCGGGTTCCGTCGTCGGCGCGTTGCTCGTTCGGCGGCGGGCCATGGCCGGTTTCCGTGCCGCCCGGCAGGAGGCGACGACCCGCGGCTACGCCGACGGCATCGCGCACGGCGTCCTGGTCGGCGTGGCCAACTACCAGGCGGCCGTCTTCCCGATGAACGTCGGTGGCGTCACGGACGACGAGCGCGCCGCACGCCGCACCGTCGCCTATCGGCTCGCGGCCGAGGACGAAGTGCCCCATCCGGTGCGCGAGGCGGCGGCCAATGCCCTCGCCGCGCTGGACGACGAGGATCTCGAACGGGTCCGGGATGCCATGTCGAAGCTGTATGCCGCGGTGCACGACCAGGTCGTCTCCCCGCAGGGGTGACCTGTTCAGTCGCGCAGTGGCCGCAGCCCGGGAGGCAGCTTTCCCTCCCGTTGCCTGCCCCGTCCCCACCGCCGTCGTACCGCCTCGGACACCCGCTCGCGCTCATATCCCGTGTGGGTCACGAACGCCTCGATCACCTGCGCGGCGGGCCGGTGCGGTGGCACGGCCATCAGCACCGCGTCGTATCCGTCCGGCAACGGCGGGGCCACCACGGCGACTTCGTCCCCGGAACGCAGCCGCAGCACCACCGCCCGCAGCCGGTCCTCGTCCTCGGGTACGGTGCGCAGCCTGGCGTGCAGAGTGTCCTGCGCCGGCGAGTACAGCCGTACGTGAGCCAGGAGCGCCCCGCGTTTGTACTCCTGCCAGCGGTCGAACCCGAGGCTGCGCGTCGGCGGTTCCTGCCACGGCCGCCGCGCGTCCAGACGCTCCAGCAGGCGCCGCAGGAAATCCCGTACGGCCGGCTCGTCGTGCGGTTGCCAGGACAGGTCCTGCTCCCACGCGTCCACGGCCAGGGCGGCCTCGATGCCCGCGTACTGCTCCTCGACGGTGAGGTCGTAGATCGGCTGCTCCAGGACCATGCGGGCGATGCGCTCGACCTCTTCGGCACTCAACTCCCTGCTGAACTGCAGGCAGTAGAGGATCGCCGTGACCACCCCTGGATGCATGCGCACAGTATGACCGTCCCGGTTTCCCAAGCCGTCCCGCTGCGATGACCTCGGCGATTCAGCCGGCCTTGCGCGCCACGCCCCCGTAGAAGCCGATCTCGGCGGATCTGGGCGGCGGCGGGGCGTCCGGGCGCCAGAACGGAACCTGGGCCAGGCCCGGCTCGATGAGTTCGAAGCCGTCGAAGAGTCGCGTCACCTCGGCGCGGGACCGCAGATTCAGCGTGGCCGTGGCCCTGTTGTAGATGGCCTGCGCCCCACTGCGATCGGCGAAGTCGCCCGTGGCGTGCGAGAGCACCAGGAAGCTGCCGGCCGGAAGTGCGTCGCGCAGGGTGGCGACCACCTCCGCGGGCTGCTCCGCGTCGGTGAGGAAGTGCAGGACGGCGACGAGCAGCAGGGCGACCGGCTCGTCGAAGTCGATGACCTGGCGGACGTCGGGGTGATCCACGATGGCCCGAGGGTCGCGCAGGTCGCCGAGCACGATGCTGGTCCTGCCGGCGCGGCTCAACAGCGCGTTGCCGTGCGCGCTCACGATCGGATCGTTGTCGACGTACGCGACGCGCACGTCCGGTGCCGCCTCCTGAGCGATCTCATGCACGTTCGGCGAGGTGGGCAGCCCGGTACCGACGTCGAGGATCTGACGGACACCGCTGCCGACGACGTACCGGACGGCCCGCTGCATGAAGGCGCGATTGGCCCGCACACCGATCCGCACCTCGGGCGCCGCGGCGGCGAGCTGGTCGCCGGCCTCGCGGTCCACCTCGTAGTTGTCCTTGCCGCCCAACAAGTAGTCGTAGATCCGGGCCGGATGCGGCCTGCTGGTGTCTATCTCCTCGGCACGCACGCCGTCCTGGGTCACACCGCGCTCCTCTCAACGGGTACCAACAGTTTCGCACACCAACTACCGTGCACAGGCGCGGAGTTGGGGAAGAATCACCGCACGGCGGTCGGCGCTGTCCTGAACGGCAGGCCCGGTACTCGCCGAGGACGGAGTTGTCGGCGTCGGCATCTCAGTGGGCGATCCCGTGGACACGGGTGGTGATGGGGGGCCGTACACTCGGCAGCCGTTGCAAAGCGGTTGAAACCGCCGATCGGAAGGCCACGTTGCTCATGTTTCAGGACGCCCCCATCTATCACCAGCTCATTGCCGAGCGCGGTGACGTGCCCGCGCGGGTCCGCGACGCTGCCGCGAGCATACGGCGCGACCTCGACGCGGTGATGCAGACGGGGCACTCCATCGGTTCCTTCGAGTCCGGCGCTCCGTTGGCGAGACAGGCCATGCCCTCGCACCCCGCGCTTCCCCCCGCCCCACCACTGCTATGAAGGCCCTCGCGGCGAGGAAGGCCGGATGCTTCTCGCTGGCCTCGCCGTAGGTGGGTGCCTGCCGAGTCGCTCCGCGCCTGCCCTAGGGGTGTTCGAAGAGCTGAAGCAGGCCCCCGAGCGAGAAGCACAGGGCGCCGGTGAGTGTGCCCCAGTTCGCGATGTCGGTGTTGACCAGCAAGCCGGTGGCGGGACGGGTGAAGGCGGCCAGGGCCGAGACCATGAAGAGGACGGAACCGAGCTGGTTCACCGCGACCACCCACCAGCCGAGGCTGCGCCGGCGGACGCAGAGGCCGCCGTGGCAGATCTCGACGAACGCCAGGTGACCGGAGGCCAGGAAGAGCGCACAGCCGATCACGTCGGGCACCCAGATCAGCCGGTTGACCTGCTGGACGCTCAGGCCCTTGAGGAAGGAGTCCAGCAGGTTCACCGCGAAGACGAGTGTGCCCAGGAAGAGCACGAAGGTGCTCAGCCAGTCCACCCTCATCGGCTCGTAGCTCCACCAACGCCAGCGACGGGTGATCAGCCGGCCTTCGCCGCCGGCGACATGGCGCGGTGCGTTGATCACCTGGAGCAGCGAGACGTATCCGCCGGTGTTGAAGAACAGGCCGCCCGCGAAGTAGATCGAGGCGCACACCGTGGCGTCGCCGGAGCCGAACTCGGCGACCGCCGCGCCGGCCGCGAAGAGGGCCCCGCCGAGCGTGAAGGCGATCCCGGCAAGGGTGTTGAGCCGGCTCAGCCGGGCGATGGCCGCCGGGTCCGCCCGGGTGTGCCGGACGGCCGCCGCCCCGCGCGGGCGGACGGCGAGCACCCCGCGCCGACGCGCGGTCCGTGACTCCCAGACGGCGGTGTCACCGCCGGGGAGTCGCCAGGTGACCCGGGTGGTGAAAGGTCCCGCGCCCTCGGCGCGCTGCTCGGGCTGCCCCACGCGCCGAGCCTAGACCGCGGCCGGGCCGGGCAGGCGGGCGAAACGCCGTCCCACCCAGCCGTCGGGCGCGGCCGAGGGGAGGGGATACGAGGCGCGGGCTGCGCCGGCTACAACAGCTCGGCGTCGTTCAGGATCAGCATGTCCGCCACGAAGCAGGTGACGGCACCCTCCGCGTCCCGGCCGATCCACACCGGGTACGAGCCGTCGCCTCGGCCGCTCGGGTAGGCGATGAGGTTGGTCCCGGTGGCCGGGTCCTCCAGGATGTGGACGCCGTTCTCGTCCGTGGCCAACTCCAGGGTGCCGTCGGCCATGCCCTCGCCGTAGCGCCGCCCGAGCTCGCCTGCCGTGCCGGCGTCGACGAACGCACCGGTCCCGCTGTCCACCCCGAAGCCGTAGAACTCTCCCTCCCGCAGCAGGCGCGTGTCCTGGCCGTCGAGCAGGGCCGGCTCCCAGCCGACCGTCGGCCGGTCGGAGACCAGGATGCGGACGGCGGTGTCCTCGTCTATGGTCATCGGCTTGCCCCAGAATTCGGTGTCGTACCCGGCGGAGGCGATCTGTACGGAATAGTTGCCGGGCGGCACGGTCACGGTGAAGCCGGCGTCCTGCTCGCACGTGGTGTACGTGGGATCACGCGCCACCAGTCGGCCGCTGGGCAGCCGCAGCGTTCCGGCCGCCGTCGGTTCACGGACGGTGTAGACCTCGTCGCGGTCCGAGAATCGCGCCCCCGCGGTGAACAGCTCGTCCAGGTGTCGTGGCCGCAGCCCCTCGGGCGTATGCCAGTTGGGCTCGGCAGGCTCGCCGTCCGGTTGGTCCGCGCTCTCCCGCAGCTCGTGGTCGCCGGCGCCTTCGATGCACAGTGCCGGTAGCAGGCGCAGCCACTTGCCGAAGGCCGGAGACGAGAACCACCGCTGCGCTTCAGGAAGGTCCGCGATGGTGTGGCGCGAGCCACCCCGGTCGCCCTTGGGCTCGACGATCTGTCGTCCCTTCCCGTCGGGCCGCAGATGGAGGGTCGCGCGTGCCGCGTCCGGTGCGAACTCCGGTGCCTCGTCGTTCTCGTAGACCCAGACGCGGCGGTACAGCAGGAAGAGCCGGTCCTGCGCGAGACGTCGCAGGTCCACCTCGACGCACCGGCGCCCCCGCGTGTCGTACAGCCACAGTCCGATGTAGTCGCGGGCGTGGTGCAGGTGCGCGACGATCACTTCGGCACCGTCACGCGGCCGGAGCACCAGCGCGTACGGCTCCCCCGCCGCGTCCCGTCCGGCGGCCTCGGCAGTGTCGATCGGTCCGAGCACGGCCGCGCGGGAGGCGTCCCATCCCTCGCCGTAGGCAACGTCGATGATCTTCTCGTCGCTCATCAGGACACGGCCTCCTGGTCGAACCACGGCTTGGACTCCGCCCAGTGGGCGACCCAGCCGGCGAACCCGCAGGCCGCGGTGGTGTGTCCGAACTCGGCGCCGAAGGGGGCCGCTCCGACGTCCGTGATGTTCCATATCTGTCCGCGGTGCTGGCCGGTCACGACGAGATGCCAGTACATGCCGCAGCCGTCGGTACCGAGCACCAGGGAGCCGTGGTTGAAGACGGCGTCGAGGGCGGATTCGTCCGGCTCGTCCTCGGCGCCCTCCCACAGCCACTCCTCCACCAGCGGAAACGGCCGGCTCAGGTCGCGCTCCCCGGCGTCCCCGCCCCAGTCGTCGGGCAGCTCGCCCAGCCCCAGCAGGCCATGGTCCGGCGGCCCCGTGTAGGAGCCGTCGGTCACTTCGGCGACGAAACTCCGGTACGGCTCGGGCAGCACGATGCCGTGGCGCGCTTCGAACGCATGGACCTTGTCCCAGCCCAGTGCCGACTCGCCGCCATCGTCCACGTCGAACGCGGCACGAAGAGCCTTGAGTTCGGCCGGATCCGCTTGCTCGGTGTTCATGGGGCCATGAAAGCAGCACCCACTGACACCGCTTACCCGGGTCGACATCGGTTCGATCCCGCCCCCCTGCCCGTGCCCAGGCGTCAGTCCAGGAGCAGAGGGTTGGGCAGGGTGGCCGCGGGGTGCATGCGGAGCAGGGTGTGGAGGACTCCTGACAGTCCGGACATGAGGCTGGGCGAGAACGCCTCGCGGGCCAAGCCGCCCACCGGGCCGCGTTGTTCGAGGCCCGTGAGGAGCTCGCCGTCGAGGTCGGACGGGTCGCCGAAGTCCATCGACGTCAGGAACTCCCACAGGCCGAGGTCGCCATGGCACAGGGTGTGACTCCAGCCGAAACCCTCGGCGGCGCAGGCGCGTGCCGCGCGCCGGGCCATGTCGAGGTGGGCGGGATCGCCGGTGCGCCGGTGGAGGTCGAGCATGCCGATGCCGACGCCCGCGCTGCCGTGGCACCAACTGGTGAAGAAGTCCTCCTCGGCACCGACGCGTACGTCGAGCCAGTTGCCGTGCTCGGGCCGGTAGAGGGACTCCTGGTAGTGGACGGCCCGTTCGGCGAGGTGGGTCCAGTCACGCCGGTCCGCCGCGGAACCCGCGTCGCTCAGGGCGAGCCGGGTCAGCGCCCAGCCGATGCCAGTGGCGCCGTGGGCGAATCCGCCGATGCCCTCGGGGTTGAGCCGGGTCGTCCAGCGGGCGCCGCTCGCGTCGACCGTGGCCAGCCCGGCCAGCCGGCGGCCGATGTGCGCGGCGGCGCCGAGCCAGCGGTCCTGCCCGGTGGCCGCGGCCAGGTTGAGGAGGGGCACGATTCCGCCGGCCGTCCCGTTGAGGAGGTCCACCTCGATGTCGTCCTCGACCAGTCGCCCCTCGGCGAGCAGCAGCGCTCTCTCGGCGGCCCGTTCCAGCAGCAAGTCGTCACCGAGCACCCGATGCAGCGCGAGCCACGTCCACACCTGGGAGGCGGCACCGCTGAACGCCCCGGGTGACGGCGTCGGCGTCTTGTCCTCGGTGCTGAACAGCACCCGCAGTGCCCCCTCGTACGTCTCGGCGACGCCCGGCACCTCGTCCGCCCTGCCTGCCCGCACCTCGGTCACGTACTCGGCGAGGGCCAGGGCGACTCCGCCCTGCCCGGTGTAGAGGTCGGCGGGGAGTACTCGGATGGACCATCCGGCCGGGGTGAAGACGGGGCTGATCCAGGTGACCGTACCGTCCTCGCCGCGCACCGCACCGTCGCACAGCCGTCGTACCATCTGCGCGGCCAACTCACGGCGCCGCCGCTCCCGGTCGCGGGCGTGCGGGTCGCGGGCCGCTTCCTGCACTCGCGCGGGCAGGGAACGCTCATTGAGGTAGGCGCCCACGAGCGCGTCCTGGATCACCGACTCCTCCAGCGCCAGGTCGGCGGTGCGCCAGTCCTCGACCGTGGTCCGTACGGCCGCCGCGTCCACGGTGAAGGTGAACATCGGCACGTCGCCGGCGAGGAGTTCCGCGATCTCGCCGTCGATGGCGGCGCGGTCCGTCGGTGCGCCGGGCAGCACCTCGGCGTTGCGCAGCAGGATGTCCCGGGCGCGCTCGACCGCCGCCGGCTCGTCGTGCAGGGAGGCGGGGTGCCACAGCATCCGGCCGATGTCGACGTACGCCTGTGTGGGCCGCAGGATGCGTCGCGCCCGGGCGCCCTCGAAGCGGCGCAGCAGGAGATGCGGGCCGTTCCCGGGCCGGTGCAGATACGCCGTCATGTCGCGGAAGCCCGCCAGGATCCGGTCCCAGTACGCGCTCAGCACCGGTGTGGGGCTGGGGTGGTTGCCCGCGCCGGGCATGGCCACCAGGTCCACCTCGAAGCGGGCCGCGGCGGTGCCGCCGTCCGCGATCACCGGATTCGGGATCAGCGGCTGCTGGCCGGGCAGCGCCCCGACCCCGGAGATGTCCACCCCGCCGAGCGCGAAGCCGGTGCCGCGTACGGGCAGCAGTCCGGTGCGCAGCACCGTACGACGGATGGCCGCGGCGGCCACGTCCACGGCGTCGCCCCGGCCGCTGGGCGGGAAGGGCGCGGGGGCGTCGAAGAGCGTCTCGGCGTCCACGATCACGGGCACCGGGCCCGCGGCGATCATGTTCTCGGCGTGCATGTCGGTGCCGCCGGTGAAGCGCAAGACAGCCAGCCAGTGACCGACGTTGCGGTAGAACGCGGTGAGTTCGGTGTCGTCCGCGCAGTAGCGGTGGCGGACGAACTCGGCCCAGCCGTAGCCCTCGCGCGCCAGTGTGCGCGGCACCCGGATGCGCTCGTGCGGCGCCGGGGCACCGGGGAAGCCCTGGAACAGTTCGTCCAGCAGTGCGCCCAGTGCCACATCGGCCTCGGACGGCCGGGGTTTGTACATGACGCTACCGCCTGCGAAGTCCACCCGGCTGACGGTCAGCCCGCCCCGGTGACTGTCACCCGCCCCGAACGCGACCCCTCGCAACTCCCCCGCAGGTGCCCCCAGCAATGTCCGCAGCAACTCGCGGTCCGCGGCGAGCCGTTCGGCGAAGCCCGCTGTCGCCGCCACCGACAGCCGTGCAACGGCCGCGATCCGCGAGCCGAGGGTGGGGTATCGGCCGGCCAGCCGGTCGAGATAGCCCTCCTCGCAGGACTGCTCGATGAACGAGGCCCATGTGTCCGTGTCGGAACCGGCCCCGGTCGCGCCGCCGTCGGCGGGCCCGGCGCCCGCCGCCATGCGCAGTGCGTGCAGTTCGATCAGGAACAGCCGGGACAGCTTCGCGTGCAGGGACCTGAGCAGGGCGGTGTGGCCGGCCTCCAGCACCACTTCCCGCTCCGCGGGGCCCAACGCGTCCACGGCGGTCAGCCGCCGAGCAAGGTCCTCCCGCCAGGGACGGGCGATGCCGCGTACGGGTTGGCTGAACCACTCGGCCTCGTCGCGCTTTCTTCCTCCTCCCGTCTCGTCTTCCAATTCCGCCTGTTCCGCCTGTTCCGCGCGCTCCGGCGCCGATCCGCTCACCCGTCCACCGCCCCCATTCCGCATTCCGCCGCGCGTCCGCGCCCTGCCAGGCGCCCCGAACCCACGTGGGGAACCGCGCGACCGGCCGTACTCGGCACGCGGTTCCCCACGCTCCTGTCTTCGGACCTCACTCCGTGGTGGCGCCCCAGGCTCTGGTGACGCCCCGGGCGATCAGCAGCACCAACTGCCGCGCGACCCGCTCGGGCTGGAACAGAAGCCGTAGAGGGAGTCGCTCGGGTCGGTCAGCGCGGCCTCCGCGGCTGCGCCGCCGACGTAGAGCGGCCCGGCGGGGTTGATCTGGCCGTACGCGCTCTCGGCACCCGACAGCCAGGCATCGAGCACGGCGGCGGTGTGAACACGGGTCTGGGGCATCAGCGGCCTCCGGACGTAGGAAATCGGGCGGATTGCCCAGCCCTGAGTATCACCGGCTTCGACCACCCCTCAGACGGCTAATCCGGCCACAGTCGTACGTTGTTCGTGCGGTGTGTCGTGGTCCGTGAGGCGTCCGGGGCGAGGGCACGGTCCCCGCCTGTGTGACGGTGCAGGGCTGGACCACCGGCTGACTACGGCACGCCGAGCTCGAAGAGGGCGTAGCCCGCGTAGGAGCCGGAGGCCAGAGCGGCGATGCCGAGCAGCGTGCACTGGAGGGGCAGGCTGAGGCGGCGCAGAGCCATGGCGAGGGGGATGAACAGCGGGAAGGCCGGGAGCAGATAGCGGGAGACATTGCCGAAGATCTGCTGGCTGCTCAGGACCAGGGCGATGGTGAGGACGGTGTGGACGACCAGCACCACCGGGGGCCGCAGCCGGATGAGCAGGGGGATGAGCGCGACGGCCAGCAGTACCGTTGCGACGCCGATGACGTCCTCGAAGGGGAACGCGAAGAGGTAGTCGAAGTGACCCACCGGGACGGATGTCAGCACATCCAGGGTCTGCCGGCCGTAGTCGAACTCATGCGCCCAGGCACCGGCCTGGAGCTTGAAGTAGCCGCCGTAGTCGCCCATTCGGTGGCCGACCCAGGCCAGATATCCCAGCAGGCCGAGCGGTGCCAGGGCCATCGCGGCCAGCGGGCGCAGGACGCCGTCCCGGCGGTGGCGCAGTGCGCCGCCCGCGGCGACGGCGAGCGCCGCGATCAGGGCGGCGGCCGTCGGCCGGTTGAGTCCCGCCGCACAGGTGAGAAGGCCTGCGGTGAGCCAGCGGCGGGTGAGTACGGCGTAGCAGGCCCAGGCGGCGAGAGCCGCGTAGAGGGAGTCGGAGTAGACCGCCCACTCCACACCGGAACCGGGCCATACGGCCCACAGGCCGGCCGCGGCAAGCCCGGCTCGCGGGCCACCGAGCAACTCGGCGATCGCGAAGATCCCCGTGGCCGCGACGAACGAGGCGACGACGGAGACCACCAGGCCCGCACCGTACGGGCCGAGTCCGGTGATCTCTGAGGTGAGCCGCATCAACGCGGGGTAGAGCGGGAAGAACGCCGCCGAATTGCCCTCAAGGGTGATCAGTCCGGTGGCGCCGGGGACCGGCACCAGCTCCGGGTGGTATCCGTGCAACGCGATCTGCTGGTACCACCAGCCGTCCCAGGTGCCCAGGACGTCCCACGCATGCGCTCCGCCGCCGAAGCGTGGGTGCTTCGTACGGTAGTCCCCCGCGGAGTGCAGCAGGTACATGAAGGTGCAGAAGCCGAGGAGTTTCAGGGCGCCGTACAGGGCCAGGGCGGGGGCGTAATGCCGGGCGGTCTCGCGTATGCGGTGGCTTGGGCCGGGAGTCGGGAACGAAGGGGGTTCATGGCCGGGCGGAGCCGCTGGTGTGAAGTTCGGCATCGGGTCGGTGCGGGTGTTCATGAGGCGGCGGGCCCTGTCAGGTGTCGGCGGGGTCCGACGCGGAACACCCAGGCCCTCATGAGCAGGAACCGCAGCAGCGCCGCGGCGAGATGGGCGGCGGCCAGTACGGCGAGTTCGGCACCGTGGCCGGCCTTGGGCGCCGCGAGTTGCAGCGCGGCGAGCGAGCCCGCGGTCAGCGTCAGGCCGACGACGAAGGTCACCAGCCCTCTGGCCTGATGGCGCAGCGCGCCGTCCCGCCCGCGCAGCCGGAAGGTGAGGCGCCGGTTGGCGGCCGTGTTGACGCCCGAACAGGCCAGCAGGGCAAGGGCGTTGGCCGCCTGCTGCCCGGCGGCCGGGCGCAGCGCCGTGAACAGCAGCAGATGCGCGAGCGTGCTCACCGCGCCTATCACCGCGAACCACGCCAGTTGCCTGGCCTGCCCGCCCGGTGACTCACCGGCTCTGCTCCGGGTCAGCGCCGCCCAGGGGAGCGTGCCACGGGCCAACGCCCTGGCGACCCTGGCGATGCCGCGCAGATCGGCGAGCACGGTGGCGCGGATGTCGACCCGGCTGTCCGGGTCGTCGATCCAGTCCACCGGCACTTCATGGATACGCAGCCCGGCCCGCTCGGCGATCACCAGCAGCTCGGTGTCGAAGAACCAGCCGGAGTCGCGCACGAGCGGCAGCAACCGCTCGGCGACGTCGCGCCGTATCGCCTTGAACCCGCACTGGGCGTCCGAGAACCCCACGGCGAGCGTGCAGCGCAACAGGGCGTTGTAGCCGCGCGAGATGACCTCCCGCTTGGGTCCGCGGACCACCCGTGAGCCGGGGGCCAGACGTGTGCCGATGGCGAGGTCGGAGTGGCCCGAGATCAGCGGGGCGACGAGGGGCAGCAGCGCCGCGAGACCGGTGGACAGATCCACGTCGACATAGGCGACGACAGGGGCCCGTGACCCCGACCAGGCCGCGTGCAGCGCCCGGCCGCGCCCCTTCTCGGGCAGTCGTATCCACTCCACTTCGGGCAGTTCCTCGGCGAGGCGCGCGGCGATCCGCGGGGTTGCGTCGGTGCTGGCGTTGTCGGCGACGGTGATCCGGAACGGGTAGGGGAACGTCTCCCACAGATGCGCGTGGAGCCGCCGTACGTTCGGCTCAAGGTCCGTCTCCTCGTTGAACACCGGCACCGCCACGTCCAGCACGGGCTCGTCATGGTGGGTCGGCAGTGGTGACCGTGGTGGCAGAGGGGCGATGTCCAGCGCTGAGGCCGACCTTGGATTCATCACGTTGTTCCTTGTTTGTGATCGCTCGCAGGGCATGCCGAAGGCACACCGGGGTGGTGAATTGGCCAATGAGGTGAGGTGGGGAAGAGGGGGCTCCGGGGCGAGTGCCGCGCGTGCTAACCGCTCGGACTGACCACCGACGAAGGTTCGCTGGACGTGTCGACCCGTTCCGTCGAGGACGCCGAGGGCGGGGGCGTGGTGACCGTGCTCCCCGAGGTGGCCGTGTCCGCAGACTCGGTCGCGGGTGGGTTGCTCGGGTCAGAACTCCCGTCCGTGGCAGGCGGCGCGGAGGTCGTCGGCGGGCCACCGGTGTACGGAGCGCTCGTGGTCACGGACGGGGAGGGGGTCTCGCTCTCGGTGGCGTCCGGCGTGGGTGACGTGGTGGCGGGGTCCGACGGACTGGTCGCGGGGCGCGGGTGGGGTCCGCTGGGTTCGTTCCTGACCGGGGCGTGGGGCCACAGGAGGATGACGATGCCGAGTCCGGCGACCGCCAGGGCGGAACCGGCGGCCCTCTGTACGGCGCGGACACGCCGGCGGGACCGGACACCGGCCCGCAGCCGCTCCCGCTGCTCGGGCTCGAAGGGGGTGTGCTCCTGGGCGCTGCGCATCAGTTGCGCCAACTGTCGCTCGAAGTGGTCCATGGCTCCTTCCTCACCTCACCGGCTCGATGACGTCGGCCAGGAGCTGACGCAGCCGGGCCACTCCACGCGAGGCATGGGACCGCGCGGTGCCCACCGGGCACCCCAGCACCTCGGCGACCTGCCGGTCGGGCAGGTCCTGGTAATAGCGCAGGACCACGGCCGCCCGCTGCCGCGGACTCAACTGGGCGAGTGCCGCCTCCAGTCGCGAACGCTCGGCCACGGTCGCCGACATGTCGCCCGTCGCCGCCACCTCGGGCAGTTGCTCCACGGGGCGCTCGCCCCACCACCGACGCCGGGCCGAGCGTCCGGCGGCGCGGGCCAGCACCTTGCGTACGTACGCCTCCGGCGCCTCGTCGGCGATCTTCGGCCAGACGAACCACAGCTTGACCAATGACTCCTGCAACAGATCCTCGGCCCGATGCCGATCACCTCCGGTGAGCAGACGGGCCAGATGGAACAACCCCGACCAACGGGCCGCCACGAACTCGTCGTACTCACCGGCCCTCGTCTGCTCCATCCCTGCGGTCCCCGTTCTTGCCGGCTGTCTACATCAGGGAAAAGGCACTGGCCTGGCCGTAGCGCTGCACTCGACGGGAGTGATCCGCATCACGTGAGGCGGGGCCCGGGCATGCCGATGGCCCCGGACCGCTCTCGCGATCCGAGGCCATCGGAGTGGACGGGTCGGGGGCCGCTCAGCCCCGGCCCATCGGTCCTGACGCGCCTTGCGTCAGCCCTGGCGCGCCTTGAAGCGCGGATTCTTCTTGTTCACGACGAAGGTCACGCCCCGGCGGCGTACCACCTGCGCGCCGGGCTTGGACTTCAGCGAGCGCAGAGACTTACGCACCTTCATGGCTGTCTGTTCCTCTCCTCCGGACTCCTACGGGCTCCTCCGGGCTCTCTTCGGGAGCCCGGACCACGGTCGGCGCTCAGCGACCGGCCGCGGCGGTACGGCCGTATCGCCGCTCGAACCGCTCCACCCGGCCTGCGGTGTCCACGACGCGGGTGTTTCCGGTGTAGAACGGGTGGCTGGCCGACGAGATCTCGACGTCGATCAGCGGGTAGGTGTTGCCGTCCTCCCACTCGATGGTGCGGTTCGAGTCCGCCGTGGAGCGGGCCAGGAACGTCACGTCGGCGGCGCGGTCGCGGAAGACGACCGAGCGGGACTCGGGGTGAATGCCAGGCCTCATGGGTTTTCCTCCTCGTGCGTGCGTGGCGGCTGCGTCCGTGTCCGTGGAAGCGGCAGCGGCCGGGTTCAGCGCTCCTCGCGGAACAGGACGTGCGTCCCCGCCACTCGGTCGTACTTGCGCAGTTCGAGCCGGTCAGGGTTGTTGAGACGGCTCTTGCGCGTCATATAGGTGACTCCGGTCCCCGCCGTCGACTTCAGCCTGACCACGGGGCGCGTGTTGGTGCGTGCCATGAGTTCCTCCTTCACTCACATCCCGATCTTGACCCGGGCATGTCAGCTACCGATATAACAGCCGCTCTCGTCGCCGCATTCCCGGGTTCCGAGTGGGAGGTGAGGAGCTGTACACGGTCCGGGGACACCGTCCCCTTCACGATCACGGCCCGTACAACCGGACCAGCGCCGCAGTCATTCCCTCCCCGACGACAGCGGCACGGCCCCTGACGGATGACCGACTCCGGTCCGCTCCCGTACGGTCACAGTTCGTGTCAGCCGACGTGCTGTCGGCGCCGATGACGGACTCGACGCCCCCGGGCAGCAGATCGAGCGGCCGGCACCACTCGCGCAGGTCCGTTTCTCCGACCTCGCCGGCGATCGGCTTGCCGACGTGCCGGGTCAGGGTTTCGGTGAGCGGCAAGTCCAGGTAGTAGCCGTGGGAGGGGCCGCGGTGGTCCGCTCTCAGCCGGGCCCGCATGTAGGTGCTGGTGCCGTCGGCGGCTACGGAGTCATGGCCGGGGCTCGTGAGTGGCCAGGAGTTGATCGATGGCGGTCAGGATCGCTGTTACCGCGCCCGATTCGGCGGCGAGGGCGGCCAGGGAGACGGACGGCCACCCGTTGAAGTTCGTGTTCCGTAGCTGGTGCAGCCGTTCGTCCAGGCCGCCGGCGCTCGGCAGGGCATCGGCGAACGCCGCTGTCGCGTCGAAGCCGAAGCGCGTGACGATCGACCCCAGGCTGAAGGCGAACTCCTCTCTCGCGGGGTCCTCGTACAGGGACAGCGTGCCGATCGGCACCCATCCGCCGCCGGCCATGCGGTAGTGCACGTTCATGCTCGGAAAGCGGCCTGTGCCACCCACCAACTTCCCACGCGACTCCGCGTGTTCGAGCAGCGCCGTGGCCACGCGGCGCACCTCCGGGGTGCACCTGGTGTCGAGGGCGGCCTGCAGTTCGGGACGTGTCGTACGTTGCGTACCGCCGTGGCCCGATGGTGTCTTCGCCGCCGTCGCCACTTCGCCGTACACACGCGGTACGAGAACCTTCAGCTCGCCGTCGCCCCGGTACTGGGTCAGCTCAACGGCGTACACATCGGTCTGGCGCATCTGCCGGTTGAGGAACTCGACTATCGCCCGCAGCTCCAGCGGGATGCGGTCGGCGACGAACAGCAGTCGCATCTGACCGGCGGCCAGCCGTTCCTCCACCGTCGCCCAGAAGTCGTCGGAGGAACGTTCACCGAGCAGTTCCCCGTACGCCTGCTCCACGGAGCGGCCGTCCGTCCGGCAGGTCTCCTCGAAGGAATGCTGCAACAGCGCGGCGGGCCAGTACCGGGCGGCGTTCGCGGCGTAGTCGAGCATCTGGCCCACGACTTCCCGGCGCAGGCGGGTGTCCGTGGCCCGCTTGACCTCCACCAGCGTCGGCACCCCGTCGGCGTCGACGAAGAGGTGGTCCAGCCGGTACACCGACCCGCTATCCGCGCTGGTCGGAACCCCCATCTCGCGCGCGACCAGCACGAGCCGCAGGGGCTGCCCGTCCGAGAGGGTCCCGAAGTCCAGGACACGCGGATGCCTGGCCAGTAGCTCCTGGAACTCCTCTTCCGTGGCGAACGCGGTCGCCTCCAGCGCCTCCAGCCCCGCCCCCACGACGAACACCGGCTGATCAGCCACCCCTGCCCCTCCCCCTTCGGGCTCCTCGGCCATGACCCTGGGTTCCATCATCGCCCACCTGCGCGGTCAACCAGCCGCTTCAGGTACGCACTCAGGTACGCACTTCCGAGGGGACCGGACGCGCACCCGCCCAGCCCAGCAGGACCACCGAACACACCGCCGCGAGGGCACACCAGGTCGAGACGAACTCCAGGCGCCACAGGGTCCAGCAGACAAGCGCGCCGACGGCGACCACGATCCCCAGCACCACCACCCGCCGGTCACCGGACAGGAGCAACGAGCCGACGGTGGCCAGCAGGTAGCCCGCGACGAGCAGTTGTGGATGGGAGAGGTCGACCGCGTAGCCGACCGTGCGGCCACGGATCTCGGCCGTCACCGGGCCGGTGGCGACGGCGTAAGCGAGCACCACGCCCGTCAGCACTCCGGCCGCGAGGGGGAGCGTCAGCCGACGCCGGGCCGCAGGCGGGGCGGCACACACCACGGCCACCGGGCCCCAGACGGCCAGCAGCGGCAGCGCGATGACGGCCCAGACGACGGTGGCGGGTCCACTGCCACCGCCCGCTTCCCAGACCATCGACTCGACGATCTGATGGGCCCCGAGCAGCAACGGCAGCGCGGCGAGCGGAAGGTCCCGGCGCCTGCGCACGCGTGCCACACAGGCCACCCCTACGGCCGCCACACCGGTGCCGGCCACGAGATCGGCCGTCGCACTCCAGCACATCACGCCACCATGAGGTCCGTCGTCGTGCGCATCCGCCCTCGCCGCGGATCACGCTACGTCCTTGATACCCAGGCCGCCCGGGTGACACGACAGCCGCCCCGAGGTACCCATCGTCCCCCCGGGGATGATTGGCTGACCCCGGCCATCGCACCCCGGCCCGACCGGGCCGACCCGCAGGAGGACTCCGCACCATGAGCAGCCCCTACACATACGAGTACAAGGTCGTCACCTTCCGGGAGTCGCTGATCGGCGACGCCCTGGACAGCGACAAGCTGGAGAAGGTCCTCAACAAGCACGCGGAGGACGGCTGGGCCCTCAAGGCCATCACCTCCGCCGACGTCAAGGGCCGCATAGGCCCCGGAGCCGTCGAGGGCCTCCTCCTGACCTTCGAACGCCCGCGCGGCTGACGGCCCCGACCGCAGACCGTGCCACGCACCCGCCCGCCCGGAGGGAACCGGGCGGGCGGGTGCCACTGTCCACGTCGACACGGTCAACGCCGGGTCCGCGCCGCCCACCGAGAGCCGATACTGGGCCGCATGACCCACCTCACGCCGCAGCAGCGCGCCCTCGCCGAGGCGATGTCGGAGGTCTCCGAGGCAGCGTATTGCGCCGGCTGGATGGAGGGCACCGAGTACGACGTATGGCGGCTCCTTCACCACGGCGGCCCCTGGGGAATGGCGAGCGCCGAGCAGTTGGTGCCGCTCCTGGCCGCCGTACGCACCGCACTTGAGCGCGCCGGGTGCTGGATCACATGGGAATCGGACGCGCCCGACGAGCGACCGATCACCCTCGACGAGTGGCGGCGCCTGTACCAGACATGGGCCCTCCGGAAGCAGGCCTACGATCATCCCCATGAGCGCGTGGAACGAGAGTCTTGATGCGGCGGGGATACGGGACCGGCAGTTGCGCCGCGACTACGACGCTCAGCGCGAGCTCGTGGCGCGTGCCCGCCGTACCGCCTACCTGGCGGCCCGGCTGCTGTTGCCGCGGCCGTTGCTGCCGCACGTGGTCGCGGCGACGGCCGTGATGGATCACGGTGACGACCTGTTGGACTCGGGTCCCGAGGCACAGCGGTTCGCGGCCTGGGCAGCGTGGGAACAGCAGGTTCGCAAGGGGCTGGACTCCGGGGTGAGTGACGATCCTCTGGTCCGCACGCTCGTGCACTCCGCGGCCGCCCGTCCGCGGCTGCGCGAGGCGGTGGAGTCGTATCTGTGCGCCGCCACCGCGGAGTTGGAGTTCGGCGGCTTCGCCTCGGAGGCCGACTACCAGGCCTACCTGGATGCCTATTCGCTGCCGGCCTTCATGCTGGTCGGCGTGCTGCTCGGGCCGGACACCGACACGGCCCCGTACCGGGCGGCGTGTCGGACGCTCATCGACGGAAGTCAACGGCTGGACTTCGTCAACGACCTGGCCGAGGACCTGCGTGAGGGCCGGATCGGCATCTCCGCCCAGGCGCTGGAACACCACGCCGTCACGCTCGAAGACCTCGCCGCGGGCCGGGTGCCGGCGGGCCTCGCCGAGCTGGTGAACAACCAAGTCGCCGCGGCCCGGGCATCGTTGGCGGCCGCTCGGGAGCTGCCCGCCCTGACCACGGCTCCCGGCCGGCTGCTGTTGACCGCCCTGGTCGACATGGAACTGCTGACCGCGAAAGCGGTACTCGCGCGGGGGCCACGCCTGCTGCAGGGCTCGGCGAGCCCGTCGCCGGTGGCTGCGCTGCGGGTACTCATGAGCGCTCGTCGGCGTAAGTAGACAGCGGCCGCCCGCCCGCGCCGAACGGGGAGCGGGCGCACGCGGCGAGCGGAGCGTTCCTCGTGCTCGCCCGCTCCCCGTTCGGGCAACCGGCGGCTGAGCAGCCGCCGAATCAGCCGCTGTTACGCGGCAAGACGCTCGGCAAGAGCCTTCGCCTTGGCCTCCGCGTCCTGCAGGGCACGCTCCCGGGAGGACTCGTAGAGCGGCACGAGTTCGGCCATGGCCGGGTTGTGGGGGGCCAGGGTGAGTTCGGGGACGATGAAGTCCAGGTCCAGGGCGAGGGTGTCGGCGAGGATCGCCGTCAGGTAGTTCTGGACGTACTCGAAGGGCTCGCGCGGGGTGCCCGGCGCGTAGGAGCCGCCGCGGCTGGCCACGACGGTGACGGGGGTGCCCTTGGCGGAGTGGGCCTCACCGGCGGTACGGCCGATCAGGATCACGTTGTCCAGCCATGCCTTGAGGGTCGACGGGATCGTGAAGTTGTACATCGGCGCGCCGATCAGCACCGCGTCCGCCTGCTCCAGCTCCTCGATCAGCTTCACGCGCTCGGCGAAGGCCGCCGCCTGCTCCGGGGTGTGCGCCGCGGGATCGGCGAATCCGGCGGTGTGGGCGTCGGCGGTGAGGTGCGGGACCGGGTTCGCGGCCAGGTCGCGGTAGATCACCGTGCCATCGGGGTGCTGCTCCTGCCAGGTCTTGCGGAAGGCGTCCGCGACGGCACGGGAGGCGGAGCCCCCGCTCGGGAACACGGACGAGTCGATGTGCAGCAAGGTGGCCATGCGTGTCTCCAGAAGAGCGAGCCCGAGGCGAAGCCCCCGGGCTAAGTTTTCGTACCTAGCTATATCTAACACAGGTACTTACTTTTTTTCACCCCCTCACGGCAGGGCGATATCCTGATCCCATGGCGGCGGATCAGAACCACGACGTGGCGGCATGCAAGCGAGTCGACGACGGCATCACTCGCGTCTTCCAGCTGCTCGGTAAGCGCTGGAGCGGCCCGATCGTGGCCGTACTGGTGGAACAACCGGCACATTTCGCCGATCTGCGCCGGGCCGTCCCCGGCATCAGCGAGCGCATGCTCTCCGACCGGCTGGCCGAGCTCGCCGCCGCCGGACTCGTGGTGCGCGAGGTCGACGAAGGACCGCCGCTGCGGGTCTCCTACCGGCTGACCGAGTCCGGGGCCGCGCTGGAGCCCGCACTCAAGGAGCTCGGCGAGTGGGCGAAGAAGCACTTGCCGGAGACCGGGCCCTGCGTGGAGACGGCCTGGAAGTGACGGTGGCGGCCGACGGCACCGGCGACGGCCCGATCGTCGTACGGGGGTACGACCAAGGGCGCACGGGTCGGCCCCGGACACGCACCTGAGCAGCGGTGCTTGAGCAACGGAGTCACTTGAGCAACGGAGTCAATGGATGACCAGTCGGGTGTTGTTGATCTCGCCGGCGATGAACGCGGCCCTCCGCCAGGCCCGTTTCGACGACGGTTCCCCACTCGACTCGGCCGGCACGGCCCGTGCCCGTTCGGCCGCCGATGCGCTCCCGGCTGCCGACCGCACCCTCACCTCCCCCACCGTCCGCTGCCGGGAGACGGCCTCGGCGCTAGGCCTCGACGCCACCGACTCGCCTTCGCTGAACGGCTTGGACATGGGCCGCTGGCGAGGCCGCACCCTGGACGACGTCAGCACCGCCGAGCCGGACGGAATGGCTCGCTGGCTGACGGATCCTCAGGCGGCGCCGCACGGCGGGGAGTCGGTGCACGAGCTGTGCCTGCGCGTTGCGCACTGGCTGGACGGGACCGCGCAGCTCTCCGGCCGTACCGTGGCGGTGGTGGAGCCGGAGATCGTCCGTGCCGCGACCCTGCGGGTGCTCGGAGCGCCGGAGTCCGCCTTCTGGCGTCTCGACGTACCGCCCCTGACCGCAACCGAGTTCAGCGGTCGCGCGGGACGCTGGAACGTGGGGCTGGGGAGCCGGCTCGGGGCAGCCTGACGCGTCTCAGGACCGCAGGAAGTCGGCGAGACCTTCCAGGAGCCGGTCGACGTCCGCCGCGTCGTTGTACGGCGCGAGACCCATCCGCAGACCGCCGGTGTCGCCAAGGCCGAGGTGCCGGGAGGCTTCGAGCGCGTAGAAGGAGCCGGCGGGTGCGTGCACGCCGCGGGCCGCCAGGAAGCGGTAGGCGACCGTCGCGTCGCGGCCCTCGAAGGTGAGGAGCAGGGTCGGGGTGCGGTCGGCCGCGCGGGAGTGGATCGTGATCCCCTCCAGTTCCGACAGGCCCTTGTCGATCCGCGTCCGCAGCGCGTCCTCGTGTCCTTCGAGGGCCGCGGCCGCGGCGGCCAGTCGCTCTCGGCGCGTGCCCGTCGCCGCGCCGTCGAGGCCGGCGAGGAAGTCGACCGCCGCGCGCGTACCGGCGAGGAACTCATAGGGCAGGGTGCCGAGTTCGAAGCGCTCCGGGACCGTGTCGGTCGACGGGAGCAGCTTGTCCGGGTGGAGGGATTCCAGCAGTTCGGGACGGGCGGCCAGGACCCCGTGATGGGGGCCGAGGAACTTGTACGGCGAGCAGGTGTAGAAGTCGGCGCCGAGCCGGTCGACGTCGACCAGGGAGTGGGCGGCGTGGTGGACGCCGTCGACGTACAGCAGCGCGCCGGTCTCGTGCACCGAACGGGAGATCTCGGCGATCGGGGGCCGGGTGCCGATCAGGTTGGACGCGGCGGTGACGGCGACCAGCCGGGTGCGCTCGGAGAGCACGGCGCGGATGTCGTCGGCGGTCAGTTCGCCCGTCGCGGGGTCGAACTCGGCCCACCGGACGGTGGCACCGGCCCGCTGCGCGGCCTGGATCCAGGGCCGGATGTTGGAGTCGTGGTCGAGCCGGGTGACGACCACCTCGTCGCCGGCGGCCCAGCCCTTGGCGAGGGTGCGGGAGAAATCGTAGGTGAGCTGCGTGGCGCTGCGGCCGAAGACGATCCCTGCGGGGTCGGCGGCGAGCAGGTCCGCCATGGCACGACGGCTTTCGACGACGATCGCCTCGGCGTTGGCCTCCCCCACCACTTCGTGGCCGCGGTTGGACAAGGGATGGGCGAGGGCGTCGGAGACGGCCTGGATGACCGGCTGCGGGGTCTGTGTGCCTCCGGGGCCGTCGAAGTGGGCGATCCCGGCGGCGAGGGCGGGGAACTGGGCGCGGATGCCGGTGACGTCGTAGCTCACGGGTGCTCCTGTCCAGGACTGGGTCTGGGACTGGGACTGGGTCTGGGACGAAGTCGAAGTGCGCGGGAAGCATGTCATCCGGTTCTCCCCCATGACAGCACCCAGGACGCCTGGATCTCGAACAGCGGTGCACGCCGGCCGAGACACTGACGGATGCCGTGCGGCTCAGTCCTTGATCGCCGCGAGGACCAGTTTCTGCAGTTGCTCGGCGGTGTGGTCGAGCGGCTGGGTGCTGCGCTTGGCGCGGCACATGGCGACCGTCCCCTCGACGGCCGCCACGACGAGGGTGGCGAGCTGCGCGGCCTGGTCGGGGTCGGCGCCGTGCTCGCGCAGGGACCCTGCGAGCAGGCCCTCCCACTCGTCGAAGATCTCGGCGGCCGCCGCCACGGCCGCGGGGACCTCGTCGGTCGGCGGCTCCTCGATGGAGACCGCCAGGACAGGGCATCCGGCACGGAACTCGGTGTCGACGACCACCTTGCGCCACAGGTCGAGGAAGGCCCGCAGGCCGGCGGCCGGGCCCGCCCGCAGTTCCTTGCGCAGGATCCGCGCGACGGTCTCACCGGCGTAGCGGACGGCTTCCGTGGCGAGTTGCTGCTTGCCGTCCGGGAAGTAGTGGTAGGTCGAGCCGAGCGGAGCCTTGGCATGCTTGGCCATCTCGCGGATGCTGGTCGCATTCAGGCCACGTCGACTGATCATGTCGGCCGCACCGGCCACGATCCGTTCGCGTGTCTGCGGACTGGTCTGGTTCACCTGCGGATTCTCCTCGCACTCCGCCGGATATAACGGCCGTCATAGTCTATCCCCTACGCGATCTGGTCAGCGGCCCAACGGGCCCACTCCCGGCGCATGGCGTTGAAGCGCAGTCCGTACTCCAGGGCGATCCGGCCGTAGACGGAGAGGTTGTCGTCGTCCCAGTCGATGTCCCGCGCCAACTGGTCGAGCTCCGCGTAACTCTGCTCGGACAACTCGGTGAGCTCGGTCAGATACGCGCGTGCCTGCTCCGGCTTGAGCACTCCGAGGAAGAAGACCCGCAGCAGCAGATCACTACGGGTGTTGCGCTGGGGCTTCGTCTCGGTCAGCCAGTGCCGCAGCTCGGCCAGCCCGTCCTCGGTGAGGGCGTACTCCTTGCGGCCGCGCGGCCCCTCGGCCGCCACCGTGATCAGCCCGGTGTCGGCCAGCTTGGTCAGCTCCGTGTAGATCTGGCTCTGCGTGGCCGGCCAGACGTTGGCCAGCGACGTATCGAATCGCTTCAGCAGGTCGTAACCGCTGGCGGGGCGCTCCGAGAGAAGACCGAGCAGTGCGTGTCTGAGGCTCATGCCGCCACTGTACCTCTCATATTCCAGGGTTGACATGTCGATGCCGGACCTTCTACTTTTGACATGTCGCGACAGAAACCCGAAACGGAGAGACCATGTCCTACCTGCGTACGTTCCTGCCGTGGATCGTCTTCGCCGTACTCCCGTCGGGGGACTGGCAGTGGGCAGCACTGGCCGCTCTGGTGGTCGCCGTGGCGCTCGTCGCCCAGCAGGTCAGGGCCGGCACCGGATTCGACGCACTGATCATCGAGTTGGGCTCGGCGTTCTTCTTCGCCGCACTGGCCGTCGTCGCCTTCGCCGATCCCCACTCCGGTGTGCACGACTACTCCGCGGCTCTCTCCTCGGGCACCCTCGCGGTGATCGCAGGCGTCTCGCTGGCCATCGGCAGGCCGTTCACCCTGGGCATCGCCAAGCGCACCACCCCGCCCGAGGTCTGGGAGCTCAAGCCGTTCATCCGCACCAACGTCGTCATCACCGCCGTATGGACCGCGGCCTTCGTCCTCACCGCCGTCGTCCTCGCCCTGGTGGCACACGCCGGAGACGCCCACTCCACCACCGCGACAGTCATCCAGATCGCGGGCTTCGTCGTCCCGATGGTGTTCACCATCCGCTACGTCGCCCACGTCCAGGCCAAGGCCGGGCAGATGGCCCGATGACGACTCACTCGTGCGGTAGGACCTCGCCGTCGGAGCCGCCACCGCGCACGACTTCGGCCCGCACCGCACCCCCGGCGGCCCTGGCCCCGGCGATCTCGCCGCTGTGCGCGGCCACCACCAGGGCGATCACCAGCGGCACGGTCCACACAAGGACATGAATCGAAGGGGGGTAGCTCGCAAGGGAGTAGCCGTCCCCTGACAGGAAGGCGACCGAGAGTGCCGCGAGCGGCAGACCGGCGGTGAGCCCCGCGAGCGTGCCCCTGAGCACGGGGCGCCCAAGCAGCCGCCGGGGTGCGGCCGCCAACATGAGCGCCGCGCCGGCGCCCAGGACGATGCCCGCCGCCATACTCACGAGGGCGGCTACGACACCCGCGGTGACGAGCGTGCGGACGGTCCCCCATCGGCCCCCGACCAGGAAGACGAAGGCGACGACCAGGCACCCGCCGGCGAGGGTCCCCGCGGGCCATGCCCCAACCCGCGCGCCCACGCGGACGCCTCGCCCGACGACCGATCGGACCTCCATGCGTGGCCTCCCCTTGCCTTCCTCAAGCACCGCCCGGCTGCGCGGTGTCCGGCCCTTCGGCCATTCGATGAATTGTCCCCACCGGTTCGGGTGACAGGCTGCGTTTTCTTCGGTCCTCCCGCAGAGGCCGCCCCTGAACTGGGCCCTGCATCGAAGCGCGGGCGCCGGTCGGCGCCGGCAAGAGAAGGGACATCGGATGCGCGTACTGCGCGCTCTCATGGGGAGCACCCTCGCGTGGCTGCTCCTGATGGTCGGCATCGCACCGGCCACGGCTCAAGCCGCCCAGCAGGGTGCGGTCGGCATCGCTCACTGCCCGACCGAGCACCGCGGCCGCGGGAACAACTCCACGCCACCGGCGCTCCAGAAGTACTTCATGGACGACTGGCGGCTGGGACCGGCGGACCTTCCCCGCACGGGCGCCCTCGGCCAGATGCTGAAGGGCTATCACCGCACGGACGGGACGGACGCCTACTGGTTCCTCGGCTGCTACTGGCAGACGGATCCGCAGACGGAGAAGTCAGGCTGGTGGTACCCGGACAACAACGGCTTCGTCCTCCAGGACGGCAAGCCGGTCGAGCGTGATCTGACGCTCCGCGCGGGGCAGTTGCTCGACCTCTTCGGCAGCGGCTTCGGCCGCTTCCTCGCGCCCGCGGGCACGCCGTACGCCAAGCGCGCGATTCCGCCGAGCAACCTCGACACCTTCGACCCCGCCCACCCGTACGGCTATCACCTCTACCGGGTCCTCAAGTCGTTCACCGTCCACGCGGGCCCGATCAGGCCCTGGTTCGGCCAGCCCGGCCAGGGGCTCCAGTACCTCACTGACAAGCCGATCCCCGAGCTCGTCATGCTGAAGGACCTGGAAGAGCTGCCGGTAACCTGACCGCGGCAGACCCTGGGTGGTCTCGGGCAGCGGCGCCGGAGACCACCCGGGCGACCACGGACAGGACCGACCGACCTGATGGACAGAGCAGAACTCGTCGAAAGACTCCGCGAGGCGGGCGTTCCCGAGGCGTTCTACGAGATTGCCGGTGTCGCCGCCGTACCCGCCCGACCCGATGCCCATTACTTTCTGCGTCGTACGGCGGACAGTTGGTGCGTCGGCCTGAGCGAACGCTCCCAGGACAGTGTCATACGGCGATTCGCCACCGAGGCCGACGCCTGCGCGTACCTCTACGACACGCTCACGCGGGCACTCGCTCCGCCGACCGGCAAGGCGGCGCCCCTGGAGGAACTGCTCGCGGACAGCGCGGAGATCCAGCGTCAGGCCTGGGAGGACTTCGAGCGCGCGGCACGGCACGAGGGCGACGAAGACGCCGGCTCCTGAGCTCACTGGAAAGGCGGGGCAGGCTTGAAGGACGAGGGCGCGGGTCCTGGAGGCGGTCCGCGTACGGGCTCGGGCCTGGACGAACGGGCGCACGCGCGGCAACGGTGGGCGGCGCGGGCGTCGTTGACGTTCGCCGGGCTGGCCGTGATCGCACCGCTCGGCACCGCGTCCTCGGCCGGGGTGGTACTCGTGCTGGTCGGGGGCCTGTCGCTCGCCGTGTGCCTGGCGGCGCTGTGGTGGACGCTCACCCGGCGGGGTTGGCTCCGGGCCGCCGCCGGGGTGCTCGCGGTCGCCGCGCCCGCCGCCGCGATCGCGCTCTTCGCCGTGGCGCGGCTGCTGTGGCTGCCCGTCCTGCTGCTGGCCCTGTGGGGACTTGCCGTATGGACCGGGAAGGTCGCGCTCAGCGGCACGCGGTCGCACGTCGTACGGGTCGTCGAGTACGACACGCCGCCTCCGGCACAGCCGTATCTGATCATGAACCCGTGGTCCGGCGGCGGGAAGGTCGAGCGGTTCGGGCTGAAGGCGAAGGCCGAGGAACTCGGGGCCCACGTGCATCTGCTCGGCGCCGGCCGGGCGGACGGGCCCGAAGACGTCGTCGCGCTGGCCCGTGCCGCCCTCGCGGAAGGCGCCGATCTGCTCGGGGTCGCCGGCGGGGACGGGACACAGGCGCGGGTCGCGGCCGTCGCCGCGGAGCACGACGTACCGTTCCTGGTGATCTGCGCCGGGACCCGCAACCACTTCGCCATGGATCTCGGGCTCGATCGCGGCGACCCCTCGGCGTGCCTGGACGCGCTCCGCGACGGGGTCGAACTCCGGGTCGACCTCGGCTTCGCGGGCGAGCACCCCTTCGTGAACAATGCGTCCTTCGGGGCGTACGCCGCGGTCGTGCAGAGCCCCGCGTACCGGGACGACAAGGTGCGCACGACCCTGGATCTGCTGCCCGAACTGCTCACCCACGAAAGTGGGCCGCGGCTCACCGCGCGCGTCGCGGGCACCGGCGGCCCCGACATCGTCATCGACACGCCCCAGGCCGTCCTGGTCAGCAACAATCCCTATCGCATGGACGACGTGGCGGGCCTCGGCTATCGGGAGCGGATGGACCTGGGCGTGCTCGGGGTGCTCGGCGTCAAGGTGGAGAGCGCTGCCCACGCTGCCGGACTGCTGCGCGGACGGAATGCCGAGGGGCTCACCGCGGTCACCGCCCGGCAGGTCGTCGTCGACGGCGACAAAGGGGACGTCGAGGCCGGCGTGGACGGCGAGGCCCTGGTGCTGCCCGCACCGGTCGACTGCCGCATCCGGCCCGGCGCCCTGCGGGTCCGGGTCCCGCGCACCCGGCCCGGCGTCCCCGCGGTCACCCCGCCCCTGGAGTGGCGGCGGCTGCGCAAGCTGGCGGCGACGGTGGGGCGGACGGCCCTCCCGAAGCGCCGGCAGAGCCGGTAGCGGCAAGCGCCCGCCTCAGCAAGGGCGAGTGCAGGCGCAAGTGGCCGCCTCTACAAGCCCTTTCCACCCACGCACAAGTGAACCAACTGCCTCCAAACGGTAGTTGATCTACTCCTCGTCACATGGAATTCCCCGATTGGACGGGCGCGAACAGGGTGCGCAGAAAGCGTTTGCCGCTAAGTTTTGGCATGCTCACACCCCGATCGGTCCACCCCCCCGTAGGAGACACCCCCATGCGCAGACTCGTCGCCTGCCTGGCGGCCGCGGTCGCCGCCCTCGGCGGGCTCACGACGGCAGCCACGCCGGCCGCGGCTGCCGGCTCGGGCACGTTCAGCGTGCTCACGTACAACGTCGCCGGCCTTCCGGAATCCCTGTCCAGCGCATCGACACCGCGCGACACCAGCACGACGGAGATCGGCCGGCGCATCGCACCGTACGACATCGTCAACGTCCAGGAGGACTTCAGCTACCACGCGTACCTGTACTCCACCGACACCCACCCCTACCGCACCGCCACCAGCGGCGGCGCGGGCATCGGCAGCGGGCTCAACACCGTCTCCGACTACGCCTGGGACGGTGACGACTTCGAGCGCGTGAAGTGGAACTCCTGCCAGCTCGACTCCGGCGACTGCCTCACCCCGAAGGGCTTCACCTTCATGCGTGAGCGCCTCGCCGAGGGTGTGTACGTCGACTTCTACAACCTGCACACCAACGCGGGCACGAACGACGGCGACCTCGCCTCGCGCGCGGACAACCTGAACCAGATCACGTCGTTCATCCAGTCGCACTCGGCGGGCAACGCGGTCGTGGTCATGGGTGACACCAACACCCGCTACACCCGCACCGGCGACACCATCGCCGAGTTCGCCGCGGCCAACGGGCTGACCGACGCCTGGGTGCAGCTGATCCGCGGCGGCACACCGCCGGCCAAGGGCAGTGACGCGCTGGTCTGCGACCAGACGGGGGCCACCGTGCCGAACACCTGCGAGGTCGTGGACAAGGTCCTGTACCGCAGCAGCAGGCTCGTCACGCTGAACGCCACCGCCTACAACAACGAGCACGCCAAGTTCCTGACCTCCGACGGGCTCATGCTCTCGGACCACGACCCGATCACGGTCGGCTTCTCCTGGTCGCAGAACCCGGACTTCCAGCTCAGCGACCAGTTCGGCGGTCCGCACGGCGACTACTACCAGGACATCGACAAGGTCCCCGCCGGCGCCCGCGCCACCACCGTCGCGCTGCGCTCCGGGTCCCGGGTCGACCAGGTCGGCATCACCCTGAGCAACGGCACCACGCTCACCCACGGCGGAACCGGCGGCACGGCGTCGTCGCTGACGCTCGGCAGCGGCGAGTACGTGACGACCGCCTACCTCTGCGAAGGCGTGAAGGACAGTCACACCCGGATCTTCTATGCCAGGTTCACCACCAACCTGGGCCGCACCCTCGCGGGCGGTACGACCACCTCGGACTGCGTGACCCGTACCGCACCGTCGGGCTGGCAGATCGCCGGCTTCCACGGACGTTCGGGCGACGAACTCGACAAGGTCGGCTTCATCTACACCAAGCGCTGACACCTAGCGCTGACACCGGGCGCCGGCCCATAGCGGCCGGTCGGCAGCGCCCGTACACCTGTGGGACGGAAGCGACCCCAGGCGTACGGGCCACCGGCGGACCCGAGTTCACCGGTCAAGGCGACTCCGACGATCTGACCCAGCCCAGCGAGCGCTCGACGGCCCGCTTCCAGTCGGCGTACTCCCGTTCCCTGCGCTCGGGGTCCATGTCCGGCAGCCACTGGGCGGCCCGGTGCCAGTGGCGGCGCAGGACCTCCAGGTCCGACCAGTAACCGGCGGCGAGCCCGGCGGCGTAGGCGGCGCCGAGGGAGACCGTTTCGGCGACCATGGGCCGTACCACGGGCACGTCGAGCACATCGGCGACGAACTGCATGAGCAGGTTGTCCGCCGTCATCCCGCCGTCCACCTTGAGCTGCTTGAGGGGGACCGAGAAGTCGGCGTTCATGGCGTCGACGACCTCGCGGGTCTGCCAGCCGGTCGCCTCCAGGACGGCTCGGGCCAGGTGTCCCCTGGTGATGTACGAGGTGAGGCCGACGATGACACCGCGCGCATCGCTGCGCCAGTGAGGTGCGAACAGACCGGAGAACGCGGGCACGATGTAGCAGCCGCCGTTGTCCTCGACCGTGCGCGCGAGGGTCTCGATCTCCGGGGCGCTGCTGATCAGGCCCAGACGGTCCCGGAACCACTGGACCAGTGAGCCGGTGACGGCGATCGAGCCTTCCAAGGCGTAGACGGGGGCCTGGTCCCCGATCTTGTAACCCACGGTCGTGAGCAGCCCGTTGCGGGACCGCACGACATCGGTACCGGTGTTGAGCAGCAGAAAGCTGCCCGTGCCGTAGGTGCACTTCACCTCTCCCGGGGAGAAGCAGGTCTGGCCGAACAGGGCGGCCTGCTGGTCGCCGAGGGCCGCCGTGATGGGGACGCCCGGGAGCACCAGGCGGGCAGCGCCGTACCGTTCGGCGGACGACCGGATCTCGGGCAGCATCGTGCGGGGCACCCCGAAGAACTCCAGCAGCTCCTCGTCCCAGGTGAGCGTACGGATGTTCATCAGCATCGTGCGGCTGGCGTTGGTGGGGTCGGTGATGTGCAGGCCGCCGTCCGCTCCCCCGGTGAGGTTCCAGATGAGCCAGGTCTCCATCGTGCCGAAGAGCACCTCGCCGTCCCTGGCACGCTGTTCGAGCCCGTCCACGTGATCGAACAACCAGCGCAGCCGCAGTGCGGAGAAGTAGGTCGAGGGCGGCAGACCGCAACGCTCCACGAAGAACTCCTCGCCGGGGCGCCGGCCCAGTTCCTCGACGAGCGGCGCCGTGCGGACGTCCTGCCAGACGATGGCCCTGTCCAGCGGGGCACCCGTACGCCGGTCCCAGAGCACCGTCGTCTCCCGCTGGTTGGCGATACCGATCGAGGCGACGTCCTTCGCGCCCACCCCGGTGCCCGACAGTGCTTCGGGCACGATGCGCTGCAGATTGCGCCAGATCTCCAGGGCGTCGTGCTCGACCCATCCGGGCTTGGGGAAGTGCTGCTGGTGCTCACGCTGCGCGACCGTCACCAGCCGCCCCTGCTGGTCGAACAGAATGCATCGAGTGGAGGTGGTGCCCTGATCGATGGACATTACATACCGTTCAACCATGATCAGCTCTGCCTTCCGATGTGTCGAGGAGGCGGGTGGCTACCAGCGAGCTGCGCCCAGGTCTCTGGAGATCGCCCGTGCGGCCTCACGGAGCAGGGTGATCAGGTTCGGGAGGGGACGGCCCTGGCTGTCGCAGATCCGCTCGACCGGCCCGGACAGTCCGATGGCGCCCACGACGAGACCTCCGTGCCCTCGGATCGGCGAGGCGACGCCGGCCTCGCCCATGCTCATTTCCTGGACCTCGGCGGCCCACCCGAGTTCCCGGACCTCGGCGAGCGCCCGGGAGAGCTCCTCCGGGTCGACGATCGTGTGCCGTGTGTAGGTCTCCAGCCCGAATTCGAGAACCGCTTCCAGAGGGGCGGTCCCGAAGGCCAGCAGAACCTTGCCGAGCGAGGAGGCGTGCAGCGGCAGCAGTGCGCCCACGTCCAGGGTCTGGAGCGTGTCGTCCGGCCGGAAGACGTGGTGGACGACCAGGACCCTGCCCTCCAAGGGGGTGCCCAGGCGGACGGCCTCCCCGCTGCGGGCGGCCAGGGCGTCGGCCCAGTTGATGGAGCGCGACCGCAGCTCGTTGACGTCCAGGTAACTCGTGCCGAGATGCAGCAGCGCGGCCCCGAGCTGGTACTTCCCCGTCGCCGCGTCCTGCTCCACGAAGTCCACGTGCTGGAGCGTGCGCAGAATGCCGTGGGCGGTGCCCTTCGCCAGCCCGAGCGAGGCCGCCACCTCGCCGAGCCCGAGCCGACGGGGCCCACCAGCGAGCAGCCGCAGAATTGCCGCCGCCCGTTCGATCGACTGGACTGGGCCGGCCATGAAACGAGCCTAGTACGGCCGTGGAGGGACCGCCTTACGTGCAGCTCACCGGCTCAGCACCAGGTGAGGGCCACCGTTCGACAATGCCGACCACCGTTCATTGACCGACTCGGCTCGTCTGCCTAACGTGCGGGAAAGCGCACTGAGCCCCGGCGATCCGCCGGCAGCGCTCACCGGAGGAGAGCACATGGCGGCACAGCTCGAAATCAGACCTGGGGGGGTGGTCGAACACGTCTTTCCGTTGCCGCCCGTCGCCGGCGCCGTCTCGGCCATACGCCGGAGTGTGAGGGCGGTCCTGGCCGCCTGGAACGTGCCTCCGGAGATCGTCGACGACGCGATCCTGGTGGTGACGGAGCTGCTCACCAACGCGCTCGTCCATGCTCTGCCACCGGCCGAGCTGCGGCTGTCCTGGGGCCCGCGCGACGGGCTCAGGACCCTGCGCGTGGAGGTGACCGACGCGGGACCCGTACTGGCCGCCGGTCAGTCGCCCGACGGAATCGACCCGGACGAGCACGGCCGGGGCAAGCAGATCGTCCACGCACTGGCCGCTCGGCACGGCATGCGCATCCACTGCGGTGGGGTCACCCGGTGGGCCGAGCTGGTGGCGGTGTGAGCACGGTGGGGCGGTACTCGGGACCACTGCCTGCGACCGGACCGTCGAGGGCGACGCCCCGCCGGATGCGCGTCCGGACCGACCGCCTGATGCTGGTGATGTGACCAGGCAGTTTCGCGTCGTGGTCTCGCCGCCCTCACCGAGCGGAGGCCGCAGAGTGCGCGTGGACGGCGAGATCCTCGGGCTCGCGTACGGTGTGCCGGACGTCGTCGAGTTCCTGCGCCGGGCCGGGCTGGACATCGACCCGGACGAGGTCGCCCATTCACCGCTGATCGAATGGCGCGAGGTCGGGCCGGATCAGTGGGGCCCGCAGCAGACGTGACGCGCCCTTGATGTTCAGAGATCGAGGTCGGCGGCGGCACTGTAGGCGTCCTGGGCCACTGGACGACACCGGCCGGAACCGGCGGCGGGATTCGAACCCGCGTCACCCGCTTGAGAGGCGAAGTAGCCGCTGCCTGCGCACCTGAACAAGAAGCACCGTAGCGTGGGCCGCCGCCGCGGGTCATCCGGTTTTCGCAGGGGCCCATCCCCCGGTTCTGCCGGTCCGTCAGCCAAAGGGCAGTGTAGGCGTCGATGTGCGGGTCCGACCGAGGCGCCGACGGCGTACGACACCGTGAACAGCACCGCCAGCAGCACGAGGTACCCGCAGAGGGCGGGCGGGGGCGAGCGAGGCGTGCCGAGAATCGTCCATCAGCCGCGTCTCCAGATCACGTCCGTACCTCCGTACCGCTTCAGGAGTCGGCGCGAACGGCGGCCGAGTTCCGGGGGCCCTCTCCGGCCCGACGGCGACAGCTCCGCCTCCGGACCGGCGCGGAGGCAGAGCTGCCGGGGTGCGTCAGGGCACGGGGACGATCCCGTGCGCCCGGGTCATGAGCGGCGCGTGCGGCTGGTCATGTAGACCGCTCCGGCTCCGGCGACGATCACCACGGCGGCGCCGCCCGCGATCAGGCCGACCGGGGCGCTCGCGCCCGTCTCGGCCAGGGGCGGCTTGCTGTCACTGGGCGACGGCTTCGGGGTGGTGGGCGGTGTCGACTGGAGCGGGGGCACGTCCGGCGTCGTGGGAGGCGTGGTGGAGGGCTTGGGGGTGGTCGGCGGAGTGGTCGCGTGGCTCGGCGGCGTGCTGTCCGCCGGGGTGGTCGGGGTCGCGGGCGTGGACGGGGTCGGCTCGGACGGTGTGGGGGTGGGCGGGTCGGGGGTGCCGGGGGTGCACGCCTTGTCCCCGCCGTTCCACGCGGCTATCAGGTGGTAGGGGGTGATGACGTTGTCCGGCTGGTAGGGAACGGGGCCGTGGCCCTCGCCGGTCTTGCCGTCGTACGAGATGTCGTCGCCGTACAGGTCGATCTGGCCGTAGCAGTCGGGCGATTGCACGGACAGGTGCTGCCAGGTCCGCTTGGCGTCGTCCGAGCCGGCCACGTCGGCGGCGGTGAGGTAGACGGTGGCCTTGTCGACCAGGGTCTGGTGACCGGAGGTGTACCAGTTCGAGCCCTCGGTGGTGTACTCGGCGAGGGAGACGGGGTATTTGCAGCCGTCGCCCACGGTCTGGCCCGGGGCGAGCCGGACCTCCACGGTTCCGGGGGCGCTGTCCCACTGGTGGAACCCGCCCTGCGAGGTCCAGTCCGCGCCGACGGTCTTTCCGCCGGCGTCGACGATGCGGTACTGGACGGTGGCGGACTGGCAGTCGGCGGCCGTCGTGGCGCTTGCGGCACCGGCCGCGACCAGGGGGACGATCGTGCCGGTGAAAGCGGTTGCCGCAAGAGCGGCCAGAGTTCTCGATTGATGCGAACGCGACAAGATAAGCCTCTGTGAAGGTGAAGGTGTGGGAGGTGGTGGACCGCGAGCGCCGACACGGGCAGACGCCATGAAGGCGTGGACGACCGAGTCACTCGCGTCACTTCGCTCGCTTCAGGCCCAGCGAAGTAAGCGAATTCTTGCCGCCTTTCACAACTCCCGTCAATTCTTCACGTGTTCGGCACATCGAGTCGCGCAGAGGAACCCTTCGACGCACCGGGACGGGCGGGCAGCCGCCCCCTGGCCTGCGCCGGGGCCCGCCCCACGAAGCCGTGCACCGAGGCTTGTCGCGGGGCGCCGAGTCTGATTGGGTACCCCGGCGCGCGATGGGCGCGGCAGGCAGAACGGGAGCGTGCGGCGTGCGTCCGACGGTACGGCAGGACATCAGGGAACCCTTGCCCGAAGGGCTCGGGCAGGCGATACGTGAGACCGCAGGAGACATCGCCACGCTGGTGCGGGGCGTGTCCGACACGACCGTCCCCGTACCGGGATCCGAGTGGACCCTCGGCGAGGCGGCCGCCCATCTGGCACTGGCCAACGAACTGATGGCCGACCTCGCGGCCGGGCGCGAGCGCCCCTACGGGGACGGCACGCCCCAGAGCCTGGCCGCCGCCAATGAACAGTCCCTCGCCGCCTACGGGGAGCGCCGGGCGGAGCCACTGGCGGCGGTGATCACCGAGCAGGCCGACGCCTTCCTGGCCGCCGTGGCGAGGGCCGCGGCCGACCCGACCGCCGACGACACACCGCTCGTCACGCCGCTCGGCCCCCTGACCAGACCCCTTCTCGCGTCCTACCTGCTCACCCACATGCTGGGCCACGGCTACGACCTCGCTCGCGCGGTGAAGCGCCCGCACATGATCGACCCGGACCGTGTCGGGCTGTGCATGCCGTTCATGCTCTCGGTCATGCCGCTCGTGGCCGACGCGGCCGCCACGGCCGGTCTCACCGCCCGCTACACCGTGCGGCTCAGGGGCGGTACGGCGTTCGGCGTGACCCTGGCGGACGGCACTGTGCGGGTGACCCCGGAGCCGCAGGAGCGCCCGGACTGCACCATCCTCATCGAGCCCGTCGCCTTCCTGCTCATCGCGCTGGGCCGGCGCAGCCCGTGGCCGGCCATCGCGCGGGGACAGATCGTCGCCTGGGGGCGCAAGCCGTGGCTCGCGCCACGCTTCCCGAACCTGTTCACCGCGCCCTGACCCCTGGCGCGACGCCGTCGATCGCCGCTCCCAGTCAATCGAAGTCGATCGTCCCTGGATTCAAGATCAGTCGTCTTATGTGATCTATCAGGCATCGGCCGTCAGTCCCGGAGACGCCCCCATCGGGCTGCATATGCATGTCTACGGTGCAACCACCGGGCGGGACGGCAACGCGCCGCGCCGCCGCAGCCGACAACCAAGGGGAGGCACGATGGCGAATGTCGAAGTGTCCTTGAAGGAGATCATGGCCTCGGTCGAGGGGGCGCTCGGGGCAGCGGTCGTCGACTACACCAGCGGCATGGCGCTGGGCACTCTGGGCGGGAACAAGGACCTCGACCTGAACATCGCCTCGGCGGGCAACACGGATGTCATCCGTGCGAAAGTGCGCACGATGGAGCAGCTGGGCCTGAAGGGCGACATTCAGGACATCCTGATCACGCTTGAGGGGCAGTACCACCTGATCCGCCTGATCAGCGGGCGCAATGGCAATGGGCTCTTCCTCTATCTCGTGCTCGACAAGTCCCGGTCCAATCTGGCCATGGCCCGGCACCAGCTGAAGCGGGTGGAGGAACAGATCGAGGTCTGAGCGGTCGTGGGCCCGGGCACACGCATGCCCAGAACGTGAAGACTTCTTCAAGTCACGAGATCAGCATGAACCCAACTCGTGGATGCGCAGGGTCCCGGGCGACAAGGATCGACTCATGAAGCCGGATCGAGCGGCGGCACCTTCGCGGTGCCGCCGCATCCTGGCGACCACTCCGACCCGGCAGGGAGCGAACGCGTGCAAGTCCCCCTCTACCAGGCCAAGGCGGAGTTCTTCCGCATGCTCGGTCACCCGGTGCGCATCAGGGTCCTGGAGCTGCTGCAGCACGGCCCCGTCCCCGTACGGGATCTGCTGGCGGACATCGAGATCGAACCGTCCAGCCTCTCGCAGCAGTTGGCGGTGCTGAGACGGTCGGGGATCGTCGTGTCCACCCGGGAGGGCTCCACGGTCCTCTACGCACTGGCCGGCGGTGACGTCGCCGAACTGCTGGCCGCCGCCCGCCGCATCCTCACCGAACTGCTCGTCGGCCGGAACGAGTTGCTGGCCGCGCTGCAACAGGCGCCCTCGTCCCCACCTCCGGCGACCACCACCAGCAGCAGTCACAGGTGACGGCCGAGGTCATCCCCGCACCGGCGCCTCGGCATACAGGTGGCCCCGTACGCGGCGCAGCCACGCTTCGGCGGCCGCCTCGTCCGGTTGCTCCGGGAGCACGCTGGTCGTCTCGTCGAACGCGGCCTGGTAGGCCCGGAGCACGGGCAGAGCGGCGGACGCGTCGGCGGCCACGCGCTCGCCGAAGTCGTGGTACTCCTGCGGGTTCTCGACCCGGATGGTCAGCCGACCGGTGGCGTACAGCTCCAGGCCCTGGTGGCACAGCCGCTTCAGGTGCCGGGCGTGCTTGGCGGTGCGCTTACGGGTGTCCGCGGAGAACGATCCGTCACCGCGGGCCTCCAGGCGCCGGAACTGCTGTGTGGCATAGCCGAGATAGGCGTCCCTGACGCGCTTGGCGCACAGCAGCGAGGACCGTATGCCGATCAGCTCGTCCCCGAACGGCGTCCGCACCTCGTACAACTCGTCCGGAAGCCACACCAGTTCCATCGCGGTCGGATTGCCGCCGAGGGCGAGGCGGCACCACTTGGCGGCCTCGTGCAGGGTGCGGTCGGGCTTGGTGGTGACGTGGGACTCCTTCGGCCGGTGCAGACCGTGCAGTTCCGCGGTGGGTACGGCGAAGACGCCGAGGCGGTCGACGTCGGAGCCCTCGTGAGCGAGTCCGTACGCGGTGGAACCGACGATCCCGGACAGGATGACGTTCGGGACGGTCACGGGCGGCCGCCTTCCTGTGCTTGCGCCCTTGTACTTGCGCTGTGGGCCTGGTGCGTGGGCTCCATTGTCATGACGTGCCGGCCGGCGGTCACCCGGATATTCACCGACGCCCGCTGCGCCCCGGGGCCGGCGGCATGGGGCAGCAGCGACCAGGTGCGCTCTCCGTAGGCGGTTGCCCACTGCCCGAGTTCCGGGGGCACTCGTACCGCCCGCCTGGAGGCGGAACTCACCGCCAGGGACGCCGAGTTGCGGGGACGGCGGCAACTCGTGGGCCGGCAGGTCAGCCACGTCACCGAGGGCGGCAGCGGCCGGGACTTCGGGTGGCGTCGTCCTAGTGGCCGATGTTCAACTCGGGGTGGTGACGGCGCATGGCCGCCAGCACCTCGTCCACCCCGACCGGGAGCGTGGTCGCGGAGATGGTCGCCGGGCTGTAGCCCAGGCGCAGGTTGGCCTTGCCCGTGATGCGAGCCATGCGTGGTGCGCGCGCGAGGTAGGCGCCGGGGTCGTGGAGGGTCAGCTCGATCATGCGCTGGGGCCTTGAACTGACCTTGATCTCCCGGATCCCGACCGCGGCGATCTCCGTCCAGCTGATCGAGCCGAGCATCGCATGGGTCACCCCCTCGCCGGTGATGACCAGCTCGGGCCGCCGTCGTACGAGACGGCCGATCGCGACGGCGGCGCACAGACCGAAGAACGGCACGCCCACCGCGCCCGCGAGGACGGCCTTGATGCTGGACTGGCCGAGCAGAGCCCATGCGCACAGCACCACGAACACGATCGAGCCGAGGGCGACGAGTGCGGTGCGACGTATGGAGGACGGGTAGACGGTTCTGGGCGGATCCGCGGGTTCGTTGGTCACGCGGTCACTTTAGACAGTCGAAGAGCGTCGGCTCACACAGTCGATGGCCTCCGGCCGGACCGGATTCCCGTGAGGGCTTGTTGAGTGATCGTCTCGCGGGAGACACTTCTACAGCACTGTAGATTGCGGAAGGAAGCAACCTGATGTTCGGCTTGAGCGAGCTGGCCCTGATCCTCCTGGTGGTCGTCGTGGTCCTGGGGATCAAGAAACTCCCCGAGCTGACACGGTCGGCCGGCAAGGCGGCCCGCATCTTCAAGAGCGAGGCGAGGGCACTGAAGGACGAGGACACCGGCCCGGGGAAGGTCATCCCGGGCACCGTCGTCGACCGCGATGACCCGCCCCGCTCCTGAGCGCGCCGAACTCGCCGGTTCAGCCGTCGGTCTGCTGTGTGTCCTCGGTGCACCTGCTGAGCGGCGCGGGCTTCGCCGCGGCGGGCGGCGTCGGCTGGGGCTCGGCGGAGCGGCGCTTGCGGAGGAGCAGCCGCCTCGCGGGACGCTCCACCGCCTCGTACAGGATCCACGACAGGACGAGGGACACCGTGAACAGGGCGGCGGTTACGGCCAGACCCGCCGCCACGCCGAAGTGCGGGTACTTGCCGAGCACGCTGGTGGCGGCGCGCAGCACCAGCAGGTGGGCCATGTAGAAGGCGAACGAGAGTTCACCGAGCCGGACCATCCGCCGGCCGCGCCACAGGGAGGGCAGACCGCGCAGGTCCGCCACGGCGGCCGCCGGGATGAGCAGGGCGAAGCCGGTGAGGGTGCAGGCGGTGGTGGGGTATCCGGCGGTGACCTGAGGGACGAAGAAGTAGCCGATGATGGCGAGGGCCAGGGAGGCTTCCAGGCCGGGGCCACGCCACCGGCCCAGCAGCACCAGCCTGGCCGAGGCGGCGCCGAGGACGAACTCGGGCAGGCGGGCGGCGGGGAAGGAGCTGATCGGCTGGTCCGCCCAGTGGTGCGCCTCCGCCCAGGCCAGGACGAGGACCGAAAGCGCCGAGATCCCGATCAGAGCCGCGAGTCCCCGGGGGCCGAGGCGGCGCAGCAGGAGTGCCAGCAGCGGGAAGGTGGCATAGAAGAACGCCTCGCAGGCCAGCGACCAGCTGACCGGGTCCAGCGTCTGCCACCATGGGCGCCACCAGGAATGGACCAGCAGGACGTTGGCCAGGGCCTGGGGCAGCGTCGGCTTCGGCTGGCGGGCCAGCGTGTACGCCATCAGCAGCGCGATCGCGGCGGTGGCCAGATGGACCGGGTAGATACGGGCGATGCGGCGCCGCCAGAAGGCGAGGGCGCGGTCGTTGGGCCGCGCGGACCAAGTCAGTACGAACCCGGACAGAACGAAGAAGAACGAGACGCCGACGGCGCCGGCCCCCAGTCCCCATGTCACGATCCGGCCGCCGTCGCCTCCGAAGTAGCCGAAGTTGCGCACATGCAGTCCGAAGACCAGCAGCGCGGCCACCCACCGCAGTCCGGTCAGGGACGGCAGCGAGGGCATCGCGGCGGGCTGGGAAGTCGTGGGGTCGGCTGCGGTGGCATTGGTGGACGGTGGCCTCGGCACCCTGGTCGCCGTCGTCATCGTGTCACCTGCCGGGGGAGGTTCGTTTGGGGCATGAAAGGGAACGTTGCCCATTCGCCCCCTTTCATTCCGGCGTTTTAACAAACATCACACCTGTGCCGAAGAACATCGTCGACCTCACACGCTCCACGGCGGGGAACACACCCGAATGGCTGACCGAGCGGGGGCCCCGGCGACGCCGCGGAGCAGCGCGAGGCGCCGGGACGGTCCGACTGCGGTCGGACCGTCCCGGCGCCTCGTGTTGTCCTCGCGGCCCCTGCGATCAGCCGATGTGATAACTGTCGCCGTAGACCTTCCAGTCCAGCGGCGTGTTCAGGTCGAAGTTGCCCTTGCGCAGGAAGACGCGCTGCTCGGTGTCGACCCGGCTGGTGTCGCTGTGGGCCTCCTCCTGCTTCATCGCCCACACCCGGGCGTCGAGGAAGGCGTTGAGGTACGTCGTCTCGTTGCCACCCTGCGCCGGCGGCTTGGCCTGGCGCAGCGCCCGCTTGCGGATGCTGCTGAAGCTGGTGGGGTCGCTGCCGTCGCCGTGCATGACGATGGCGTCGTAGTACGTGAACTGGCCGAGCGCCCGCAGTCCGTCCGCCTTGCCCTGCCGCACCGCGGGGTTGAAGTAGACGCGGTCGCGCTCGTCGTTCTGCGCCTGCTGGAACGCCGAGTCCTGTGCGGCCTTGCGCCAGTCCCTGGGGAAGTTCGGGTCGAGTCCGTCGTGCGAGTCGCTGCCGTTGACGCGGCGCAGTGCGGGCAGGTACTTGGCGAGGACGTTGCCGGGCTTGCGGTCGGTGTAGAGCTGTACGAGGTCGAGCATGTCGCCGGTGCCGGAACAGAAGCCGATGATGCCGGCGGTGTAGCCACGGCCGTCGCCTATGTCCTCGATGTACTTGTACTGCGCCTTCCAGTCGAGCGAGGAGTTCTCCGCGCTCGACACGAGCTTCATGGCGATTTCCTTCTTCGCCGGGTCGTCGAGGCCCGGGGCGGCCGCCTGCGCCGCGGTGGCGTGCTGCGCGGCCAGGAAACCGCCGAGGGCCACGGCGCCGGTCAGGGCGACGAAGGTCCGGCGGGAGAGGCCGGACGGGGATGCTGCGTGATCGTCGAGTTGCACCACGGGGGCTCCAACTGGAAGTGGGGGGTGGGACGTTGTCCCCTCTAACATACTGATAGGAAGGTTTCCTATTAGACGCCCCACCGGAAGCCCTACGGCGGAAGTTCGTAGCATCGAACAAGCCGAAGTCGTGACTCAAGGGGCGAGTCGGCTGGCAGTTGCTCGGTTCCGACCTCTGGCCCCCGGGACATACCGAACGGTATACAAGCCTGGTCGAACGCGCGCGAGCCGCTCCTGGTGGCGGCCGCGCGCGAAGTTCCGTGCTCAGGGGGGTCTTCGATGCTGAACGACACTAGGCCGGAAGAAGCGGCGAGACGTCGGCGGTGGCCGGTCGCGGTGGGGGCGGCGCTCGGCGGCTGCTCGCTCGTCGCCGCTTCCGCCGTACCGGCCTCCGCGCACGACGCGGGACGCGGCCACGACACGCAGTACGTGTCGCTCGGGGACTCCTACACCTCGGGCCCGCTCATCCCGCAGCAGGTGGACGCCAACTGCGCCCGCTCCGACCACAATTACCCCTCGCTCGTGGCGGCGCAACGCGGTGTGTCCGCGTTCAAGGACGTGAGCTGCGCCGGAGCGACCACCGAGGAGATGTGGAAGCCGCAGGGCACCAACGGTCCCCAACTCGACGCGGTGCGGCGGGACACCGACCTGGTGACGGTCCAGATCGGCGGCAACGACGTCGGCTTCGGCTCCATCATCCAGACCTGCGCCCGGCTCGCCGCCCAGGACCTGTCGGGAAACCCCTGCGAGCGCTACTACGCCTCGTCCGGGATCGACCAGTTGACGCTCAACATCGTCCAGACCGCGCCGAAGGTCGACCGTGTGCTGCGCGCCGTGCACGCCAGGGCGCCGCACGCCCGGGTGCTCGTCGTCGGCTACCCGGACCTCCTGCCCGACGACGGCACCGGCTGCTACCCCTCGGTGCCGTTCGCGTCGAAGGACTTCCCCTATCTGCGGGACACCGAGAAGCGCCTGAACGTCATGCTGCGCCTGGTCGCCGCCTGGAACCACGCGGAGTACGTCGACACCTACGCGCCCACGCGCGACCACGACATGTGCAAGGCGCCCGCCGACCGCTGGATCGAACCGCTGCAGCCGGCCTCGCCCGCGGCCCCCGCACACCCCAACGCCAAGGGTGAGCAGGCCATGGCGGGTGCGGTACTGGAACGCCTGGGGAAGGGACGCGGACGCGACTGAGCGGACCGGTGGCCAAGAGGCGCCGCGCTTCAGCGGCGTAGCGCCTCGAAGGCCTGCCGTGCGCCGGTTCCGATCGCCAGGTCGACGTCCGGCGCCAGCTTGGCCCGGCGGTCGGAACGGGTGAGCGCGGCCAGCGCCACCCGGTCGCCGGACTCGGCCTCCACGACGCCGATCTCATGCCTGAGGTGGAGGAAGGTTCCGGTCTTGCCGCTCACCCGCAGCGTGTCCGCGCGCAGTTCGCTCGCGAGCCGCTGGGTGAAGACCTGCAGCCCCATGAGTCTGCGCAGTTCGGACGTGGCATCGGGGTGCGCGATCTCATCCCGCCACACGCGCTCCAGGAGATCGACGAGCGCCGCCGCGGTGCCCAGGTTGGCGTGGGCCGGATCCAGCGTCTCGATGGAGTGACGCCCCGAACGGTCGTCACGGATCGCCAGTTCGAGGGCGAGCGAGAAGTCGTCGCCCGCCGCGCCGGCGGCGCATTCGTACATGCGGTTGAGCCGGTGGCGCACCCGGATGCCGGAGCACCCCCAGGTGCGCAGACGGGCGTCGACGTCCTCCACCGGCAGGAGGTCCAGCAGCGCGTCGGCAGCGGCGTTGTCGCTCACCGAGAGCATGAGGAAGAGGAGGTCTCCGACGGCCACGGTGGCCGGGTGCCGGAACGCCGCGAGCCCGGTGGCACCGACACTGCTGGTGTCCGGCTCGACGGTGACCGGCCGTGCCGGGTCGAGTTCCCCGCTCGCGATGCGGTCCAGCGCCACGAGGGCGAGCGGGACCTTCACCACCGAGGCCAGGGGCACGGGTTCGTCGACGTCGAAGCCGAGTTGCTCGCCGGTGTCGATGCCGCGGGCGAGGAACGAGCCGTGGACTCCGAGGGCCGCCCAGTCCGCGGCGATCGCCTCGGCGACGTCCAGCAGGGCGCCGTCGCTCGCGACATGGTTCGGGCGGGGGCTCATCCGTGCGCCGCCAGCCGTGCGGAGGCGTCCTGGCGTCGTGTCCCTGGCGGCTGCGCGGCCGGGGTGTTCCGCGCGGCTCCGACGGCGGCCGTCAGCAAGGTGACCAGCCAGTCCGGCACGTTCGTCACGCCCTCCTGACGCCGTGTGGTGCCGAAGTCGTACCCCCGGTGCAGCAACGCGTCGGCGAGCGGCGCCCAACTCGCCCCGTGCAGCCGCGCGTAGGGCTCAGCGCAGAGCAGGGTCACCCGGCCGGCCAGGGTCTCGGCCAGTACCGTCGCCGTGGGGCCGGCCGGACGGATCAGCCCCTCGGGCAGCCCGGCCCGCGCGGCCGCCCGGGCCAGCCGGTCCTGTGCGTACGGGACCTGGTCCTCCACCATGGTGAGGATCGGAACCGCGGCCGGCCGCCGGAGTCGGCCTCGTGCGGGCCGCAGGTCCTCGAGGTGGACCGCGCGCGAGCGAGGCCGCTGCCCGCCGCCCTCGACCGGTCCGGTGCGGGTACCGTCCGGCTCGTCGGGCGGCGCGGAGGCCAGACCGAGGGGCACGCGCAGCGCGGCGTGCTCCGGGGGTACGCGCAGGAGTGCATGCGTCAGCGATCCGTCGGCCAGACCCACCAGCCGTTCCTCCGGCGGCAGTTCGTGCAGGCGCAGCGTGGTGCCGTGCTCGGCGCCCGCGCGCATGACGCGTGCCAGTGCCGCCGGACCGCAGTCCGCAGGCACTCCGACCGCGCCTGCCGCCGCGTCGCGGGCCGACCGCGCGACGTGCCGCAGCCGCTGGGCCCGGTCCAGCACGTCCTGGGCGTAGGGCAGCAGGAGTACGCCGAACTCGGTGGTCGTGATCCGACGCCGTGAACGGTCGAACAGCGAGCCGCCGAAGTGCGCCTCAAGCGTCTTGATACGCCGGCTGAGGAGCGGCTGGGCGATCCCGAGCCGGTCGGCCGCGCGCGAGAAGCTCGATTCGTCTACGACCGCGACGTACGCCTCAAGGTGTGCGAGCAGGTCCATCCAGCAGTCATATCAATTGGTTATGGTGCGTTCAAAGTTCACTCTTGGACATGAGTGGGGTGCTGCTGTTTACCTCTGCACATGACCACTTCCGCATCCGTGCCGCGCCGCGGCCTGTTCAAGGCCGGCCTCGCCGCCTCCGCCGCCGTACTCACCCCTGTTGTCACGACGTCGTCCGCCTCGGCGCAGACGTCACCCCAACTGCGCAGTGTCGAAGGCGAGTTGAGTGAGCTCGAACGGCGCTACGGGGCTCGCCTCGGTGTGTACGCCCGTAACGTCTGCACCGGGCAGGTGGTGTCCCATCGGGCGCGGGAGCGGTTCGCGATGTGCTCGACGTTCAAGGCGGTCGCCGCCGCGGCGGTCCTGCGCGCTCATGGCCCCTGCTCACCGCTGGACAAGGTGGTCCACTACCCGCCCGCGGACCTGCTGCCGAACTCCCCGAGGACCGAGGCGCACGTCGAAACCGGTATGTCGGTGGCCGACCTGTGCGCGGCCGCGATCCAGTACAGCGACAACACGGCGGGAAACCTGCTGCTGCGCGAGATCGGCGGACCGGCCGGGCTCACCGGGTTCTTCCGCTCGATCGGCGACCGGGTGAGCCGCCTCGACCGCTGGGAGACCGAACTGAACACGGCCGTGCCCGGTGACCTCCGCGACACCACCACACCGGTGGCGATCGGCGCATGCGTCGAACGACTGACGCTGGGCCGGGCCCTGGACGATGCCGATCGCGAGCGACTGGTCACCTGGCTGAAGGGCAACACCACCAGCGGCCGACGGTTCCGCGCGGGCCTGCCCGCCGACTGGGTCGTCGCGGACAAGACAGGCACCGGTGACTATGCGACTGCGAACGACATCGGCGTCGCCTGGACCACGCGGCGCACACCGGTCGTACTGGCCGTGCTGTCGTCGAAGACCACCCGGGAGGCGCCCGTGGACAACGCACTGATCGAGTCCGCGGCCCGGATTCTCGCGCACGCGCTCGCACCGGGAGAGTGAGGCGGACACTGCCGGACGTGCTTACGCCGGGAGTCCGCGCGGACGCCGTACGTAGTGCCGAGTCCTACGCGACTGCGCGCCGATCACTGTCGGCGCAGGCCGCTGGTGATGCGCTCCCAGCGGGAGCGGGTCGCGCCGAAGCCGGTCTCGTGCTCCCAGATGTGGCTGCACGACGGGCACTGCAGATGGAGCAGGCTGCCGGTGTTACGGAGCAGATACCGCCAGTGCTCGGAGCAGGTGCGGCGCTGCTCGCAGGTGTCGCACCCCTGGCTGTCGTCACAGTTCGGGCAGCTCACCCAGGCTCGGCGCCCGATGTCGGCCTGCGGGTCAAGGGGCAGCACTGCCGTCTCCCCTCCTCGGCAGCACACCGGCCGCGACCAGGTCGTCGTAGACCTGTCGCTGCTCCTCGCTGAGGCCGGAGTACAGCAGGTCGTAGGCCGCTTCCTCGTCCTGGAGCACGGCGACGGGATCCCAGTCGGGGCCGAGCGCGTCGAGGACATGGGCCCGCCGCAGCACCTCGTGGGCGCCGAGGTCGACGGAGAAGTCGACCGGCGCGGAGGTGTCCGGCCGTCCGGTGCCGTTCCCGCGCACCGCGTCGGGTTCGTCCGGATCGACAGGATGGGTGGGGCCATGGGAGGACATGTCACCGAACCTAGGTAGGCCCCCTGGCCTGCGGCAAGGGCAGGTGGGGGAAGTCACAGCCCGTCCACCGAGCTGTGGGCCGTACCTGGCCGTGGGCCGAACCTAGGGCACCCGGGACGGATCGTCCGGTCCCCTCAGGAATTCGAGGTGGGCGAGGTCGCCGGGCGGCGGGGTGGTGACCGACCACAGCGGAGCGGCGTTCCCGTCGGCCACGGCGGCCGGGGCGTCGGTCAGGTTCATCCGCTCGCGCAGACGGCCGTAGAAGTCCATGGGGCCGAGCCGTACGGCCCGCAGTCTCTGCGGCGCGGCGTACACCCCGATCCAGTCCCCCGGATCGAGTACGCCACGCACCTGGCCGTCCACACTGACCGCCGCCCGGCCGGAGCGTTCGAGCACACGCAGTCCGATGGGCTCGTCGGGGGCCGTGACGACCGACCGGTTGAAGGTCATGTGCGGAGCGACCGGTGTGAAGACCAGTGCCTCCGAGCGGGGCGACACGACCGGGCCGCCGGCGGCGAAGCTGTAGGCGGTCGAGCCCGTGGGGGTGGCGACCAGCAGCGCGTCGGCGGAGTAGGACGCCAGGAGCCTGCCGGAAATGTAGACGCCGACCGAGACCTGCCGGTCCCGCGACAGCTTCTCGATGACGACGTCGTTGAGCGCCGTGACATGAAGGGGGATGCCCCAGTCCCTGTCGGCCTCGCACTCGGGGCGCACGCTCGGTGGCGGCAGCAGCGGGCCGCGGCCGTACTGCAACAGCCCCTCCACGTCCGAGGGCACTTCGAGGCGGCACGACGCGCGCATCGTGAGCAGCATGCGCTTCTCGACCTGGTGCCGCCCCTCCCGGACGGCGTCCAGAGCCGAACGCACCGCTGCCACGGGGGCCTCCGTGAGGAAGCCCACCCGTCCCAGGTCGAAGCCCAGAACCAGGGAGTCGTTGGCGGCGGCCAGCCGGGCGCCGCGCAGGAACGTGCCGTCGCCCCCCAGCGTGACGATGAGGTCCGGGTCGCCCGCGGAGTCGAGTTCGTCACGCGTACTGTGCCTGCCGCCGTCGCGCCACACGTCGATGTCCGTACACGGCACGTCGTGCCCTGCACACCACGCGCGTACGATCCGTGCGGCCTCCACGGCTTCCGGACGCCCGCTGTGGACGACCAGGCCGAGCCGATTCACCGTCATATCTGCCTCCAGACAACCCAGCGGAACGGCCAGTAATCCTCACTGGAAGCAGGTGTACCGCGGTGAGTGCCACGCCGCCGGGGGCGGGAGTCTCACGAGCATGCGCTCCCGTACCCACCGGGGAACAGCATGTCGACGGCAACCGACGTCGACCCGAACCGCTTTCCATCCCTACTCTGGTGGCGACTCGTCAGTCTCCCCACCGCCCGCCCGCAGAGGACCGGATGTCGACCTTCAGACTTGTCCAGTACCTGACAGCAACTGCCACGGTACTCACTCTTCTCGCCACCACCCCGACGGCCCTCGCCGCCACCCCGGAGCCGCCCGCCACCCGTACCTCGATTTCGGCAGCTGACACCTGGCAGCCGCCGCTCTCCACCCGAGGCCGCTACATCGTCGACGCCCAGGGCAACCGCTTCCGGCTGCGGTCGGCCAACTGGGACGGCGCCCAGGGCTCCTGGACCGGTAGCGGCAGCGTCACCGATCCGGCCAGCCACCACGCAGGCCAGAACTCCTACGGCATACCCCTCGGCCTGGACCGCGCACCCCTGCCCGCGCTGCTAGCCGACTTCCACGCGCTCGGCATCAACAGCATCCGGCTGCCGTTCTCCAACGAGATGATCCACTCGACGACGCCCGTCCCGGACACCGCAGTCACCGCCAATCCGCAACTGCGCGGCAAGACACCGCTGCAGGTGTACGACGCCGTCGTGGCCGCTCTCACCCAGGACGGTTTCGCGGTCGTCCTCAACAACCACACCAACACGTCCCGTTGGTGCTGTGGCATCGACGGCAACGAGCGGTGGAACAGCAGTCAGTCCACCCAGCAGTGGGCCGACGACTGGGTCTTCATGGCCCACCGGTATGCCGCCGACTCCCGTGTCGTGGGGGCGGATCTCTACAACGAGGTACGGCGTGACGTCTGGGACGACCCCAACTGGGGCTCGGGCGACGGACACGACTGGTTCGCCGCGGCCCAACTCGCCGCTGACCGCATCCTCACCGAGGCCAACCCGAACCTGCTCATCATCGTCGAAGGCATCAACTGGACCGGCGTGCCCGTCGACGGACTGCCGCACGACCGCCCCACCCTCACACCCGTGCGCACGCTCTCGCACACCCTGGTGGACGCCCACAAGCTGGTCTACTCGGCCCACTTCTACGGCTACACCGGCCCCCGGCACAGCGGCGCCACCGGACTCGGCGAGACCCACGATGCCCGCTACCAGGACCTGACCCGCGACCAGCTGTACCAAGTCCTTGCCGATCAGGCCTTCTTCGTCACCACCGAGGGACAGCACTACACCGCGCCCGTGTGGATCAGCGAGTTCGGGATCGGAGCCGGTGAGACGGGCACCGCGGCCCGCACCTGGTTCGGCAACATCACCGACTACTTCGCCGACCACGACACCGACTTCGCCTACTGGCCCCTGGTCGGCTGGGAGGGCCACGACGACTGGGCCCTGCTGCGCTACGACAGCGCGGGGCGCCGGTACGGCATTCTCGACCAGGGCGACTGGCGCGGCACCGCGTGGAACCATCTGATGACCTCGGCTTCTCGCACCGGGTACATCGCCCCCACCGCCACCTGGCGCATGCTCACCACCGACCACGGCGACCAGGTGCAGTCCCTGCGCGTGCGGGCCGGCGGCGACTGGGACTCCGGGGCCCACAAGGCCGCGTGCCCCGACGGCCTCCGGCTCATCGGCCTCAGTCACACCGCCGGCCGTGGCCTGTGCACCGACGCGACCGCCGGTGACCTGCGCGCCCCGGGCAACGCCCAGACGGTCGTCACCGACGAACGGTACGTGCCCGCGGGCGGCGACTGGGCCGGCGGCTACACCAAACTCCAGTGCCCGGCCGGGCAGTTCGTCATCGGCTACAGCCGGCGCGGTGAGCGTGTGTCGGCGGCCCTGTGCGCATCCGCCGGCAGCGCGCTGGGCCGCACGGGTCGTACGGTCTGGTTCGACCGCTCCGACAACCGCCCCGCCGGTGCCGCAGGCGGCGACTTCGCCTACGGCAACTACAAGGGCCAGTGCGCCGCCGACGAGTACATCGCGGGCATCGCCTTCACCACTCGCCTGGGCAGCAGCCCGGGTCCGGCGGCCCTGCTGTGCTCGCCTGTGCGCCCCTGAACGCCGGACCTCACCCTTCTTCGTACGGCATCGTCCTGGTCACCTTGCCGTGCGGGTCGGCATCGATGTAGCCGCTCTGGCTGTACTTGTTGCTCAGGTAGACCGCCATGCCGGCCGGAGTGTCGAACGTGGTGTTCGGCTGACGGATCACCAGATAGCGGGTCGTGGGCTTGTCGACGTTCAGCTTCTTCTCCGCTTGGGCGAGCAGGGACGGAAGGGCGTCCCAGTTGAAGTTCTTCAGGCTCACCGGCTGGTCGCCGCCCATCAGGGAGCCGCTGATGATGCCCTTCTCCACGCCCCCGTCGGTGCGGTAGGTGTAGGTGTCGTACGCGGTCCGGCTGCCGGCGACCATGACCTCCGCGGAGACGTATGCGGGGTAGACGGTGAGGTCGCCGTAGGAGTGGCGGCCCGTCTCGTCCTCGATGGCCTTCAGTGCGGTGCGGATGCCGTCGGGGGTGAGCAGGTCCTTCGACCTGCCGGGTTTCTGGTGTTCCGCCGGGCTCGTCGCCGCCGAGGTCGCATGGGAGGTGGCTCCGGCCGGCGTGCCCGTGACGCGGGGAGAGTCCGAGGCGTCGTCGTGGTTGCCATCGGCCAGCTGCCCCCGGATCAGGCTGCCGGCCACGATCGCGGCGACGACCGAACCGACGATGACGACGCTCCGTATCCGCCGCTGCCGCTTGACGGTCTTCTCGGCCGGGGAAAGTGCGACATCCGCCGTGGGCATGCCCGGAGGGGGCCCGAAGGTCGCCGCACCGTACGGCGGAGGCGGCGTCGGCGTCGGCGGTGCGAGCGGGTACGAGGTGCGTGCCTGCTCGGGGGCGGGCCAGGTCGCGGCGGCGAGCATGCGCTCGACGGTCTCGGCGTCCGGCCGCGCCGCGGGGTCCTTGACCAGCAGGCGGTTCAGGACTTCGGTGAGGGCGCCGGCTCGCGTGGAAGGCGGTACGGGTTCGTAGAGCACTGCGGCCAGGGTGGCCAGTGTCGTGTCCCTGCGCAGCGGATGATCGCCCTCGACCGCCACGTACAGCATCATCGCCAGCGACCAGAGGTCCGCCTCGGGACCGCCGGGCTTCCCCGAAATGCGCTCCGGTGCCATGTAGTCGGGGGTGCCGATGATTGCTCCGGTGACCGTGAGCGTGCTCGACTCGCGCAGCGCCGCGATTCCGAAGTCGGTGAGGACCGGGCGGCCGTCGCGGCGCAGCAGGACGTTGGCGGGTTTCACGTCACGGTGCTGCACGTCCGCGGCGTGTGCCGCGCGCAGTGCCGACAGGACGCCCTGGCCGAGCTGGGCGGCCTCCGCGGGGGCCATGGGGCCTCGGACGAGCCGGTCGGCGAGCGAGCCGCCCTCGACCAGCTCCATGACGATCCAGGGGTACGAGTCCCCGCCGCCGTCGACGATGTGGTGGATGGTCACGACGTTCGGGTGCTCGACCCTGGCGAGCGCGCGGGCCTCGCGCAGGACCCGCTCCCGCAGCGTCCGCGCGGCCTCCGGGTCGTACTCGGCCAGACCGGGATCCTGTGGCCGTACTTCCTTGACGGCCACGCTGCGGTGCAGCAGCAGGTCGTGGGCGCGCCACACCGTGCCCATGCCGCCGCCACCGAGCCTGACCTGCAGTTCGAAGCGGCCGTCGACGATCCGTCTGCCGCTGTCCCCCTCACTCATGCCGAGGAGAATAGCCCGCGTGAGGGGAGTAGCCCGCGTCACGCCGCCTTGGCCGTGACACGGAACGTACGCCGGTACGCGGTGGGCGTGACACCGAGCGCCGCCTGCAGATGCTGGCGCATCGACTGGGCGGTGCCGAAGCCCGCGTCCCGGGCCACCTGGTCGACGGAGAGGTCACTGGACTCCAGCAGATGCCGGGCGCGTTCGACGCGCTGCTGGGTGAGCCACTGGCCGGGGCTGACGCCGACCTCCTCACGGAAGCGGCGGGTGAAGGTGCGCACGGACATGGACTCCTGCTCGGCCATGTCCCGCAGCTGGATCGGCTCGTGGAGCCGGCCCAACGCCCAGGCACGGGCGGCCGTCGTGGTGGCCAGTTGCGGGTCCGGCATCGGGCGGTGGATGTACTGCGCCTGACCGCCGTCGCGGTGGGGCGGTACGACGGTGCTGCGGGCGACGTTGTTGGCGACGGCGGTGCCGTGGTCGCGGCGCACGATGTGCAGGCACAGGTCGATGCCGGCGGCGACCCCCGCGGAGGTCAGGACGTCGCCGTCGTCGATGAACAGGACGTCGGCGTCCACCTTCACCCGGGGGAACGTCCGCTGGAAGTGCTCGGCGTGCGCCCAGTGCGTGGTCGCCGGGCGGCCGTCGAGGTAGCCGGCCGCCGCGAGGACGTACCCGCCGGTGCAGATCGCGGCGAGCCGGGTGCCGGGACGGATGTGCGCGAGCGCGGCGGCCAGCTCGTCGGTCAGTACGCCCTCGTCGAAGACCGGCCCCAGTTCGTACGAGGCCGGGACGACGACCGTGTCGGCCGTGGCCAGGGCCTCCGGGCCGTGCCCGACCTGGATGGCGAAGTCGGCGTCGGTCTGGACCGGGCCGGGCGGCCGGATGGAGCAGGTGATCACCTCGTACAGGTGCCGCCCCCACGCGTCCTTGGGTCGCTCGAAGATCCGGTGCGGGATGCCCAGCTCGAAGGGGAGCAGGCCGTCGAGGGCGAGGACCACGACGCGATGCGGACGGAAGCCGGAGGCACGGTCGCTGCTGCGCATGGCCCGATCCTACCGGATGGAGCCGATCAAGCCAGGTAGACTGGGATGACCCTGGGGGGCCGGCCGTTCCAGGAGGAAGCGATGTTGCGGCAGACCCGACTGTCCGGCGAGTCCGACGACTATCTCGCCGCCCGCGAGGAACTCCGCCGGGCCGAGATCGACCTCATGCGTCGACGCGAGGAGGTCGCGGCCCGACGGCGGGCACTCCCCCAGGGGCCGGCCGTCGACGATTACGTCTTCCTCGAAGGCCCGGCCGATCTCGACGCGGGCGACACCCCTGTCCGCGAGGTCACGTTGAGCGGGTTGTTCACCTCCCCGGACCGGCCGCTGATCGTCTACCACCTCATGTACGGCAAGCTGCAGACCGAGCCGTGCCCGATGTGCACCCTGTGGATCGACGGCTTCAGCGGCGTCGCCCACCACGTGACCCAGAACGCCGACTTCGCCATCGCCGCGGCCGCCGACCTGCCCGCCCTCCGCCGGCACGCCCGCGACCGCGGCTGGTCCCGGCTACGCCTGCTGAGCTGTGGGGACAGCACCTTCAAGTACGACCTCGGCAGCGAGGACGAGGACGGAGCGCAGGATTCGACGATCTCCGTCTTCACACGCGACGAAGACGGCACGGTCCAGCACCGCTACTCGGCCCATCCCCGCATGGCCGAGGACATCGCCGAGCGTGGCATCGACCTGCTCGCCCCCGTCTGGCACCTCCTCGACCTGACCCCGGCCGGCCGCGGCGACTGGTACCCGCAACTGTCCTATTGACGCGGGCTCGCAGGCCGGGGCGGGGTCGCCGTGGTTCCCGGCCCTGTCGTCCCCGCGCGCACAACGCGCCTGACAGATCGCCATGGCGGCGCTATGCTCGCCGCGATGACCACTCACTCTGTTGACAGATCGGGGGTCCCGTCCGCGCAAGGTGAGTGCTGATGCTCACCCGAACGGCGAACGGGGATTCCCGTACTTCCTTCTGGCTGCGCGTGCGCGAGTTCGCCGTGCCGCCCTCCATGATCGAGACCGCGACCGCCCGCCGCCGGGCCGGGGACTGGGCCGGAGCCTGTGCCGCCGCGGGCATCGACGTCGATCTCAACCTGCGTTCCGTGTCACGCTCACACGGCCGGGAACTCATGGCCCGGCTCCGGGCCGATCTACGGCAGCTGGCGCCGGACCTGTTGCGCTGGCACATGCCGAGGATCGCTCCCGACGGGCTGCTGCGCCCCGGTCTGACCGTCGCGCTGGCCCGGTACGACGCGGCGGGGCGCGACGGCCCGTACCCGGTGCACCTCGTGGCCCGAACTCCCCCGGCCTGGGCGGATGCCGGGCAGCGGATCAGCCTCGCGCTGTGGGACGGGTCCCACGGTGAGCCGAGCGCCCGCCGCCATCCGCACCCCCATCCCAGCGCACGGTTCCGCCTCGACCTGCACCGCCATCTGTGGGACGCGCGCAGAACCGGTGAGTTGAGACTCCGGTCCGGGTTCGACGGGCTGCCCGCGGACGGTTCTCCCGGCGTGGACCCCGATCTGCTGGGGATGCTGCCGCAGGACCGCTGTTGTGCCGTCCATCGATGGGCGGCCGAGGCGGGAATCCTGCTGCACGACGAGGGGCGTCCGGCCGACTGCGGCGTGACCGTGCGACTGGGCGGCCGGCATCGGCTGACCCTGGAACTGGTCGCGGACGGGTGCGGCGTCGGGCCGCCCGGTCCGCGGATCGTGGGGGCGTCCGCGGGTGGCGGTGACTCCGGGCTGCCGGTGCTGCCCGACGCGGCGACCTGGATGCCGCCCGACCTCGAACTGCTCCGCGCGGGTCTGATCGACGTCGATCAGCTGCACCCGCTGGTCGCCTCGGCACTGGTGCCGGGCCGTTCACCGGTGCGTCCGCCCCGGGGCACCGACCCGGCTGGACAGCCGCGCATCGTGGAGTGCCGGGGAGCCCGGCACCGGATCGGTCTGGTGGACGGGGTCCTGGCCGCGTTGGACCACGATCCCGCCGAGGTCCGGCGGGAGGAGCTGCTGGCCGCGCTGACCGGTACTCCGCTCCCCTGTCTGCGGGCCATCGACGAGGCACACCGTCATCCGGACTGTCTCACGGGCGTGCGGGAACGCCTGGACCACGGTGACACCGCCGGCGCGCTGGCCGTCGTCGAGGGGCTGCTGGGCCCCGACGCGGTGCTGTGCAGTGGCGCGCTGCGTGACGAACTGGAGGCGGCCGCACAACGGCGGATCACCTACGGGCTGTTCAGGGCCGGCCTGATCGGACCGGGGCCCGACCGCCTCCGCGTGCAAGGGCGCCGTCCCGGTGGCCGCCGCGCGCACCCGCGCCACGCAGTCGCTCGCTGACCCGGGGACCTAGGTCTCCCCCTCACCTACACGTCTCACCACACACCCAAAGGTGATCAAACATGCCTGCATACAGCCCGTTCGCCATGACCGACTCCCCCTCCGGCTCGCTCTCCGACCCGGTCCGCACCTCCCAACTCGACGTCGCCGGCGACTTGTTGGCGCTGCTGCGGGACACCACGACCGAACCGCGCCCCGACACCCAACTGGAGGCCCTGACGCTGGCCGTGGCCGCCGACCTGCCCGTGCTGCTGTGGGGTGAGCCGGGCATCGGCAAGACCGCCGCCCTGACCCAGCTCGCCGAGGCCCTGGACCTGCCCCTGACCACGGTCATCGCCAGCGTGCACGAGCCGTCCGACTTCTCGGGGCTGCCCATCGTCGGGGACGACCCCGCGGAACAGGGTGTCCCGATGGCCCCGCCGGACTGGGCGGTACGACTGGTCCGGGCCGGCCGGGGGCTGCTGTTCCTGGACGAGTTGTCCACCGCGCCGCCGGCCGTTCAGGCCGCCCTGCTGCGTCTCGTGCTCGAACGCCGGATCGGCGCCCTGCGACTGCCGCCCGGGGTCCGGATCGTGGCCGCCGCCAATCCGCGGTCCTCGGCGGCCGACGGCTGGGAGCTGAGCCCGCCGCTTGCCAACCGGTTCGTGCATCTGCAGTGGACCCACGACCATGAGGTCGTGGTGCGCGGCCTCGGCGGGACCTGGCCCCGGGCGACCCTGCCCCGGCTCGATCCGCGGAGGCTGCCCGAGGCCGTCGACCTGGCCCGCCGTGCGGTGTGCGGGCTCCTGTCCACCCGGCCCGCTCTTGTGCACCGGCTGCCCGGCAGTGAGACGCGCCGGGGCGGCGCATGGCCGTCGCCCCGCAGCTGGGACATGACGGTGTGCCTGATCGCCTTCGCGACCGCGGCCGGCTCCTCCAGGGAGGTGCTTTCGCTGCTGGTCAGGGGCACGGTGGGGGACGGTCCGGGCCTGGAGCTGCTGGCCTGTCTGGACCGGATGGACCTGCCCGATCCCGAGGTCCTGCTCGCCGACCCGGCGGGTGCCGAACTGCCCGAGCGCGGGGACCGGCGCCAGGCCGCGCTCGAAGGTGTGGTGGAGGCTGTCCGCAACCGCCCGGAGAAGTCCCGCTGGGACGCGGCGTGGGCCCTGCTGGTCCAGGCGCTGGAGACGGGAGCCCCGGACCTGGTGGTCGTCCCCGCGACCACCCTCGCCTCGCTGCGGCAGGAGGGCTGGGACGTGCCGGAATCGATCGAGCGGCTCGCCCCGGTGGTGTCGCTGTCGAGGCGGGCGGACCACGCCACGGCCCGGGCCGCCGCGCTCACCTCGGAGGCGGGCCGATGACGACGGACGCGCCGGGGACACTGGACTTCGACAAGCTCTTCGCCGCCCGGCTGCACGCCGCCCGGGTCCGGCCCTACCTGGCGACTGCGCTGTTCGCCCTGCACCCCGTCGAGTCGCGGCAGGTACCGACGATGGCCGTCGACCGGTACTGGCGGTGCTATGTCTCGCCGGTGTTCGTGGACCGAATGCCGGTGGAGGAACTGGCCGGGGTCTGGGTGCACGAGGTGTCACATCTGCTGCGCAACCACCACGGGCGCAGCGACAGGGTCGCCCGGCAGCGCGGGCTGACCGGTCCCGGGGAACGGCTGCGGATGAACATCGCCGCGGATCTGGAGATCAACGACGATGTGTTCGGTCATGGGCTGGTCCGGCCCGAGGGCGCTGTCCGGCCGAAGTCGATGGGGCTGCCCGAAGGGGAGCTCATGGAGGAGTATCTGCGTCTGTTCCGGCTCGGGCCGTGGCTGGCGGACCTGTCCTGGCTCGACTGCGGCAGCGGTGCCGACGGGCTGGACCGGGAGTGGGACCTGGGTCCGGACGGCGCGCACGGGCTCAGCGAGCAGGAGCGCGACGGCGTCCGGTTCAGGGTGGCGCAGGGCATCAACGGCCGTCCCGGGAACGCCCCGAAGGGGTGGCGGCGCTGGGCGGAGGAGGCGTTCCATCCGCCGCAGCCGTGGCGGGAGTTGCTGGGGGCCGCGGTCCGCTCGGCGGCGTCCGGCTCCGGCGCGGGCGAGGACTACTCGTACGGCCGGCTGTCACGGCGCTCGGCCTCGGTGCCCGGCACGGTGCTCCCGAGCCTGAGGCGCATGCCGCCCCGGGTCTGCGTGGTCATCGACACGTCCGGGTCGGTCAGCGACGCCGAACTGGGCAGTGCGCTCCTGGAGGTCACCGCGATCTCCCGTGCCGTGGGCGGCCGCCGTGACCTGGTCAGCGTGTTGCCGTGCGACGCGTCGGCCCGGATCGTGCACCCGCTGTGCCGTGGTGAGGGCATACCGCTGATGGGCGGTGGCGGCACGGATCTGCGCACGGGCTTCGCCCGGGCCCTGCGCACCCGGCCACGGCCGGATGTCATCGTGGCCCTCACCGACGGGCAGACCCCGTGGCCGGCCACACGTCCACCGTGCCGGACCGTGGTGGGCCTGTTCCCTCGCACCCGGCCGTCGTGGGACCAGGACGATCCCGACTACGTACCGGACCGACCACCCGCATGGGCACGGGTGGTCGACATCGGGTGAGGCCACGACGGCCTAGGTCCTGTCGTGAAACTCGCGTCGTCCGCCCGAAGGGCGGGCCTCGCGGCGTCAGGTGCGTGCTCTCGGCGTGCCGGCCCCTGGCCCTCGTACTGGATGTACTTGGGTCAGGGGCCGGTGCGGCGAGAGTGCGTGCATGGCGTCGCGAGGCAGGCGGGAGTTTGACGACAGGGCCTAGGGTCTGCGTCGGCGTGCCGACTCCCGTGAGGCCGTCTTGGCCTTGCGGGAGGCGGTCAGGGCCTCGGAGTCGAGGATGTCGTCCCCGTACAGGTCCTGGAGCCAGTTGATCTGGTAGATGGTGTCGAGATAGCGCTCACCGAGGTCCGGCGCGATGGCCACCGCGGTGATGTCCCGGGTGTCGTGCCGGGTCAGCCAGTCCAGCGCGCCGCTCACCACCGTTCCCGTGGAGCCGCCGAACAGGAACCCGCGCCGGGCGAGCCGGTGGCACATACGGATGGTGTCGGCCTCCTCGACCCGGATCACCTCGTCCACGTACGCCTCGTTCAGCAGCGGCGGGCGCATGCTCATGCCCAGGCCCGGAATCATCCGGCGGCCCGGCTCCCCGCCGAAGGCCACCGAGCCCACGCTGTCGACGGCGACGATCCGCACCGGGCGGTGCCACCGCCGGAAGTAGCGGGCGCAGCCCATCAGGGTCCCGGTGGTGCCCGCCCCGATGAACAGCACGTCGAGCTGCGGGAACTGCGTGGCGATCTCCGGTGCGGTGGTGCGGAAGTGCGCCCGCCAGTTGCCGGGGTTGGTGTACTGGCTGAGCCACACGTACCGGTCGTCGGACGCGCACAGCGAACGGACGTAGTCGATCCGTTTGCCGAGGAAGCCGCCGTTGGAGTCGAGGTCGGCCACGATGTGCACCTCGCTGCCCAGCGCCTCCATCAGCAGCCGGGTGGACAGGTTGCAGCGGGAGTCCGTCACGCACAGGAACCGGTATCCCTTGCTCGCGGCGATCATGCTGAGCGCGACTCCCAGGTTTCCCGACGAGGACTCGACGAGGATCGAGTCGGGCGTCAGGATTCCCTCACGCTCGGCGCTCTCCACCATCTCGTTCGCCGCCTTCAGCTTGATGGAGCCGGCGAAGTTGAAGCCCTCGCACTTCAGGTAGAAACGCACCCCGAGAATCGACTCGAGGTCGACGTAGAGCCCGCCTTCGTTGAAGGCTTGCGGCGCGGATATGACGGGCACTTGGGCCTCCTGGTGCCAGGGCCGACGAAGTGGGGTTTCAGCCGTACCGGCGCAGGTCGTGAAAGAAGTTGTCGATGAGGCGGAGTTGTCCCGCCCTGGCCACCTCGTCGTAGACGTACTTGCCGACGGCGAGGTCGAGGACGCCGAGTCCGAAGGGCGAGAAGATCACCGTCCGGTCGGTCGGCAGGATGTGCCGTGCGCACATGACGTCGTCGAGGGTGCCGTCGAGGAAGTCGCGGCTGCCGGTGAGCTGTTCTGCCAGATGCGGTGAGGTGTCCGCCTTCAGGCAGTGCTCGACGTCGTCGACGATGTTGGCCGAGGAGAGCAGGATCTCCGGGGCGAGGTCGCGCAGGGACACGTGCAGGACCAGCGGGTGGTGCGCGAACCAGGCCTGGTCGGTGACATGGGGCTCGCCGGCGACGGTGGCGAAGACCACCAGGTCGCTGGAGCGAATCAGCTCCTCGGCGGTGTCGTGGACCTGGACCTGTGCCGTGGTCTCGGCCTGTCGCAGATAGCCGGTGAAGCCGACGGCGCTGTCGGCGGACACGTCGTGCACGCCGATCGTGTCGAACGACCAGCCGGTGCCGGCCAGGAAGGTGTGGATGTAACGGGCGATCAGGCCCGTACCGAAGAATCCGACACGGGTGGGGCGGGGCCGGTTGCGGCTGAGCCAGTCGGCTGCCAGTGCGGCGGACGCCGCGGTTCGCGTGGCGCTGATGATGGAACTCTCCAGGCAGGCGAACGGGTAGCCGGTGTCGTGGTCGTTGAGGATGAGGACCGCGGAGGCCCGTGGCAGGCCCGCCGTCACGTTGTCCGGGAAGCTGGAGATCCACTTCAGGCCGTCCACATGGTCTTCGCCGCCGATGGAGGCGGGCAGCGCGATGATCCGCGACGTGGGCCGGTCGGGGAAGCGCAGGAAGTACGACGGGGGGTTGACCGAGTCTCCGGCGCCGTGCAGCCGGTAGGTGGCCTCGACGAGCTCCACGAGCTCCTTCTCGCGGCCGGCGAGTGCCTGTTGCACCTGTGCGCCGGAGATCACCGCGAACGTCGGCGTCGTGGTCGCGTGGGGCTTGGTCCGCCGTGTGGCGGGTGACAGTGTGTTGCTCATCGCCGGCTTGCCTCCGGGGTCGGGACGCAGTCGGTCAGGCGGCAGGGCTCGGCCATGCCGACCAGCACCTGACGTTCTCCGCCGTAGGGCTCTCTGCTGTGTGCGGTGCGGATGTTGTCCACGAGCATCAGGTCACCGGCCTGCCAGGGCTCGCGGCGGGTGTGCTCCTCGTAGGTGGAGTTGAGGAGCTGGACGACGTCCTCGTCGATCGGGGTGTCGTCTCCGAAGCGGGTGTTGAACGGCAGCCCCTCGTCGCCGTAGACGTCCACGAGGTACTCGCGCACCTCCGGGGCCAGCGTCCACTCGTTGAGGAAGGCGATCTGGTTGAACCAGCAGCGCCTGCCGGTGACCGGGTGCCGCACCACGGCGCTGCGGCGCTGCCGGGTGCGCAGCGAGCCGTCGGGCTGCCAGGCGAAGTCGATGGCGTGGGCCCGGCAGTAGCGTTCGACGGCGGCGGGGTCGTCGGTGCCGAAGGACTCCGCCAGGGACGCCCCGATCTCGTCGTTGTAGCTGCGGGTGAGCAGCCAGCCCTCGTGCTCGAACCGCTCGCTCAGTGTGGTGGGCAGCGCCTGGAGCATCTCTTCGGCGTCGGCCACCGCGGTCGCCCCGCCCTCGGCGGGCGCGGTCAGGCACGCGAACAGCATCAGGCCGGGAACCTCGACGGTGTAGCTCAGCTCGTGGTGCATGCACATCGGCTGGTTGGCCGGCCAGGCCGAGGAGGAGTACAGCCCGGGGCCGTACGCCTCTCGGGGGGCGAAGGCTTCCCGCTCCGTCATCAGGCCGCCCGTCAGGGCGGCGAAGACGGCACCGACCTGATCCGTATCGCGCAGTCCCAGGCCGCGGACGAGCAGTGCGCCGTGCTCGGTGACCCGCGCGCGCACCGCCTCGCGGTACTGGGCCGCCCAGCTCGCCGCGTCGCCGGGGGAATCGACGTGCAGGATCGGAGGTCTGTCCGGCTTCAGCTCCACGTCGAGTGGTGCGGCCAGCGGTGAGGACGACATCTCGGTTTCCCTTCGGTTGCCCGTCTGGGGCTGGAGGTTCAGGAGGAGGCGAGCGATTCGGCTGCGCCGAGGACGATCCGCGCGGCTTCGGCCGGACGGGTGCGCAGGAAGTAGTGGCCGCCGTCGGCGAGTTCGTGCAGGTCCACGTGCTCGGCCAGCAGCTGCCAGTGGCGGTGCCGGTCACGGGCGCCGGGCGTGCTCGGGTCGTCGGCGGCGACGACCACGGTGACCGGCGCGGACAGCTTCACGGCCGGCGGGTCTTCCAGGGCGTCGGCGAAGTAGCGGTGCGCGGCCACGCAGTCGTGGCGGTAGGCGGCGCCGATGTGCCGGGCGTGCTGTGCGTTGAGTTCACCGAGTTCGGTGTAGCCGCTGTCGGCCGTCAGCCGGGCGGCGATCTCGGCGTCGCTGCGGCCGGTCAGCTCGTCGACGGCGGCGCGGCGGTCGGCGGCGGTGCCGAGCAGTTGCGCGCCGAGGAACACCCGGGAGACCTCGGTCCCGCGCTCCCGCAGTCTTCTCGCCGTCTCCACGGCGAGGGCCGCGCCCGAGGAGTGGCCCCACAGCAGGACCCTGGCCGGGCCGAGTGCGGTGATCTCGGTGACGACCTGTTCCGCCACCTCGGTGAGCGCGGCGAACGGCTCGTTGTGGGCGGCCAGGTCGTGGCCGGGCAGCTCCACCGCGTAGACCGCGGTCCCGCTGCCCGCCAGGGCGGTGGCCATGGGCTGGTAGTTGACGGCGTTGCCGCCCGCGTAGGGGAAGCAGACCAGGGCGCACTCCGGCGCGGCACCGGCGTCCGACAGCGGCTGGAGCAGTTCCTGGCGCTTGTGGCCGGCGCCGTCGAGGAGAGCGGCCAGGTCGGCGAGTACCGGGTGCCGGGTGATGTCCTTGAGGGACACCGCGCGGTCCAGGGCGATGGTGAGTTTCACCGCCGACAGGGAGGTGCCGCCGGAGTCGAAGAAGTGGTCTCGTTGTCCGATCCGTTCCTCGGGGACTCCCAGCAGTTCCGCCCAGGCGGCCGCCAGTTTCCGCTCGGTCGGGGTGAGGGCGGAGCGGTCGGGCCGCCCGGTGGCCTCGCTCTCGGCGGTCGGCCGCGTCTGTTCGGCGAGCGCGGTCAGGGCCTTCTTGTCGGTCTTGCCGTTGGGGGTCAGCGGCAGCTCGGACTGCCAGTGGAAGGCCGAGGGGACCATGTAGGCGGGCAGTGCCGCACCGAGTGCCTCGCGCAGTACCTCGGTCTCCAGACGGCGGCCGGTGTAGAAGGCGATGAGGTGCTTGCTCTGGTCGGCCCGCTCGGCGACGACCACGGCGCCGTCCCGCACGCCCTTCACCCGCAGGAGGGTGTTCTCGATCTCGCCGATCTCGATCCTGAAGCCGCGGATCTTGACCTGGTTGTCGCGTCGGCCGAGGAATTCCAGCTTGCCGCCGGGGTGCCAGCGTCCCCAGTCACCGCCCAGGTAGAGCCGCTCCCCCGGGAAGTACGGGTTGTCCCGGTACGCCTCGCGGGTCCGCTCGGGGTCGTTGACGTACCCGCGCCCCACGCAGACACCGGAGAACGCGATCAGTCCGGGCGCGCCCAGCGGTACGAGGGACAGATGCTCGTCGACGACGTGGACGTGCACGTTGTTGACCGCGTGCCCCAGCAGCACGCGTTCGGGCACCTCCGTCATGACCTCGTGGTTGGTGTCGTCCGAAGTCTCGGTCAGCCCATAGGCGTTGACCAGCTTGATGCCCGGCTGGATGGCGAACCAGCGCTGGACCAGCTCCCGTTTGAGCGCCTCACCCGTCACCGACACGCACCGCAGGTCCGGCAGTTCCCGGGGGTGCCGTTCGAGATACGACACCACGACTTCCAGGTAGGAGGGCACGACCTGCACCGCACCGGCCCGGCCGCGGACGATCGTGTCGAGGAACCGCTCCACGTCCACGATCGCGTCCTGCCCGACCAGGAGCGTCCGCCCGCCGACCAGCAGCGCGGAGATCAGCTGCCACAGGGAGATGTCGAAGCACTGCGGTGCCGTCTGCGCCACCACGTGCCCCTGGGCGATGCCCAGGTCGTCGATCTTGGCGTAGAGATGGTTGAGCATGCCCGCGTGCTCGCACATGGCTCCCTTCGGCTCGCCGGTGGAGCCGGAGGTGAAGTAGATGTAGGCGAGTTGGTCGGCGGTGACCTCCAACCCGAGGTCGCTTTCGGCATGTTGTTCCGCGCAGGCCGCCTCGATGAGCAGCTTCTCGACTCCGGGCAGGCCGGCCAGGGCCTGGTCGAGGGTGTCGGTGCTGCCGGGCTCGGTCAGCACCAGCCGGCATTCGGCACGCGAGAGGGTCGCGGTGATACGGCCGGCCGGGAAGTGCGGCTCGATCGGCAGGTACACGCCTCCGGCCTTGAACACCGCCAGCACCGCGGCCAGCCAGTCGAGATTGCGTTCGGTGACCACCGCGACGACGTCTTCCCGGCCAAGTCCGCGCCGCAGCAGCGCCCTCGCCAGCCGGTTGGCGCGGGCATTGAGCTCCGTGTACGTCCACTCGCGCTCGCCGTGGACCGCCGCCACCGCCTGCGGATGCTCGCGCACCCGCTGCTCGAACAGTACGTGTGCCCGCCCCTCGGGGAGCCTGCGGTGAGGACCGGCCAGCCCGTCGAGCTGTTCATGCACCTCGTCGTCCGACAGGAGGCTCTGCCGCGAGTGGTCGGCATCGATGTCATCGGCCATCAACCGCAGTGCGGCCAGGTGATAGCCGCCGATCCGGGCCGCGCACTCGGAGTCCAGCGTCTGGGTGCGATACCGCAGCCGCACGAACAGCCGCCCGCCCTCGTCGCACCAGGCGACTCCCAGTGCGGCCTCGTCGACCAGCCCGTTCTCGGCCCCCGCGGGATCGAACACGATCTCGTACGACGGCCCTGTCACCCCCAACTCCCGGCGCAGCTCGGTCACCGGGAAGTCGCGGAACGCCAGCAGTTCGGCCTCGACGTGATGAGCTCGCGACACCAGCGCGCGCCAGGTCCCCGGTGCGACGGTGAGCCGGCAGGGCAGCGGTCCGCCCCGGACCCCGGCGGCATAGCCCGTCGCCACTTCCCGCTCACCGGACAGCGCGGCCAGCACCTTGGCATGGGCGGCCAGCAGCACCGCGCTCAACGGGACGCCCGACTCCCGGGCCAGCCCGCGCACCGCCGCCGCCACGTCCTGCGGGACCGCCGCCTCGTACTCGGCCACTGACACCGAGGCCACCGGCTGCCGGACCCACCGCGGTACGGCGGTAAAACCACCGGCGGTCAGCACACAGCTCCAGAACTCCCGGTCGGCTTCCACGCGCGCTCCCATCGAATGGCCCTCCTCAACTCATCGTCTTCGCGGCGCCGTTGGGCGCGGGCAGGGCGGCTGCCGGGCCGATGCCACAGGACTGTTCGGAGGGGTCGGGCATGTCGACGGCGGGGTTGCCGCCCCACCGTGCGTTCGGGGGGACTTCCTCGCCCTTCATGAGGAAGGAGTCGACCGCCAGTACGGCACCGTCGCCCATCGTCACGCCGTAGTGCACATGGGCGCCGACGCCGAGCGTGCACCCGGCACCGAGCGTGGTGGTGTCGGACTTGAAGGTGCCGTCCTCCTGCGAGTGGCACTGGATCTTGCTCCCGGCGTTCAGGGTGCACCCGTCGCCGATGGTGCTGAGCGTCCGCTCGGTCATGTAGCAGCCGTCGTCGAACACCCTGCTGCCGACGCGGGCACCGGTCATCCGCCAGATCAGGGTCTTGAAGGGGGTGCCGTTGAAGATGTTCAGATGGTGGTCCGGAACCTTCCACAGTCGCTCGTGCCACCAGAAGTACGGGTCGTAGATGGAGCACAGCCTGGGGCGCAGGGCGCGGAACGAGGCGATGCAGCGCTCCAGCAGCACGTAGTAGAGGGCGGTGAAGGCGAGGGTGCAGGCCAGATACAGGGCGATCACCACATGTCCGAGCCAGCCGTACACCTCGACGGACTGCAGGGCGAACAGCGTGAGCGCGAAGGTGTACAGCCACCGCACGAACAGCATGAGGGCCATCGAGCGAAGGTTGTAGCGGTTCTTCGCGGCGAGACGGGTGCGCAAGGTGTCCCCGGTCCTGAGGTCGTCGAACCGTGAGTCCCGCTCCACCGACCGCGGTATCTCGAAGCTGGGCGAGCCGAGGAGACCCACGCCATGGCGGATCTCGCCGTCGAGGGGAATCAACACCTTCGTCGCGAGGAGGCAGTTGTCGCCCGTTCTGCCGCCGGCCGGGTAGACGATGTTGTTGCCGAGGAAGTTGTGCGGACCGATCGTGGTCCGGGACACCCGGAAGGACGTGCTGGAGAATTCCGCGTTGGCGATGGAGAGCCCGTCGGCCACCATCGTTCCGCTGCCGATGGAGGCCAGGAACGGGGTCTCGTGCTGCACCTCGGTGCCGAAGTTCGAGCCGGTCTGCTCGACCTTGGACAGGTCGTACCCGAGACCGCGCAGGTAGTACACGATGAAGGAGCTGTCGCCGAAGAGCCAGGCGAAGAACCTGATGTTCGTCATGCGCGCCGTCGCCAGGTGCAGCGCGTAGTGGAATCCGTACAGGGGATAGACCTTCTCGGGCTTGATGGCCCTGGCCACCAGCCGCGGAACGGTGAACAGGGCGGCGAGGCCCAGGACGACGAAGCCGAAGAACGTCACGAAGGACAGCAGCAGCGCGTCGCCGAGCAGAGCTCCCGTGGTGAGTCCGGCCGAGTCCGGTCCCAGTCGTGAGCCGAGCGCCGGCACCACGGAGAACAGCATGTACAGCCCGCCGACGGCCAGCGGTATGTAGAGGAGGAACAGCTGGAACAGGGTGCCCAGACCGAACCAGACCCGGCGCGCGGTGCCGCACCTCGCCGGAGCGACCCTCACATGGTCGACCTCGGTGGGCTCCGCCGGGGAACCGTGCCAGCGCTCGCCGTCCGGGATCCGCTGACCACGGTGCAGGGCGGACGAGTGACCGAGCTGCGCCCGGTCGCCCATCGCGGTGTCGATGTCGAGGACCGACTTCTCCCCGATGAACACCTCCCGGCCGAGGGTGACACTGCCGGTCTGGATACGGCCCGCGTGGGCCCGGTATCCGACGAAGAAGGAGTCCTTGCGGATCACCGTGCCGGCGCCGATGGTGATGAGGTCGGTGCAGACCGGGACGGTCCGGGAGAGGATCGTGACTCCCTTGCCGATGTGTGCGCCGAGCGCCCGGAGGTACAGCACATACAGCGGATTCCCGATGAACAGGACCATCGGATTGCCGTGGAGCAGCACCTTGACGAGCCAGAAGCGCAGATACGTCAGACCCCAGACGGGGAACTCACGGGGTTTCCAGCGGCCGATGAGAATCCATTTGGCGGCGATCGGGAACAGGCACATCGCCAGAAAACCGAGGCCGCCGAAGGCCAGCGAGCGCAGATAGATGTCGACCAGGTCGGAACCGGTCGCGACCCATTCGTAGCCGCGGGCGGTGACCACTCCGAAGACCAGGGAGTAAGTCAGGAAGAACAACAACTGGGCGGTTCCGCACAGGACATAGGTCGGTCGGCTCGCCAGCGTCACCGGCTTCGGTGCGATCGGCTCCGCCGACGGCTTCGAGGCGACAGACGAGGTGGCGGGAGCGGGATCCGTCACCGCGAGAGCCGCGGCGAGGCTTTCGATCGTCGGGTTCCGGTAGATGTCCTTCATGGACGCGGACGGCAGGTCCGGTATTTTCCTGACCCGCGCGCAGAACTGCGCCATCACCAAGGAGTTGGCACCGAGGTCGTCGAAGAAGTGACCGTCGACCGGAACTCGCTCCACGCTGGTGACGTCGGCCAGTACTTCGGCAAGTCTGTCGACGACTGACGCGCTTGTCCCGGATATATGGACCCCGGAGGACTGCTCGACCATTCGACCTCCCGGAGGACGTTTTCAACTGGGCATTGCGCCCGTTACTGATCACGAACCGTGGATTTCAGTTTCAGTCGATCACCGTGCGGGTGCCACTCCTGATCGATCGCCCTGCGCGACGGCAGCGCGCGACAGGCCCGTGTTCCCTGGATTCCGGCTGGTTGGGCGTGCCTCGGAGATCACCCGTATGGCGGTCCACGCATGCAGGCCGGACATGCCGTTGAGTGGAGCAATCGCCGGTGCGCCGCGGCCCGGCACAGCACGCTGGCCTTTCTGCTGAGCTCGTGTCCGGGAGTTTGTGTGTACAGGCTGCGTCAGTCGGACCGTCGTGAGTCCCGGGCACAGACCGACCCCCGGGCACAGACGCCCGAGCCCGCGTGGCTGCGCCGGCTTCCGGTCCTCTACGTGGTGGGCGTCCTGGTGCTGGAGCCCATCACGCCCGTGCAGTGGCCGGTCAGTTTCGTGCTGATCGCACTGCCTCTGGTGGCCGCCTTCGCCCACGGACCCGCCGTCGTCGCCCTCACCACGGTGTTGGCCATCGTCTTCGAGGGAATCCTGGCCGGTACCCCGTGCTGCGCGGGCCGTGCGGTCGGATATCTGTGGGACCGGCACTATGTGGCGGCCTACATCTGCACCGCCCTGGTGGGCACCCTGGGAACGATCCTGGCCGCCCACCGGATCCGACGGGAGCGCACCCTGGCCGATGTGCGCTTCGTGGCCGAGATGGCGCAACGCGTCCTGCTCCGACCGGTTCCGCACCGGATCGGCGACCTGGTGCTGGAGAGCTTCTACCTCTCCGCCTCGGCGGAGGCACGGATCGGCGGTGACCTCTACGAGGCCGTGCCCACCGTGCACGGGGTGCGGCTGCTCATCGGCGACGTCCGCGGCAAGGGCCTGCTCGCGGTGGAGACCGCCGCCGCCCTGCTCGGCGCGTTCCGGGAGGCCGCGCACGACGAGCCCGATCTCCCCGCCCTGGTGGGCCGGGTGGAGACCAGTATGTCGCGCAGGGCAGAGCAGATCCCCGGGAGCGATGTGAGCGAACGGTTCGTCACCACCGTGTTCGCGGAGGTCCGCACCGACGAGCAGACCGTCCGCGTCGTCAACTGCGGCCATCCGCCGCCGCTGCTCATCCGTCCCGACGAGGTGCGCGAGCTGAACCTGGGGCGGTCCTCTCCGCCGCTGAACCTCGGCGTGCTCGTCGCGGAGCCCTACCACGTAGAGACGTACGCCTTCCGCCCCGGCGACCAGTTGCTGCTGTACACGGACGGGGTCACGGAGACCCGCGCCCCGGACGGCTCCTTCTACCCCCTCGTCGAGCGTGTCCGCGCCTGGGGTCCGCTATCGCCCCGGGACCTGCTGGAAAGGCTCCACCACGACCTGCTGGCCTACAGCCAGCACGGCCTGCACGACGACACCGCCGCGCTCACCGCGGGCCTCCTGCCCGACGAGGGCAATGGACTTGCTCCGGGAACACCTTCCGCGGCATGACCGCCCGCCCACCCCGACGAGTAGAACTGCGACTGCCACTGCGGCAGCGCGGCTTACAGCGCGAGCCGGCCGCGGGCGACGCCCTGGGGCGCCGGCCGCGGCCGGCCTCTGTGGGTCAGCCCTCGATGCGGTGCTGGGTCCAGAACGAGGTCAGGTCCGTGCTCGTGGCGGCCTGGGCGGCCGCCTTGAACTCCGCCGTGGTCGAGACGCCGTACCAGTGCGAAGTGGCGTAGTCCTTCAGGAGCTTGGTCATCGCGGTGTCGCCGAGGACGCGTCGCAGATCGTGCAGGGCGCACTTGCCGTAGCCGTAGACCACGGTGGAGTACCGGGACGAGTGGGCGTCCCAGTAGGCCATCGAGTTGGTGATCTTCTCGGCGGACGAGGCCCATGAGACGCTGTTCCAGCAGCTGGTGCCGGTCCTTCCCAGGGCCAGGTCGGTGGCGTAGTCGGTGAACGCCTCGTCGAGCCAAGGGCTGTTGTACTCGTCGTCACCGACGATGCCGTACCACCACTGGTGGCCGATCTCATGGGTGAGCGCCGTGGTGCTGACCAGGTCGAGGACGAACCCCGGGTACTCCATGCCGCCGAACCAGAAGTTGTTGTCGATCACGGCGTCCAGTTCGCCGTACGGGTAGGCGCCGAACCGTGACGCGTGGGCGTCCACGGCGGATTTGGCGGTGGTGAGCATCGACTGGGCGCTGGAGGAGCTGATGCCCGAGACCGAGTAGATGTTCACCGGGATGCCGGCCGTCGAGGTGCCGGAGATCTTGCTGAAGGGCCCGGCGGCCCAGGCGAAGTCCCGCACCTTGGTGGCGGTGGCCGTGGTGACCGTACGGCCGCTGGAGCCGGGGGTGTCGACCGAGGTGCCGGTCGCCGGCACGAGCAGGGTGCTGGGGTGGTCGAGGGTCACCTTGAAGTCGGCGGCCAGCGAGTAGAACGACTCGCCGTTGTTGGTGTACGGGTCGAGGTGCCAGCCGGCCCCGTCCTTGACCGCGAGGACGGGCAGGGCGTTGCCGATGAAGCTGAAGGCCCCGTCGTGGCCGAAGCGGTCGGCGCCGCTCGGGACGGTGATGCCGAGGTCGAACCCGATGGTGGCGGTCTGCCCCTGCGCCAGCGGCGACGACAGGTCGATCTTGAGAGCCGTGCAGGCGACGGAGAGGGCCCCCGCGGTACCGCCCGTGACATTGCTGACCGTGATCGGCGGGGCCGAGCAGGTGCCGTGGTAGTTGTCCCACAGCCTCAGGTACACCTCGCCGAGCGCGGTGGAGGAGGCGTTGGTGAAGGTCACGCTCTCATGGCCGGTCCACACCGTGCCGCCGGTGTCGCTGCTCAGGCTGACGGTGTACGAGGGTGCGGCCGGGGTCCGGGTGGAGTCGGCCGGAGGTGTCGAACCGCCGGAGGTGTCGAGGGCGATGTCGTCGAGGACGAAGCTCGTCTGGAGGCTGGAGTCCTCGGTGCCGGTGAAGGCGAGGTTCACGGTCTGGCCCGCGAACGCCGACACGTCGAACGACTTCTGCACGTAGCCGGTGTTCTTGTTGAGGTTCGAGTACGTCGCCAGTGTGGTGGAGCCGATCTTCGCCGTGAGCTTGTCGTACGCGGTCGACGAGGTCGTCTCGGCGGTGTCGATGTGCAGCCAGAAGGTGAGGGTGGCGGTGCTGCACCCGGAGGGGATCGTGACGCTCTGCGAGAGCGTGTCGGTGTGGGTGCTGCCGACGCCGTTCAGCCAGGCGAAACTGGTGCCGCCGTGGGCGGTCTGACCGCTGCGGCTGGTGATCACGCCGGACGAGGACGGGGTCCAGGGTGAACTCCCGCTCTCGAAGCCGCCGTTGGTGACCACCTGGGCCGGGGTGCAGTCGGCGGCGAGCGGGGCTGTGGGCGGTGCGGCGGCGGCCGGGGTGACGGGAAGCGACACGGCGGCCAGTGCGGCGACGGCCGCTGCGCCCATGGCGAGGGCCTTGTGGGGGGTCGGTCTCACACGAAACTCCTTTGCGGCGGCCGGGATTCCGGCCTGCTCGGTGGCCGCCCGCCCGGCTGGGGTGCGCCGGCGGAGGACCTCGGGTTTGCGCGTTTGGGTCGGACTGTTCGCTCGGGGAGTGTTCCACCGCGGCCCCAGGGGTCGGGGCAACGGCCGCCAAAAGCCTGACAGATTTGACCAGGACATGCCATCAGGATGTCAAAAGTGGTCGTGCCGCCCGGAGTCGACCGGAGTCAGGAAGTGCCGGCGGGCGTGGCGACGGCCGAGGGCCGCGTCCTCGACGGCTCGGCCCCCGCCGCGGTCGGTGTCACCGACGGGCCACGGGTGGGAGACGTCGAACGGCTCGGGGCACGGGTGTTGCCGGACCGCTGCGTGCTGCTGGGGTGAGGGCCGGCCGACTCCGGCAGCGAGGACTCGGAAGGTGACGCCGGATCGGAGGGTGACGCCGACGGGGTGGGCGGTGCCGTACGGCCGCTCGCGGGGGGCGGTGCGAGCGGCACCGCGGGCGACACGGGCGCTCCGGGTGCCGCCAGATGGAGTTGGAGCGCGATGAGTACGGCCACACCGCAGGACAGGCCGACTCCGGCCGCGGCGCGCAGCCGTCGGCGGCGGCTCGCGGCGCGGCGGATCGCCTCGTACCGGCCCGGGGGTGCGCCGAGGTAGTCGGACGGGGGCCGCAGGACGACCGCCAGCGGGTCGTCGGGTTCGAACTCCGGGCCCTCGTCAAGGCGTGTGGTCAAGGCTTCTCCTCAAGTGGGCGCGGAGCAGTTCTCGGGCCGCGTGGAGGTCGGCCTTGACGGTTCCTTCCTTGCGTCCGGTCAGCGCGGACACCTCCCGGATCGGCATGTCAGCGTAGTAGTGCAGCAGGATCGGGACGCGCAGTCGTTCCGGGAGCGACTGCACGAGCAGCCGTACCGAGGGGTCGGCCTGTTCGTCGTGGGGGCGGACGGCGGCCTCCGAGGTGGCGCGGTGCATGGCCCTGCGCTCGCGCTCCTGCTTGCGCCAGTGGTCCCGGACCAGGTTGGCGGCGGTGACGTAGAGGAAGCCGCGGGGCTCCTCCACGGTCGTCCAGCGGGCCCAGAGCCGGGTGAACGCCTCCGAGGCGACCTCGTGGGCCGTCTCGTCGTCGTCGACGAGCCGGCGGCACCAGCCGGCCAGGCGCGGATAGAGGGCGGCGAACAGCTCGGACGCTGCCCTGTCGCGGGACCGTTTCAACGCTCTCCATGGTCGTGTCGCATGCACAGGGAAGGATGCCGGACCGCGGCGTACGTTCCGCCGGCCCGGCATCCGTGCGGTCGGTCAGGGGTTCGTGGAGCTCAGCGCGGCGAAGACGATCACGTTGTCGAGATAGCCGTCGCCGGTGTGGGGACCGCCGCAGGTGATGACCCGCAGCTCCGGACGGCCGACGTCCCCGTAGACCTCGTCCGCCGGGAAGTCCGCCTTGGCCACCGTCCGTACGGCGCCGACGGTGAACTCCGCCGCCGTGCCGTTCTCCAGGCGCGCCACGATCCGGTCGCCGCGGTGCAGCCGCGCGAGGTGCCGGAAGACCCCGTCCCCGTAGGCGCCGACCGTCACATGGCCGAGGATGACCGACGGGCCGACCTGCCCCGGCGTCGGCGAGTGCCGGTACCAGCCCGCCCGGTCGTGCGCCGTGACGGGAGGTACCTGCACCGTGCCGTCCGGCTCCAGCCCCAGCCGGATGAGCGGGGTGTCGACCCCGATGGCCGGGATCCGCAGCCGGACCGGCGCCGACCGCCCGAGCGCCCGCACCTTCTTCGCCGAGGCCGAGGCTGGGGCTGGGGCCGGGGGAGGCGCCGGCGTGGACGCGGCGCGAGCGGTCGAGGCCCGGTGGGCCGCCGGGCCCGCGCAGCCGACGAGCAGCGAGGCGCTCGCCGCGGTGACGAAGGCGCGCCTGGAGAGCGGGGTCATGCCCCGGTCGCCCGCCGGCGGCGTACGACAAGGACCGCGCCGCCGCCCGCGAGGAGCACCGTGGCAGCGGCTCCGCCGATCAGGCCGCCCTCGGTTCCGGACCTGGAGGACGCCGCCCGCACTCCGGTGTCGGGTGCGCCCGAAGGCACCACGGAGACCTGGCTCGGCGCCGGCGTCGGCGCCGTGGTCGGCCGGGCACCCGTGCCCCGGGAGGGTTCGGCGCTGGGCCTCTCGGTGGGGGCGGCGCTCGACGCCCGGGTCGGCGCGGCTGAGGGGGTCGCGGTCGCCCCGTCGGCGAACGCGGGCACGGCGCTCGCCAGCACCGCCGTGCACGCAAGTGCCATGCCCTTGGGGACAGTTCGGCGCATCGAATCGCTCTCTTTCGTCGGCCCGCCCGGTGGCCGGGAGGCTGGGTGACAGATCGAGCGGAGAGACGAGGCAGCACAGGGGCAGGTTGCAAAGAGACGGCAAAGTCGCCGGAGGTCCTTGCCGGAGTCGTTGCCGGAGTCGTTGCCGGAGGTCGTTACGGGATCTCCTGCTCGGCCCAGATGACCTTGCCCCCGGCCGTGTAACGGGCACCCCAGCGATGGGCAAGCTGCGCCACCAGGAACAGGCCACGGCCGCCCTCGTCCATGCTCCGGGCGTGCCTCAGCCGCGGAGCGGTACTGCTGGCGTCCGCGACCTCCAGGGTCAGCCGGGAGTCGCGCAGCAGCCGCAGCCGAATGGGCGGCTCGGCATAGCGGATCGCGTTGGTGACCAGCTCGCTCACGATGAGTTCGGTGGTCATGGCCAGATCGCCGAAGCCCCAGGCCTCCACCTGCCCGGTCGCCCGCGCACGGACGTCACCGACGGCGGCCGGGTCCACGGGTACCTCCCACGAGACCACGTGGTCGGGCCCCAGGGTGTGGGTGCGCGCCAGGAGGAAGGCGATGTCGTCGGGTTGCGGCCCGGCCACCAGTTGCTCCACCCCGGATGCGCACAGGGCGCCGAGGTCGGAGGCGGGCCGGGCGAGCACCTCGGCGAGGCGGGCCATGCCGGACTCCATGTCGTGGTCCACGCCCTCGATGAGACCGTTGGTGTAGAGGCCGAAGAGGCTGTTCTCGGCGAGTTCGATCTCGCCGGCCTCGAACCCCAGCCCGCCCAGCCCGAGCGGCGGCCCGGCGGGGGGCTCCGGGAAGTCGACCCGCCCGTCGGGGGTGACGACCACCGGGGGCGGATGTCCCGCGCGGGCCATCGACAACCGCGCCGTGACCGGGTCGTACACGGCGTAGAGACAGGTCGCCCCGAGGAACGTGGTGCTGCTCCGGTCGGCCGCGTCGTCGCTCGTCTCCTCCTCGCTGAGCCGGAGCACGAGGTCGTCGAGATGGGCCAGCAGCTCGTCGGGGGGCAGTTCCATGTCGGCGAGGGTCTGCACCGCGGTGCGCAGCCGGCCCATGGCCGCCGCCGCGCTGATGCCGTGGCCGACCACATCACCGACGACGAGGCCCACCCGGGCGCCGGAGAGCGGGATCACGTCGAACCAGTCGCCGCCGACCCCGCCGGTCGCGTCCGCCGGCAGATAGTAGGAGGCCACCTCCAGCGCGGTGCCGCCGGTCAGAGCCTGGGGCAGCAGACTGCGCTGGAGGGTGAGCGCCGCCGTGTGTTCCCGGGTGTAGCGGCGGGCGTTGTCGACGCACAGCGCCGCGCGCGCCACCAGTTCGCGGGCCAGCAGGACGTCGTCGGGCTGGAACGAGACCGGATTGACCGAGCGGGCGAACGTGGTGAGGCCCAGGACGGTGTTCCGCGCCCGCATCGGCACGGAGATGAGGGAGTGCAGCCCGTACCTGCGCATGCGCTCGGCCCTGGCGGGCTGTTCGGTGATCCACCGTTCGTCGGCCGGGTCGAGGACCGGGATGAGGATGGGTTCGCCGTTGATGAGCAGGTCCACGCCGTACGGCGGGGGAAGGAAGTCCACCCTGTCCCCGACCCGCGCCACGGCCTCCGGGCAGCCCTCCCGGGCCGAGCTCAGTCCGGCTCGGCGCATCACCGGCCTGGTGGGGGCCGGTCCCGCGTCGGTGAGCCACGTTCCGTGGCCCTCACTGCTGAGGACGGATTCCAGGAGGTCGACGATGACGAAGTCCGCGAAGCGGGGCACGGCGAAGTCGGCGAGCTCCTGGGCCGTCCGCATCACGTCCAGCGTCCTGCCGATGCTGGTGCCGGCCTCGTTGACCATCGACAGGAGCCGGCGCACGTTCCACCGCTCGGTGACGTCCTGGACCATGTAGCAGATCCCGATGACGGAGTTGTCCGCGTCCACCAGGGGGAAGAACGAGGTGGAGTAGGCGTGTTGGCGACGCGGATCGGCCCAACTCCATCCCAGGTACTCGTAGTCGGTCACCGGCTCTCCGGTCGCCAGCACCTCGCTCATCAGCCCTTCGATGGCCTCCGCCTGGATTCCCGGCAGCAGCTCGGTCAGCCGGTGCCCCAGCCGCTGCTCGCGCGGCACACCGCCGAGGCGTTCCAGGGTGTCGTTCAGCCACAAGTAGCGCAGTTGCAGATCCATGACGGCCATACCGATGGGCGAGCGGGTCAGGAAGCCGTCGAGGACCGACTGGCCGACCGTCCACTGCCGCCGCTGCTCGCGGGCGGAGAGCAGGAAGCATTCGGTTCGGCCGATCCGGAAGGACGCGGACACCCTGAGGTCGACGTCGATCGCCTCGCCGTCGCGGTGCCGTACGGGGACGAGACCGCTCCACCCCATTCCGGAGCGGCAGCGCTCGACGACGCCGGCCAGACGTCCCGGGTCCGGGCGCGACACCAGCAGCGGCGCGGCGGAGCCGCCGACCACCTCCGAGGCGAGATGGCCGAGAAGGGCTTCGGCGCCCCGGGTCCAGCCGATCACGACGCCGTCCGCGTCGATCAGCGCCGCCGCGTCCGTGGACGCGTCGAGAAGATCGCGTGCTCCTGCGGACGTGGGCGTCTCCGAACCGTTTCGCGCAGAATCCATTGATCCCATCCTCTACAGGACCATGGTCCTGCTTGCGCGCCCGATCCGCACGGTCCGGCGGACGGCCGCGGGGCCCCGGACGCGCCGGCCGGACCCGGGCGGGCCGATCCCGGCCGATGGCACACGTACGGCGATTTCTGGGCGTGAAGGATCTTGGTGACCGGTGCGGTCACGGGCCTCGTCGGACCGCCGGGATCGTCCTCCATGGCCGCGTCGGGGCCGAGTTGAGCATGCACCGCCGCATCGACGGGTGCCGCGGCCGCCGGCCATCACCCGGCTTGACCTGCACATGCGGACCCGGCGTGGCTGGGCAGGCCGCGGAACCCCGAGGCAGCATGGAAGTACCGGGAGCCAGAACCCAGACGTGCGGCAACGCCGGCCCAGACGGTCTGTCCTGCCGACCGGTCGAGGAGGATCTGGGATGACAGCCGAATCCTTCAAACCCGACAATGACGTCTCGGGCCCCCAGACGGTCCGGCCGACGGGCCTGCTGGATGTGCTGAGCGTGGCCGCGATCGTCCTGGACACCGAGGGACGCATCGTGTTCTGGACCCCGCAGGCCCAGGAGCTCTTCGGCTACACCGCGGAAGAGGCCCTGGGCACGGAAGCGGCCCGGCTGCTGATCCGCCCGGAACACCTGCAGGCCGTGATGAGTCTGTTCGCGGAGGTGCTGGCCACCGGCCGGGCCTGGGCCGGCGCCTTCCCCATCCGGCACAAGGACGGCAGCACCCGCCTGATGGAGTTCCGCAACATGCGGCTGCTGGACGACCGCGGCGATGTCTACGCCCTCGGCATCGCGGCCGACCACACCCTTCTCCAGCGCGTGGAGACCGATCTGGCCCTGTGCGAGCGGCTGATCAACCAGTCTCCGATCGGCCTGGCCCTGCTCGACCCCGACCTGCACTATCTCCTGGTCAACCCGGCCCTGGAGCGGATCGACGGCATACCCGCCGAGGAGCACATCGGCCGCCATCTGAGAGAGACCCTGCCCTTCTCCGACGTCGACACCATCGAGTCCGCCCTGCGCCAGGTGCTCACCACCGGCACCCCGCTGCTCGACCAGTACCACGTGAGCCGGCCCCCGACCGACCCCGACCAAGATCACGCCTGGTCGCTCTCCTTCTACCGGCTGGAGGACCCCGGCGGACGCGTCCTGGGCGCGGCCGCCTCGGTCGTGGACGTCACGGAACGGCACCGCGCGGCCACCGAGGCGGACCGGGCCCGGCGCCGTCTGGCACTCATCGCGGACGCCTCCACCCGGGTCGGTACCACGCTGGAAGTGGAGCAGACCGCCCATGAACTGGCCGACATCGCGATTCCCGAGCTCGCCGACATCGTCGCCGTGGACGTGCTGGACTCCGCCCTGGCCTTCCGCCGCAGCAGCAGACCCGAGAACGGCCCGGAACTCTTCCGGGCACTGGCCCTGAAAGCCGCCCGCCCCACCGTGGCGCTCCAGGCCGCCGACCGTCCCGGCGACCTGGCCGCCTACGAGGGGGACCGTCTGGTCACCCTGTGCGTCCACTCCGGCAGACCGGTCCTGGTCCGTCATGTGGGCAGCGACGATCTACGGCGCATCGCCCGCTCCCCCGATGTCAGCGAGCTGCTGGCCCGGGCCGGACTCCACTCCTATCTCGCGGTGCCGCTGATCGCGCACGGCGAGGTCCTCGGCGCGCTGGACCTCAAACGCACCCTCAACCCGCTCCCGTTCGACCAGGACGACGTCGTCCTCGCCAGTGAGCTCGCGAGCCGCGCCGCGATGTCCATCGACAACGCCCGGTGGTTCCAGAGCGTGCGCAACACCGCCCTCACCCTCCAGCGCAGTCTGCTGCCCGACCATCCGCCGCACCACACCGGCCTGGAACTCGCCTCCCGCTATCAGCCCGCCCTGGCGACCAGCGAGGTCGGCGGCGACTGGTACGACGTGCTCCCCCTGGCCGGCGGCAAGACCGCGCTGGTCGTCGGGGACGTCATGGGCAACGGCATCGACGCCGCCGCCACCATGGGCCGGCTGCGCACCGCCACCTGCGCCTACGCGGACCTCGACCTGCCGCCGAACGCGGTGCTCCAGCACCTGGACAAGATCACCTGCGATCTGGAGCACTACATCGTCACCTGCCTCTACGCCGTCTACGACCCGCACACCAGGGAGTGCCACATCGCCAACGCCGGACACCTGCCGCCGGCGCTGGCCGGCCCCGGCCGTGACCCCGAACTGCTGGACCTGCCCGCCGGAGTGCCGCTCGGCGTCGGCGGCGTCTCCTTCGAGACCACGAAGGCGGATCTCGGCTCCGGCGATCTGCTGGTCCTGTACACCGACGGCCTGGTCGAAACCCGGCAGCACCCCATCGACGACCGCCTGAACGTCCTCCTCAGCTTCCTCGACGAGCCGCACCGGCCCCTGGAGGAGACCTGCGACCTCCTCCTGTACGGCCTGCGCCACCCCGACGACCACGACGACGTCGCCCTCCTCGTGGCCCGGACCCTGTAGGCGGTTCCGGGAGCCGGTGCTCAGGGAGAGATCGGGGAGGAAGGACGCCCGTCCCCGGTCCGGGCGGCCGTCCACAGAGCGATCTGCGTGCGTGATCGCAGGCCCAACTTGTCGCGGACCTTGTCCAGGTGGGTGGCCACGGTGCGCGCCGAAAGACCGAGCCGCTCCGCGATCTGCCGGTTGGTCAGTCCTTCGGCGACGAGTGCGGCCACCATGAACTCCCGTCCCGTGAGCGGGGACTGATCCTCCACCACTGCCGTGGCGTCCCTCGTCGTACGGTGGTCACCGCCCCTTTCCCGCAGTGCGTACGCGACGAGCCGGTCCCCGCGCAGCCCACGGCCACCGCTGACAGCCGCCTCCCGTGCGGCCGCCGACAACCGTGCCCTCGCCCGGTCCACCGTCTGCTCCACCTGACGTCGCCACGGGGTCTCCGGCTCGGTGTCCAGCCGGCGGCGTGCCCGCGTGCTCGCCTCGTACAGCCGCAGCGCCCGCTGCGGATCCCCGCTCTCGGCGGCCACGAGGGCCAGACCCTCAACGGGGTACAGCGCGTGGAAACTTCCCTCCGGGACGATCCTCAGCACTTCGGCGAACAGAGCCTCGGCACTCTCCAGCCGGCCCATGGCCAGCCGCACGGCGCCCGCGGTGTGCAGCGCGGCCGCGAGCCGACTCCAGGGTGCGCGTGCCCTGAGCACCGGCAGACACCGTGCCATGAGCGCATCCGCCTCGGCCTCCCCGCCCGCTCGGAGCAGCGCCCAGGCCAGGTGATGGGTGCACCAGGCGGTGTCGTGGGGCCTGCCGAGGGCGGTGACGACGTCCAGGCACTCGCGCAGGTCCGCGACGGCCTCGGCGAATTCACCGCGGCACAGCCGTGCCGCCGCCCTCGCGTCCAGGGCGTTGGCGAGACCGGCGGAGTCGCTGCGCAGGCGTTCCAGTTCCACCGCCTGCTCGCCCAGGCGCAGTGCCCGTACCGGGTCGGCCTGCTGGCAGGCCACGCGCGCGGCGAGCGCCGGCACCGCGCCGCCGAGCGCAAGCCCGTCAGCTTCCCGCAGCAGGCCGTCCAGCAGGGGGCGGGCGGCAGAGGGCTGCTCCTGCTGGTAGTGCACGCGGGCCAGTTCCAGCGCCAGCCACGGGTGCGAGGCGCGGTCGCCGCCAGGGCCGACTACGGCAAGGGCGGCAGCGAGGTTGTCACGTTCCGCGATGAGCGGACTGTCGGCCTGGTCGGCGAACACCTCGTCACCGACCCGGTCGGCCAGCCCGGTCAGCCATGCGAGGGCGCGTCGTCGCGTGGTGTGCAGCTCGCCGGATGCAAGCAGACGCTCCATGGCGTAGGCACGGATGGCGGCAAGCTGCCTGAACCGCGCAGGCCGGGCATCTCCCGGCAGACGTACGATCAGGGACTTCGCCTCCAGCGCGCAGATGATCCGCAGGATCTGCCGCGGCGCGAGGTCATCGCCGGAACAGACCTTCTCCGCCGCGGACGTGTCGAATCCGCCGACGAGAACCGCCAGCCTCCGGAAGACCGCCTGTTCCGCCGGTTCGAGCAGCAGGTGGCTCCAGTCGATCGTGGCGGCCAGTTCGTTGTGGCGCCGTGGGCCGGTCCTGCTTCCGTCGGTCAGCAGCGACAGCTGGTCGTCCAGTCCCGCGAGGATGTCACTCAGCGGAAGGGTGCCGACGCGGCGCGCCGCGAGCTCGATGGCGAGCGTCAGTCCGTCGAGTCGGCGGCATATCTCGGCGACGGTGGCACCATTGCCGCGCCGGAGCCTGAAGCCCGGCGAGCGGCTCGCGGCTCGTTCGACGAACAGACGTACGGCATCCGACCGTAAGAGGGCCGTCGGGTCGTCGTGCGTAGTGCCGGCCGGCGGAAGGGACAGCTCGTCGACCCGGAACACGGTCTCTCCGGGTACCCGCAGGGCCTCCCGGCTGGTGGCCAAGATCCGTAGCCGGGGGCAGCGGCCCAGCAGCGTTGCGGCCAGCCGGGCGCAGGGCTCCGCCAGATGCTCGCAGTTGTCCAGGACGAGCAGCCGGGACGCGTCGCCGATCGAGAGGACCAGGGCGTCGGCAGCGGATCGTCCCGCCCGTTCACCCACGGCCAGCACGGTGGCCACGGACTGCGCGAGCAGGGCGCCGTCGTGCAGGGAGTCGAGCTCGACCAGGTCCACCCGTCTGCCGCGGCGGCGCAGGCTCGTCACGAACTCCAGCGCCAGCCGTGTCTTGCCGACCCCGCCGGCACCGGTCAGGGTGAGCAGCCGCGAAGTCCTCAGCAGGGCGCGCAGGCGCGACAGCTCCTGCTGTCGGCCCACGAAGGAATCGAGCGCCAAGGGGCAGGACACTGCTCGGGGCGGGTGGGCCATCGGGGGCGGCAGCCGGCCCGGCGGGCTGCGCACGGTGGGAATCCCCGCGTGCCGCACGCTGTCTGAGTGCCCGTTGTCTGCATGCGTTGGAGCAGTAGCGGGCCGGGCGACCGCCGTGCGGTCCCGAGGTCAGCGCCGCGCCGCATAACTCACACGTTCGACTCCGGCTCATGCCCGTTTCCTGGCCGCGGGTTCCCGGGGTGAAACCACTGGGTCCCACGAGGTTTCGGGCACGGGCGTCCCACCGCGCACCCGCGGTGGCCGGGACCGTCAGGCCGGCCGACCACCGTTCATGAGTGCCCGTCAGGGGGTGGCGGCCGGATCGATCCCCAGGACGACGGTGCCGGTCACTCCCTGGCCGAGGTCGTTGCCCACCTGAGAGACGGTGAGCACGGTCGAGGAGCCGCCGTTGCGGTAGATGCCGTCCCGCGCGTTGAGCGTGCGAGTGGCCCTGTTGTTCCGGTAGGGGGTCAGGGCCGCGACCTTGGTGTTGTACGTCTCCGGGAAGTAGAGCTGGCCCGTGTGGGAGACATGCCCTCCGTGGTACGTCCCGTTGGACACGGTGCCGCCGACATGCGTCTTGACGTGGATGTGCAAGGCGCGGCCGACGTACCACCCGGGGTAGATCGTGGTGAACTCCGCAACACCGCTGGAGTCGGTCAGCTGCACGCCGCGCAGGAAGGTGGTGTCCGGGGTGGAGCCGCCGGCGACATATCCGGAGTAGACACCGAGAGCGTCGCAGTGCCAGATGTCGACGGCCGTGTTGGGCAGCGGGAAGCAGGTCGCGGTGTCCACCACCGTGACGCGGAGGGTGAGCGGCACCCCCGCCTTGCCCTCGGTGATGTTCTTGCGGACCGTCTCCAGGTTCAGGTAGTAGGGCCCCTCGGTCTGCTCGGGCGTGAGGACGCAGGCGGCGAGCCCGGCAGCGGGCCGGTCCGCAGTGCTCCGGTCGGTGGCCGCTGTCGCCTGGGCGGCCGTGAGGCCCAGGGCAGCCACGCCGAGGGTCGCACCGCCGAGGGTGGCGATGACGGACCTACGCGTGGCGCCGGCCGGCTCAGGCGTGTGCTCGGGTTCCGTCGTGTTGTCGTGGGGGGTGTCAGTCATGCTGTGACCATGGCGCGTGCGGCGGCTCGTGGGATCGATCGGATGACCGACGAATTGGCCGCGTTACGAAACTCGCCTTGGGAACAGTACGAAACTCACCGCGGGAACAAACCCGTCCGAGTGAACCGCGGGCCGTGCTGGTCCATTGGGGCGCCGGACATGACGGCGTGAGCAGTCAATACGACCATCTGCTGACATAGTGCGGCCATGGAGATCATGACCGTCGGCAGCCGAGGGTGAAGGTGTCGTTCACACCTCGCCGTACGGCCCTGGCCCTGGTCCTCACCGGTGCCGCGGGGATCGCCGGCGCGGTCGGCCTGGGTGGCGTACTCCCCCACACGGGCCACCGCACTCCCGCCGGCGGTCCTTCCGCCGTTTCCCCGGCAGCGGTCCCCTCCCCCGGTGCCAGGGGCATCGGCGACCCGCTCATGCCGCTCGACGGCAACGGCGGTTACGAGGTCCGCCACTACACACTCGACTTCGACTGGAGGGCACCGCGAACGCCCTTCGACGCGAGCGCCACCATCAGCGCCACCGCCACACAGGCCCTCTCCCGCTTCGACCTCGACTTCGCGGGCAACACGCTGCACACGGTCACCGTGGACGGCACACCGGCGGCCTTCGTCCGTGACGGCGACGAACTCGTCGTCACCCCCGCGAAGCCCATCGCGCACGGCAGAGCGTTCACGGTGCGCGTCGCCTACACAGCCGACCCGACACAACAACGCCACCGCGACGACGCGATCCAGGACTACGGCTGGATGCCCACGCCCGACGGCACCTTGATCTACGCCCAGCCCGACGGCGCCAAGATGGTCTTCCCGGCGAACGACCACCCGAGCCTGCGGGCGCGCATCACCTTCCGCATCACCACGCCGCCCGGCCTCGGCGCGGTGGCCAACGGCCGGCTCGTCGAGCGTGTCCGGCGGGCCGACGGACACATCCGGTGGACGTACGACTCCGAGCAGCCGGTCGCGGCGCAGCTGGTCCAGATGGCGATCGGGAGGTTCACGTTCGTCGACGGCACCGGCCCGCGCGGGCTGCCCGTCCGGGACGTGGTCCCCGGCGGGATGGTCGAAGACACCGCGGCGTACCGGTCCCTGACCCCCGAGCACCTCGCGTGGCTGGAACAGCGACTCGGGCCGTACCCGTTCGGCCGCTACGGCGTGCTCGTCGGCGACACCGACCTGCCGGTGGCGCTGGAGACGCAGTCGCTGTCCGTCGTACCCAGGGACAACCTGCTGGGTGACCGGGTCGACGCCGAGCGGGACCTCGTACACGAACTGACCCACCACTGGACGGGGGACAGCGTCGCCGTCCGGCGGTGGTCCGACCTGTGGCTGAGTGAGGGTCACGCCCGCTACTACGAACGCCTCTACTCCGACACGCACGGCGGCCCCGACTTCGAGTCCGCCATGCGGGCCGCGTACGAGCGGCACGACCAGTGGCGGCACGACGACGGAGCGCCCGCCGAACCCACCGGGCCGACCCTGTTCAGGAACATGCGCTACGACGGCTCGGCACTCGTGCTCTACGCCCTCCGGGAGAAGGTCGGGGAGCAGACCTTCGAGAGGATCGAGCGGTCCTGGGTGACGAGGTTCCGGGGGCGGGCCGCCGGAACCCGGGACTTCATCGCCCTGGCCTCCGAGGTCGCGGGCCATGACCTGGCCTCTTTCCTGACCCCGTGGCTGTACGGGGCGCACACCCCGCCCATGCCGGGGCACCCCGACTGGCGGGTGGACCCCGTTCAGGACTGACCGTCACGCCCTGGGTACGGCAGCCGACTTGGTGCCGCCGACCGGGTGGCCTCTGCCGGGCTGCTGGTCCACGCGGTTGACCCTCGGCGCGACGGGGCGTGCCGGGCACGGAATCGTACGAGGGGTGGCGTAAGGGGCAACTCCCTTGTCCTGGCCGCGTCCTGCCGCGACGAGCCTGGTTGGAGACACCTGCAATGAAGAAACGCTTCTCCCCCCGTGTCCCCAGTGCCGTCCGCAGGCACCGCCGGACGGCCCTCGTGACGGCGTCGGCGGCACTGATGGCCCCACTGCTGGCTCCGCTGCTGTCCGGCACGCCGGGCGGTGTGGCGGCCGACCGGCGGCTGGAGAACGACTTCACGGCTGCCGCGGACGAGTACGACGTGCCGCGGAGTGTGCTCATGGGCGTGTCCTATCTGCAGTCGCGCTGGGACTCCCACAGCGGCGCGCCGAGCGTCGGTGGCGGCTTCGGACCGATGCATCTGGTGGACACCCGGCTGGCCCAGAAGGCGGACCCGGCGGCGCAGCCGCGCGGCAGTGCCGTGGCCCTCGCGGGACCGTCCCCCTCCCAGGCGGCCAAACCCGGGGGCAAGCGAACCGGGCAGCCGTCCGACCTGCAGCAGGCCGCCCGTCTGACCGGGGAGGCGGAGGAGCGGCTGCGGAAGGACACCGCCGCCAATGTGCGCGGCGGTGCGGCGCTCCTGGCCGAGACGCAGCGGCGGCTCGGCAAGCCGCTCAGCGACAACCCGGCCGACTGGTGGGAGGCCGTGGCGCGCTTCCCCGGCCTGGACGACACCACCGAGGCGGCGACCTACGCCAACGACGTGTTCGGAGTGATCCACCAGGGAGCGCACCGCACCACCGACGCCGGACAGTCCGTCACCCTGCCCGCCAGCCCGGACGTTCACCCGCGCGCTCTGAAGAACGGCGCGGCACGCCCCAAGGAGGTCGAGTGCCCGGCCGAGCTGTCCTGCTCCTGGCTCAGCGCGCCGTACACGGAGATCGACGACGACGCGTACGGCAATCACGACCTGGGCGACCGGCCCAAGGACCAGAAGATCGAGTACATCGTCATCCACGACACCGAGGCGTCCCTGCGCTCCATGTTCCAGACCGTGCAGGACCCGACGGAGGCATCGTGGCACTACTCCATCCGCTCCAAGGACGGCCACGTCACACAGCACATCAGGACCAAGGACATGGCCTGGCACTCGGGCAGTCAGTTCGTCAACGCCCGCTCCATCGGCATCGAGCACGAGGGTTTCCTCACGCAGCCCGACACCTGGTACACCGAACAGATGTACCGGTCATCGGCCCGTCTGGTGCGCTATCTGGCCAAGAAGTACAGCGTACCGCTGGACCGGCAGCACATCTTCGGCCACGACAGCGTGCCGGCCCCGACGGCCGAGAGCATCCCCGACATGCATGAGGACCCGGGCCCCTTCTGGGACTGGCGGCACTACTTCGACCTGCTGGGCGCGCCTTTGCGGGCCACGGCCGGGCCGGACAGCCCCATGGTGACCGTGCTGCCGGACTACTCCACCTACAAGCCGCGCTACACGGGATGCGGCGGGCACGGTGTGCCGTGCGCTCCGCACGGTTCCAGCGCCGTCCGCCTCCACACCGAGCCGGCCGACAACGCCCCGCTGATCCAGGACCCGGGCCGGCGCCCGAACGGTGAGGACTCCACGGAGGACGTCAGTGACCTGGGTTCGCGGGTCTCCGCCGGCCAGACCTACGCCGTCGCCGAGCGCCGGGGCGACTGGACGGCGATCTGGTTCCTGGGCAAGAAGGCCTGGTTCAAGAACCCGAAGAAGTACCCCACGGCCGTCGGCGCGGCGGGCCGGATGGTGACTCCGAAGGAAGGCCTGAGCGAGGTGCCGGTGTACGGGCGCGCCCTCCCGGAGGAGGACGCCTACCCGGACGGGATCACGGAGCCGACCGAGTCACCGCTGCCGTACACCCTCGGCGAGGGACAGCGGTACGTGACGATGTCCCACACGACCGGTTCCTATATCGACAGGTCGACCTTCGAGTACACGCCGAGCCCGGTGGTGATGGGCCAGGAGATGTACTACGAGATCCAGTTCGGCTACCGGCTCGCCTACGTCCGGGCCAGTGACGTGGACGTGGTGGACGCACCGGCCCTGGCGGGCCCGCAGGGACAGGCAGGCGGCCACCCCCCGCGGTGACGGGCGGCGGCCGGGTCTCATCGGAACGTGAGCACCGGCCGGACGGAGCATCCGTCGAAGACGCCGTCACCCTCGGGGCCGTACACGAACTCGACCATGGAGGGGTTGCGGTTGGCCGTGGCCAGCGGCAGCCACCCCAGCAGATTGCCGTAACCACCGCAGACCGACTCGCCACCGTCCCCGCCGTGTATCGCCGTGGCATCGCTCGTCAGCTCCGCACGATAGGTGTCGTAGGCGATGCGCAGGCCGAACGCGTGCGGCTGCTCGTGCGGCCCGGTGCGGTCCCCGTACGGGATGCGGTCCAAGGGGCAGTCGTTCCCCCAGCGGAACAGGGTGTTTGCCCCGGCTCCGCAGGCGTGCTCCCACTCGTCGGAGCTCGGTATGCGCAGTCCGCGAGCCGCGAGGGCGGCCCCCACGCCGGCGGGCAGTTCGGTCAGCTCCTCGTCCAGGTCCTCGTCCAGGTCCTCGTCCTCGACCGCCATGAGCACCGTGGGCAGGACGGCGCCGCGGCGGGGGCTGAGCACCTCCGCGAGATGGGCCCGCAGATCGGGGCCGTAGCCGAATCCCTGCTCCACGCTCTCGTTGTAGTCGGCGATCTGCTCGGGCGTGGGACGCCAGGCCTCCAGGTCGAATCCCAGAGTCACCGGACCCCCGGGGACCAGCGCGAACTCCTGCCCGTCGCGCTCGATCCGGACACGGTGCAACGGGCCGCCCAGGTGCTCGACCGTCTCGACGGCGGTCACCCGGCCGTGCACCAGGCCGGCGGCCTCCTGGGCGAGGCGCCGTGCGGTCGACGGGTCGAAGGACCGCCATTGGTCGAGCGTGAGATCAGCAAGTGACATACGGCGCAGTGTGGCACGCGGGTCGGACAGTCGGCCGTCGGCCAAGGGCCTTCGATGTGGCAGCCCGCAGCCCCGCCCCTTTCGCATACTGAGCGACATGGCCACCTACGACACGCTCGGCGCCACGTATGCCCGGACTCGACGGCCGGATCCGAGGATCGCCGCCCAGATCCACACCGCACTCGGGAACACGACGGACGTGATCAATGTCGGAGCCGGCACCGGCTCGTACGAGCCGCCCAGAACCGTTCTCGCGGTCGAGCCCAGCCAGGTGATGCTCACCCAGCGTCCGCCGGGCTCCGCCCCCGCCGTGCAGGCGGTGGCGGAACGGCTCCCGCTGCGTGACGACGCGGCTGACGCCGTCATGGCGCTGCTGACCATCCATCACTGGGCCGACCTGACGGCCGGGATCACCGAGCTGCGCCGGGTCGCCCGCCGCCGCATCGTCGTCCTGACCTGGGATCAGGACGTCTTTCGCGAGCGGTTCTGGCTCGTACGGGAGTATCTGCCCGAGGCGGCCGCGCTCGACGACGCCCGCGCGGTGCCGATCGACCGGCTCGTCGAACTGCTCGGCGGGGCCCGCCAGGAGCCGGTCCCGGTCCCCCACGACTGCGTGGACGGGTTCGGCGCCGCATACTGGCGCCGCCCCCACGCCTACCTCGACCCTCAGGTGCGCGCCGGGATATCCATGTTCACCCAGGCCGGCGACGACCTGATCGCGCCCGGCCTGAACCGGCTCGCCCACGACCTGACGACCGGCCGCTGGCGCGCCCGGCACGCCGAACTGCTCGCCCTCGACAGCGTCGACGTCGGCTACCGGCTCCTGGTGGCGGACCTCTGACGGACCCGTTGTCAGTGCCCTCCCCTATGTTTCGATCATCGAAGGGCGCACCGCGGGGCGGTGGCGCCGGTGGGGTCGTGCACGGGAGGGACCGGTCGTGGCGGAGACGACGTATCTGGAGCTGTCCGAGGACGGCGGCGGGGCGCACAAGTTCTACGAGGTGACGGTCGACGGCACCGCGGTCACCGTGCGCTACGGCCGCATCGGCGCGTCCGGCCAGGTGCAGTCGTCGACGTTCGCGACACCTGCCAAAGCGCAGGCGGCCGCGGCGAAGAAGATCGACCAGAAGGTCCGCAAGGGATACGCGGCGGCCGTGCGCGGTCAGCGTGCGCCCCGTTCCGTGACTCGGCGCCAGGTCGGCTCCGCGCCCTCGACGGCGCGCGCCACGGCGCCGGTGCTGTGGCGCTTCCGCACCGGTTCGGCCGCGTTCGGCATCCATGTCGACGAGGACCGTGTCTGGGTGGGCAACCAGGCGGGCGACGTCTACAACCTGGGCCACCACGGCGAGGTGATGGCCCGCTACCTGCTCCCGGACGGTGTGAAGTGCCTGGTCGCGGACGACTTCTGGATCTACGCGGGCTGCGACGACGGCCGGGTGTACGACCTGTCCTCGAAGCTGCCGTTCGCCGCGTACGAGATCGCCGCGAACGTCGACATCTTCTGGCTGGACATCCACGAAGGAGTGCTGAACGTCTCGGACGCGGCGGGCGGGCTCACCGTGATCGACCACGAGGACGAACACCAGTGGTCCCGGCGGTCGTCCGGCGGAATGGCTTGGATGGTGCGGGCCGATGAACACGCCGTGTACCACGGACACGGCCAGGGCGTGACGGCCTACGCCCCGGACGGGGGCGGCGAGTTGTGGCACACCGACACACGCGGGGGTGTGCTGTTCGGCTGGCAGGAGGCGACGTCGGTCTACGCGGGCACGGACCGTCATGTGGTGCAGCGCCTGTCGAAGGCCACCGGACGGGTCGAGGGCGTCTACACCTGTGACGCCGTGGTGTACTCGTGCGCCACCGCCCCGGGCGGCCGCTATGTCTTCGCGGGCGACAACTCCTCGTCCGTGTACTGCTTCGACGCGTCGGGCACCCGGCTGTGGAAGCTGCGCACGGGAAACGGCTCGGCCCTGTCGATGCAGTACTTCGACGAGCGGCTGTATCTGGTGACCACCGACGGGTCGCTGGTGTGCGTGGACACGTCGGAGGCGGCCATCGCGGCCGCCCAGCAGGGCTCGGTGCCCGTCGCCGTCGATGTGAAGTCGGCCGCCGCCCTGCCCACCTACAACCCGGCGACGTCGGTGTCCGCTCTGGCGACCGTCAGCACGCCACCCGCGGGCGGGGTCGTCGTCGAGTGCGTCGATCAGGGCGGGCGACTGCGGGTCCACGTGGTGTCCGAGGGCTTCGAGCCCGGCTGGAACGTGCAGTTCCCGCGGGAGATACGGCAGGCGGGGGCGCGCTATGTGGTCGATGCCGTCCACGCCGCGGCGGGCGGTTTCTACCGTGTACGGGGCGAGATCCGCCGCGTGCGGTGAGCCGACGCACCGCCTGCCACCGGGCGAGCGCCCGTCACGACGGTCGGCCGTACGGGTTCCTCCGTACGGGTTCGTTCCCCCGTTCGGGTCCGAGTGGGCCACGGCACCGACGGTGAACCGTCGCCGCCGATCACGCTTGGACGGTGCCGGCAGGTTCGGCACGTCCCGTGACGAAGGAGAACAAGGATGGCGATCGATACGGTTGAACGATTCCTGGCCGCCCTGAGCCCACACGACCGGGAACTCGTCCAGCAGCAGCCGCGCGCGGAGCAGGTGAGGCTCGCCGACGCCTGGGAGCGGGAGCTCGCCGAGGACACAGACCTCGACACGCTGAGCGAGCTGTCTCCCCCCGCGGCCGAGAGCGAGGCCGCGGCCCGGGTCCTCAAAGGCCGCTTCGAGTAGGTGACATCACCGTTCTCGTCGAGGACGAGGACCGCACCGGAACATCGGCGAGCCGCCGATCGTCGACAGGAGGGAGAAAGAGGACAGGAGGGGAAATCAGGCCCGGCTGCGCACCCCTCCTGATAGTTTCTACAAGACTGTAGAGAATCACGACCGTATGGAGTTCGCATGGCCCTGTGGGACCGCGTCAAGGAATCCGCATCTCAGATGCAGACCCAGCTGGTGGCGAAGAAGAACGACCTGAAGAGCGGCGCCTTCCGCGACGCGAGCATGGCGATGTGCGCGCTGGTCGCCGCGGCCGACGGCACCGTGGACCCCTCCGAGCGGCAGCGTGTGGCTCAACTGATCGCCACCAACGAGGTTCTGCAGAACTTCCCGGCCGACGACCTGCGCCGCAGGTTCGAGGACAACCTCGACAAGCTGATGGCCGACTTCGCGTTCGGCAAGGTGAGCGTGTTGCAGGAGGTCGCCAAGGCGAAGAAGAAGCCTGCCGAGGCCCGTGCCGTGATCCAGATCGGCATCGTCATCGGCGGCGCCGACGGCAACTTCGACAAGGACGAGCAGGCGATCGTCCGCGAGGCCTGTTTCGCCCTCGGACTGCCGCCGCACGAGTTCGACCTCTGACCGGCACGAGCCCGCCCCGGCCGACGGGGTGGGCTCACAGGGGTGTCGCGGCGTGCAGGATGAAGAACATCGTCACGGCGGAGTTGGCCGACGACATCGCCGATACGGCGGCACCCGCGGCCGCGCACCACGCCGCCAGCCCCACCGAGGTGAATACCGAGGGCCAGCGGCGCACGGCCGGCGCGGGGCCGAGCAGGGCCGCCACCCGGCGCGGTACCGGCCCGGTGGCGGCGAGACCGGCCAGGGTGGCCGACGGGGCACCGGGAGAGACGAGCGCCGCCTTGCCGATCGCGCGGGCCACGGTCCGGCGGCTGCCGACCCTGCGAGCCGCCTCCTCGTCCGCCCACCGCTCCGCCGTGTACGACACCGCCGTACGCAACGGCCGCAGGAACGGGTTGGCCTGCGCGGCGAGCTGGACGGCGAGCAGATGACGGTGGTGACGCTCCGCGAGATGGGCGCGTTCATGGGCGAACAGGGCCCGGCGCTCGGCCGGTTCGAGGCAGGACAGCAGCGCCGTGGTCACCACGACCCGGTCCCGGCGGCCGCCGGGCAGCGCATACGCGTACGGCACCTGGTCGGGCAGGACAGCGACCTCCGTGGCCGGCAGCCCGGCGAGCGCGCGGTGCGCACGGCGGCGCACGCGCCGGTGCCGCCACAGACTCCGGCCGCAGACCGCGACCACCGCACAGAGCGCGGGGATCGCCACCCGGCCGGCGACCTCGTCGTACGGAACCGCGTCACGCACCTCCGGATCCGACCAGCCGTCGGGCAGCGGGTTGCCGGGCAGTTGGGCCGTGCCCACCACCATCACCAGGCCGAGACAGACCGTGCTGCACGCCGCCATCACCGCGGCCACCCCGGTGAGCAGCCGTGTCGCGGTGCGTGGATGCAGGTGTTGTTCGGCCAGGCGTGCGATCGGCCAGGCCGTCAGCGGGAGGATCAGCGGCAGAAAGACGAACACTCCCATCAGGATTCAGCCGTCCCTCTCCGTCTCGGCGTGGCCGAGCAGTTCGCGCAGCAGCCGCTCGTCGTCCGGGCCGAGACCGGTGACGAAGCTCGCCAGCACGGCCTCACGGTCGCTCTCGGCGTCCAGCACCTTGCGCATCTTCCGGGCGGCGAGGCCCGCCTGGTCCGACGCGGGCGTCCAGGCGAAGGACCGGCCCGCCCGCTCCCGGGTGACCGCTCCCTTCGCCAGCAGCCGGGTCAGGATCGTGATCACCGTCGTATAGGCGAGGTCTTCGCCCAGGCGCTCCTGCACCCAGCCCGCAGTCGCCGGGCCGTCCGCCTCCCGCAGCGCCGACAGGACCATCGCCTCCAGCTCGCCCTGCCCCCGCCGCCGGGCACGCCGCTGGTGATCCGTCACGCCCTGACTCCCTTCCGCCCTGCCCGTTTCCCGGACGGCCATCGTATGTCGGCCGGGGCGGCCTCCGACTTCGCGGCGAACGCCGGACGGACGCTAGGGCCTGTCCGGCGGATCATGCCGGAGTCGCGGGGCATGGAACGCCCATCTGCGGCGTTGTCGTCGGTTGCCGACGCTCCGCGTCGACGCCCTCCTCCGCCTTGCAGCTGGACGCACCATGCCCCGCTCACCTGCGCTGATGAGGCAC
>NZ_JBFAIQ010000010.1:0-177572 GCF_040654755.1 Streptomyces sp. NPDC050625
GGTCTGCAGATCGCCGTCTACTACGGTCTCGCGGGTCTCGCGGTGGTCGTCGCCTACCGCAAGATGCTGCTGAAGTCCGTGGGCAACTTCTTCCTCGGCGGGCTGTGGCCGCTGTTCGGCGCCCTGTTCATGTTCTGGATCTTCGTCGAGTCCCTGGGCGAGCTGAGCGGCGCGGCGATCGCGATCGGCCTCGGTGGTCTGGCCGTCGGACTGATCCCGATGCTCTGGTACTGGAAGCAGGGCAGCGACTACTACCGGCCCGCCAGGCTCGACGCGACGCGCACGGTCGAGGCCGACTACGTCCCCGACGACCGCACGGCCGCGCGGGCCGGCGCCTACGAGGGTCTCCCCACCGACTTCTGAGGGAGAACCCGATGGCGCGAGACCGCTTCACGCCCGACTTCGATCCCGACTGCGGGGACTCGCCCCTCAGCTCGGCACGCCACGACATCGTGATCGGCCGCTGGCAGGGCCTGCGCGAACTGCTGCGGGCCACCGGCGCCGACTGGCTCTCCCGGGGGCACCGGATCCGGCAGCTCGCCCAGGCCTGCGCGGGGAGTTCGACGGTGGAGTCCTGGCTGGCCGCCGAGCCCCGCAGCGCCGACGCGCTGGTGCTGCGGGCGGCCACGGAGACGGCCAGGGCCTTCACACTGGCCATCTCCGCGGGCCGGGGGGTGCAGATCGACCGGGACCGTATCGACACCGCCGTCCTGGCCTGTCTGCAGGCCACCGAGGCGTGGCCGGAGGACCCCACGCCCTGGATCTCGCTGATCTCGGTGGCACGCCTGTATCCGGCAGGAGTGCGCCGACAGGAACTGGCGCGCTGGTGGGACGAGTTGCACCGACGCGACCCGTACAGCGTGGAGGGCCACCTCCAGGTGCTGCACTACTACTCGGCACGCTGGCACGGCACCCATGGCCTCATGTACGACTTCGCCCGCGACGCGGCCGGGGTCGCGCCGGCCGGCTGCGCGCTGCCGGTGCTGGTGCAGTACGCCCGGGTCGAGGAGTTCCGGTACGTCCTCGACGGCGCGCAGGGGCAGCACTCCGCGGTGGCGATGGGCCAGCACTGGAGCCACGACGGCGCCGTCAGCGACGTACGCCGCACCTGGCAGCGCTGGATCACGGGCCGCGGGGACACCCTCGTCGCCCCGGGCGAGCTGCGCGACCTGAACTACCTGACCCATGCGGCCTGTCTGGCGGGAGCGAACGACATCGCGGCCGCGCTGCTGCGTATGCAGGGCCGCCGGGTGACGCGTACTCCGTGGTCGTTCACCGGGGATCCGGAGAAGCAACTGGTGAAGTGGCGGGGTGACCTGCGGCTGCGCGGGTGATGCCGACCCTGATCCACTCCTGCCGCGTCATCGAGCTGCGGACGCGGTGCCAGACCGGGCGCTTCGCCTCGGCCTGTGCGGGGAGGGCGGAGCGGAATCAGGGGCGGCTGCCGTCCACAGCCTTGCGCCATGTTTCAGCACCTGCAACCAATCTGCAGTAATGGCCGGTAAATGTGCGGACAGGTCTTCGCCACGGACCGCAAAAGCGCCCGGGACCGGAGAAGTCAGGCCGCCATCAGGCCCCTGCCCAGCCAGTCCTTGGCATCCCTGACGCCGGGCAGCGCGAAGAAGTAGCCGCCGCCCGTCGGGGAGATGTAGTCGACGAGGGGTTCGTCGATCAGCCTGGTCTGGGTGGCTTCGAACTGCCGCCTGACGTCCTGCTGGTAGCAGCAGAAGGCCAGTCCCATGTCGAGGTTGCCGACGCTGTCGACGCCCCGGTCGTAGTTGTAGCCGCGGCGCAGGATGCGTGAACCGTCCGTCTTCGCGGTGCGCGGGTTGGCCCGGCGGATGTGCGCGTCGAGGGGGATCACCGTGCCGTGCGGGTCCTTGGCGTACTGGGGGATGTCGGTCTCCTTCGCGCCGTCCAGCGGGGCGCCGGTGTCCTTGCGGCGGCCGAACATCTTCTCCTGCTCGGTCAGGGAGACCCGGTCCCAGAACTCGACCAGCATCCGGATGATCCGGATCACCTGGTAGCTGCCGCCGGTCGCCCAGGCCGGCTCGCCCTGCCCGTCGCCCACCCAGATCAGACGGTCGGTCTCGCGCGCCGAGGTGACGTCCGGGTTGGCTATGCCGTCCTTGAAGCCGAGCAGATTGCGCTGGGCCCCGGTCGGGCGCGGGGCGTTCTGGAAGCCGTCGATGCGCCACTTGATCTGCATGCCGCCCCGGGTGTGCCGGGCGATGTCGCGCAGCGCGTGCAGCACGGTGTCCTGGCTGTTGGCGCACAGCTGCAACGACAGGTCGCCATGGCACTCGGCCGCATTCAGCCTGTCGTTCGGGAAGGTGCGCATCGGTGTCAGCCGGGCGGGCCGCGCCTTGGCCAGGCCGTAGCGGTCGTCGAAGAGGGAGGCGCCGACGCCGACGGTGACCGTCAGCGCGTCGGAGGGGACCTCGGGGCCGAGGATGCCGCTGTCGGAGGGAGGGGCGCCGACACCCAGGTCCGAGGGGGTGCCGCCGGCGGTGAGGAACCGGGCCCGCTCGGTGATCGTCCGCAGCAGGTCGGTGAGTTCGGCGCGGCTGTCGGCGATGACGTCGAGCGAGACGAACGTGGCCGCGGCGGGCGCCGGGGTGACGATTCCTGCCTGGTGCGCGCCGTGGAAGGGCACCTTCGTGGTGCGGGTGGCGTCGGCGGTCTGCGCTTCGGCCGTACCGCCCGTCTGCCCGAGTGCGAATCCTCCGCCGGCCAGGACCGCGCCCGCGGCCCCGGCGCCGAGCGCGCTCCGCACGAAGGAGCGGCGGCCGGTGCCGACCGGGTGGGCCGGGATCTCGGCAGAGGACATCGGAGGGTTCCCTTCTTCGTACGTGCCGGGGGTGGTGCTGGGGGTGGTGCCGTGCTCGATGTCCATCAGGCCGACTTCCTGATCTCCAGGAGGTCCGGCACCGGGGCGAGGTCTTCGAGGAGCCGGCCGGTGGCGCCGTTGACGCGCTCCCGGGCGGCGGCGTCGAGTTGACCGACGGGGGTCCACCGGTCGCCGTGGTGCGCCGCGTCCAGGAGCTGCTGGAGCCGGGCGATGTCCGCGTCGACCGTGGGGAGCAGCTTCGGGGCACGGGGGGTCAGCAACGGCCGGAGCACGGTGAGCAGTTCGCGGGTGCCGGCGAGGTTGGCGTCGGCGGTGGCGAGTCCGGTGCCGCTGCCCTGGTCGGTGTCCCCGGTGAGTTCGAACTGGAGCGTGTTCTCCAGGATCTCGTGGGCGCGCAGGGGCAGGTCGCCCGGGGCGAACTCCTGGGTGGGGAAGGCCTTCTGGAGTCCGTTCACCGCGTCGAGGAGCCGCTGCGCGGGCGCCTTGAGCTCGTCCGCGGACTGTCCGTGCCACAGCCCGTACTCGATGCGGTGGAAGCCGGTGAAGCCCTGGTCCCCCACGCCGCCCGGCAGTCCGTCGGGCCTGCCGTTGATCTGCTGGTCGAAGTCCTCGAAGGTGCCGTAGGCGGCGCCGAGGGAGGCGTAGGTGCGGTGCGCGGCCAGCCAGTCGGTACGGGCCTGGTCGAGGTGGTCGCCCTTGATGTCGTCGTTCAGCTTGCCGGTCTGGGTGACGAGCGTGGCCAGGCCCTGTTCGACGTACGCCTTGTACGCCTTCAGGGGCGCCGCCAGGTCGTTCTCCGACACCGGTACGACCGCCTCGGCGGCTCCTGTGCCGCTGACGGTGACGGCCTTGGAGGTGACGGCCCTTCCGCCGGTGGGAACGCAGCGCCAGGCGTATGTGCCGCCCGCGACGGTGGCGACCAGGTCCCGGGTGGTGCCGGGGGCCAGGCCCTCGATCTCGCCGTACACCGCGTCGGTGGCCGGGTCGATCAGGTACACCTCGGCGGTCTTGCCGCCGGTGTTGTGCATCTGGAAGGTCTGCCGTCCGGGCTCGGGCGCGGTGAATCCCCTGCCGCACTCGCTCTCGGACACGGCGACGGTCTGGGCGCCGGCCGGCTTGGGCCGGGCGAGGGCGACGACCATGCCGGCCACCACTGCGGGCACGGCGACGACTGCAACGGGAACGACCCAGGCGGGACGGCGGCGGGCCTTGGGGATGGCCCTCGGCTCCGGGGCGGGCTCCTCGGCGTCGGGGGATGCAGGCACCTCGGCGTCGGGGTGGGATTCGGCGGCGGAGGGTGCGGGCTCTTCGGACGCGGGAGCCGACTCGGACGCGGGATCCGACTCGGACGCGGTGTCTGCGGACTCGGTCGCCGGTGTGGCGCCCTCGGCCCGGGCGGCTGCCCGTTCGGCCGCGGCGGCGGCGCGTTCCGCCGCGTGGGCGGCGCGCTCGGCTGCCGCGGCGGCACGTTCGGCGGCGTCGGCGGCGGGCGTGGCCGTGCCGGTCCCTGCGGCAGCCGGTGCGGCGGCCGGCCTGGGCGTCAGCGCGGTCGCCCCGCGCACGAACAGGGTCATCACCACGGCGAGATAGCCGACGTACCCGACCACCTGGAGCCAGGTCATGGTCGGAGTCAGGTTGAACACGCCCTGCACCAGGGTGCTGTACCAGGAGCCGGCATCCACACTGCCGCCCAGGTCGACGGCGTACGAGGCCTTCCCGGGCAGTACCCCGCCCTCCTGGAGGTCGCGCAGACCGTAGCCGAGGACGCCGGCCGCGATGACGATGAGGACGGCGCCGGTCGCGGTGAAGAACTTCGAGAGGTTGATCTTCAGGACCCGCCGGTACAGGCCCCAGCACAGACCCGCCGCGAGGACGAGCCCGATTGCGGCGCCGGTCAGCGGGCCCGCGGACTCACCGGCCGCACGGGCCGTGGTCCACAGGAACAGGGCGGTCTCCAGGCCTTCGCGGCCGACCGCGAGGAACGACGTGAGGATCAGCACGCCCGAGCCCATGGCCAGCGCGCCGGTCACCTTCTCCCTGATGTCCCCCGAGAGGCTGCGGGCCGAACGGCGCATCCAGAACACCATGGTGGTGACGAACGCGACGGCGATCACGCTGAGGGTCCCGCCGAACGCCTCCTGGGCGGTGGCGGACAGGGAGGCCGCGGTGAACGTGAGGACGGCGCCGAAGCTCATCGCCAGGGCGACGGCGGCCAGCACGCCCGTCCACACCTGCGGCAGCCGTTTTCCGGCACCGGCCCGCACCAGGGTGGCCACCAGGATGGAAACGATGAGTCCGGCTTCGAGTCCCTCCCTCAGCCCGATGAGGAAACTCGGAAACGCGTCGTCCCACATGCCCTGCAACCCTCCCGACTTAGTGAAGGCATGCCTTACCTCCGCCGACCATCATGACTACACGCATGTAGCCACTCGGTCATGAAGCGGCAATGTGCGGGCAAAGCCCGGGAGCCGACGGGGAATCCATGGGGAACCAATAGGGGAACGATCCCCCTCGGGCGGTCGTCTACAGTTGCGTAGACCGTCTACAAAAATGTAGTCAGGACCGACCTGTTGCCGAACGAGACGAAAGCGGAGGGCCGGCGACGATGACCACTCCCCCACACCTGTCGTCGCAGCTCGCCGTCAATGTGCTGGACGCCCACTCACTGCTGGCCGCCTTCGGCGTGCTGGGCGTCGGCGTGGTGATGTTCGCCGAGACGGGGCTGCTGATCGGTTTCTTCCTGCCCGGCGACTCGCTGCTGTTCACGGCGGGTCTGCTGTGTGCCGGCACGGCCGACCGGGGCCTGAAGCTGTCGCTGGCGCCACTGCTGGTCGCGGCGGCGGTGGGCGCACTGGCCGGCTCGCAGTGCGGGTATCTGCTGGGCCGCAAGGCGGGCGGAGCCCTGCTCACGCGCAGCCGCTCGGCCCGGCTGCACGAGGGCGCGCAACGCGCCGAGGAACTGCTGGAGCGCTACGGCCACGCGAAGGCGATCGTGCTGGCCCGCTTCGTGCCGGTGGTGCGGACGGTGCTGAACCCGATGGCCGGAGCGCTCGGCGTGCCCGCCCGGACCTTCACCGTGTGGCAGGTGACCGGCGGGCTCGTGTGGAGCATCGGGCTGACCCTCGCCGGGTATGCGCTCGGCTCCTCGATCACCGGCATCGACAAGTACCTGCTGCCGGTGATCGCGCTGATCGTGCTGGTCTCGCTGCTCCCGCTCGTCACCGAGGTGCTGCGCTCCCGCAAGGCCGCCAAGGAGGCTCGCGGATGATTCTTGCGTTCCCGGGATCGGCGGACGCCGGGTCGAAGCCGGCGGTGTCATGAACCGCAGGGGGCTGCCGTCATGAACCGCAAGGGCGTCGCGGAACTCGCGGGCAGCGTCGGGCTCGGTGCCTGGACGGCGTTCGTGGTGCTGACCATGGTCGTGGTCGGCGGCCACGGGGCTCCGCTGTTCCTGGACGGGGATCTGCTGTCCTGGTCGCTCGCCCATCGGCCGGACGTCGCGGTGGCGTCGGCCCGTGGGGTGACGGCCACGGGGACGGGGATCATCCCGTACGCGCTGGTGGTGCTGGCCGGCCTGTTCGTGGGCCGCACGCCGCGCCGGCGGCTGGTCGCGGCGCTGCTGGGGGCCGCCTGCCTCGGTGCCGCCCAGGCCGTGCGCTACGGCGTGATGGAACTGGTCGCCAGGGCCCGCCCGCCGATGGCCGACTGGCAGACGCACGCCTCGGGCTGGGCGTTCCCCTCCGGACATGCCACCACGTCGGCCGTCACGGCCGGGTTGGTGATCCTCGCCATATGGATGCGCGCCCCGCGCGGCCGGACACCGATGTGCCTCGCCGTGGGCTGCTGGGGCGTACTGGTCGGGCTGACCCGGGTCTTTCTCGGCGTGCACTGGTTCACCGACGTACTGGGCGGCTGGCTGTTCGCCGTGGGCTGGCTCGGGGTCTGCGTGTGTGCGGCGGCCTGGTGGCTCCCCGCGGGGCTCATCGAGGACCTGGCCTCCCACCGGGACACGGCCGATGGGCCGCCGGAGGAGCACACGCCCCGGGATCCGGGGCATCCAGGACGATCACGCCCTGTGTGACGTTCCGCGGCGCGGCCCGCGGTGTGACACCGGGGCGTGCCGCTGCGCTGTACGGAATGGCCTGAGGGGGCCGTGGTGCTCGCTCCCCCCGAATGGACGAGTGACCACGCGCCGGGCAGGCAGGCGTTCCCCCGTCGTCTGCCTGCCCGGCGCGAACTTCGGGCCCGGACACGGGCGGCTTGACGGCCCGGGTAACCTGGGCACGCCGCGCCCAAATGATCTTCAATCGTGATAATTCGGGTCTGCGGCGTTCAGGTGTTGTCGTGAGTCGGGTGGGTGCACACGTGCTGCTGGCGGACCGCTACGAGCTGGAAGAGCTACTGGGACGCGGCGCGATGGGCGAGGTGTGGCGGTCTGCCGACCAGGTCCTCGGACGCCCCGTCGCGGTCAAGCTCCTGCGGGCGGAAGAGGCGACGGACACCGAGCGGTTCCGGATGGAGGCGCAGATCGCGGGCCGCCTCAACCACCCCAATGTGGTGGGCGTGTACGACTTCGGCGCCCACGACGGTCAGCTGTACCTGGTCATGGAGCTCGTCGACGGCTGGAGCCTGGCCCAGGAGCGCTCGCTGCGCGGCGCCCTGGACCCGCAGGAGGCGGCCGCCGTCGCGGCGCAGGTGGCCGCGGGCCTGTCCGCGGCGCACCGCGAGGGAGTGATCCACCGGGACATCAAGCCCGCCAACGTCATGCTGACCTCCGGTCGCGCCGCGAAGATCACCGACTTCGGGATCGCCCGCTTCACCGGCGACGCCGGCAACACGCTCACCGCCACCGGCAAGGTCCTCGGCACCGCCGACTATCTGGCCCCCGAGCGCGCCCTGGGACGCCCGGCGCAGCCCGCCTCCGACGTCTACTCGCTCGGCTGCGTGCTGTACGAACTGCTCACCGGCCGGCCCCCGTTCCGCGGCTCGACCTCGCTGGCCGTGGTGCAGCAGCACGTCGACGTCCAGCCCCCGGCGCCGGCCCGACTGCGCCCGGAGATACCCCCGCTGCTCTCCGAGTATCTGCTGCACCTGCTCGCCAAGGACCCGGCCCACCGGCCGACCGCAGGGCAGGCGGCCAACTGGCTTGCCACGCAGGAGTGGAAGCCATCCGCCGTGGAACCGGCCGACACCGCTGCCATGCCCGTTCCGATCGTCCCGTCGTCCGTGCCCCCGCAGACCGCCGTCGCCGACGCCCCGCACTCCCGGCGGCGCGGCTCACGGACACTGTCCTCGCGGGCCGTTCTGGGCGGTGCGGCCATCGCCGTGTTCGGCGCGGCCGTCGCCCTCGGCGCCTCGCTCGGCTCGGGCGACAACGGCCCGTCGTCGCCGACTTCGCCCACCCCGGTGACCGTCGAGTCCGCACCTGTCGACGAGACCCCGAGCCCCGAGGCGACTTCGGCCGCCCCGTCCCCCACGGAGCCGCAAGGAGGGGATCACAAGGGCGACCAGGGCAACGGCGGGCACGGCAGGGGCAAGCACGGAAAGGACAGGAACTCCGACGGCTGAGGGCTACAGCGACTTGCGTCGGATCAGCAGGGCGAGCACCAGCAGGCCCGGCACCAGGGGCAGCCAGACGGTCAGGAGGCGGTAGCCGAGCACCACGGACGCCGCCGTGGCACCGGGGGCTCCGGAGGAGGTGAGCGCGAGGGCGAGCGCCGCGTCGAGGGAGCCGAGGCCGCCCGGGGTGGGCAGCAGGGCGGCGGCACTGCTGGCGGCGAGGTACAGCAGCGCCACCCGGACCGGGGGCAGCGGGAGGGCGACGGCCCGGGTGACCGCGATCAGCACCAGGGAGTGCAGGGCGGCGAAGCCGAGCGAGCCGCCCCACAGCGCGGCCGCGCGCCGCGGATCGGCGTGCACGGCGCGGATGTCGGCGAGTACGGCCGCCAGGGCGCACTGGCACCGGGGCCACAGGGGGCTGTTGAGCAGGAGGACCACGAGGGCGGCCGCGGCGGGTACGGCGACGAGCGCGGCCAGGGGGATGTCCGGGATGCGCAGCAGGCCGGGGCAGGCCGGGGCGAGCGCCGCGATCAGGGCGCCGCGGGCCACCGCTCCGGCCGTCGCCTTGACCGCGAGGGCGCTGGCCGCGCGGCCCGCCGGAAGTCCGCAGCGCATCAGGAACCGCACGTTGACCGCGCCCGCTCCGAGACCGGCGGGCAGGACGTGGTTGGCGGCCGAGGCGGCGAACTGGGCGGCGACCAGGCGTCCGCCGGGCAGTGGCCGGGTGACCGCGCCCTGCTGGGCGAGTGCCGAGGACACCCAGGTCGCGGCCGCGGCCGTGGCGCCCACCAGCAGCCATCCCTGGTCGGCGACGGCCAGCCGCAGGGCCCCGGTGTGGAGCGCGGGCCAGTGCCGCAGCGCCAAGTAGGCCGCGCACATCAGGACGGCGAGACAGGCGGCGGCCTGCCAGTAGGCCCGTCGGCGGCCGAGGGCGGGCGCGATGCTCGTCGAGGAGGTCATGAGCCGGCTGCCGGACCGGCGTAGTAGAGGCGGAGCGCGCCCACGGGCACGAACTGCCAGTCGCGGGCGTAGGCGGGCGGGCGCTTGTCCGTGGCGACGAGCGTGGCGACGGGCATACGGCGTGCGGTCCCGGCGATGACCGCCGCCGTGCTGTTGGCGTTGTGGCCCGCGGTCGCGGCGGAGGAGCAGCCGGCGTAGAAGGCGATGGGGATCGCGTCGTGCCCGGTGACGAGGCAGGGCGGGCTGACGCCCAGGTGGTGCAGTTCGGCGGCGGTGCGGGCCCAGCCGCGACGGGCCTGGGTGTTCCTGCCGACGGTGTGCTCCAGGACGGCGTACTGCACCGCCAGATGACCGGCGAGACCGAGCGCGACCAGGGTCACGGCCACCGGCCGCCAGGCTCCGCCGGGCGCGGTCATCAGGTGGACGAGCGCAGCGGCGACGGGGAGGGCGAGCAGGGCGTAGGCGGGCAGCAGGAAGCGGGGTGCCGCGTATCCGATCATGAACAGGTACGGGAACGCGGCGGTGGCGCCGCAGGCCAGCGGCACGAGGGTGGCGACGGTGCGGCGCGCCCGGACGGCGACGACCAGGCCCAACACGGCGAACAGGGGCAGGACGAGCCACCAGACGGTGATCACCGGGGCGGGCATGGCTCCCGTGCACGGGCGGCACAGGGCCCGCCCGCCCAGGCTGCGCAGTTGGTCGGCGACGGCGACGTGCCAGCCGAGGCCGCCCTGGATCGCGGAGCCGTCCGAGAGCCGCTGCGCGAGGCCGCCGTAATCGACGTACGCCTCGATCACCCACTCCGCGGCCCCGGACGCGAGCCCGGCCAGCAGGAAGGCGAGCGGCCGCCACAGCCGGCGGTACAGCGCGAGGGCGACCAGGGGCAGGGTCGCCCAGACCGCGTCGGTGGGCCGCATCCACGCCATCAGCGCCCCGCTCGCGGCCAGGCCCCACAGGGCGGCGCGGTCGCTGCGGTCGGCGCGGGCGCGCAGTAAGCAGGCGGCAGCGGCGAGTGCGCCGACGGCGACCCAGTAGTTGGGCATGGCCTGTGGGCCGTAGAAGAGCGTCACCCAGAGCGAGGCGAACAGGCCGCCGGCCAGGGCCAGTACGCGGACCGGGAAGAGTCCTCGCCATGCGCCCAGCGCCAGGAACAGGGCGAGGCCGGACAGCAGAGCGAGGTAGATCCGCAGCAGTGCGGTGGACGACGACCAGGCGGAGATCGGCGCCACGAGCAGCGAGATGCCACGGGCGCGGGGTGCGCTGAAGTAGGCCGCCGGGGCCTGTGAGCTGAACTGGCTGACGTACACCGTCTCGTCCCAGCCGAGGCCCATCCCGGGGTGCACGATGAGGAGCTGGGCGAGCGTGAAGGCGGCCGCCACGGCGGCGAGGGGGCGTGTGGCGCGGGCGCCTCGGCCGCCGTCGGGCATGTCCCCGGCTCGGCCGCGTCGCGCCCCGTCGAGCATGGCGTTCGTGCTGCCGGCCATCGTCCACCCCTCTGCCCCTACAGCTCGTAGGAGCCCCATCACACCCTACAGCCTGTAGTGGCCAAGGGTGGAAATCACAGAGATAACAGAGAAAACAGAGAAATGAGAAATACGGGATTCGCGAGAATCATGGTCAAACTAGCCCGCATCGGAGGAATGTGCAGCAGGGGTACGGCCATACGAATGACGGCCCTACGCGCTGTAAGGTTGGGACATGGCTGGCACAGGGTCCCGGGGCAGGGTGGAGAGGCGCAGCGCCGGGGAGTTGGAGAGCGAGGTCCTGGCCACGCTGTGGGCCACCGAGCGGCCGCTGACGCCGGCCGAGATCCAGGCGGACCTCGACGGCGGGCTCGCCTACAACACGGTGCACACCATCCTCAAGCGGCTGTACGACAAGGGGCTCGTCCTGCGTGACGCGGACGGGCGGCGCGGCGCGTACCGGCCCGCGAAGAACGCGGCCGAGCTGACCGCCGAGGCGATGCACGAGGCCCTGGACCGCGGCCCCGACCCGATCGCCGCGCTGCAGCAGTTCGTGTCCGGACTGAGCACCGAGGAGGAACGGGCACTGCGCGAACTGCTCGGCGGAGGCGCCGCATGAGGTTCGACGTCTACACCCCGCTGCTGCTGGCGCTGCTGCTCCCCGCCGTCAGCCCGGTGATCGGCAGACGGGTCGCCCCCGCGCTCGCCGCCCGCGTCCTGGTCTCCGCGGCCGTCCTGACCGCGGCGGCCACCACCTGGTCCCTGGTCCTGCTCGCCACCGCGCTGCTCGGGGACGCGCCGCCGGTCGTCCGGGAGGCCCGCGAGGACGGGCACCGTATCGCCGATCCGGTGCCCGAGGTGATCGGGGTCGCCGCGTGTCTGGCCCTGGCCGTCGTCGCCTGGCGCGTGCACCGGGCCCTGCGGACGGAGCGCTCCACGCGCCGGGCACTGCGACGGCTGTGCGAAGGGCAGCCGGCGGACACCGAGTTGATCGTCGCCGCGTCTGCCGTGCCGCAGGCCTTCGCGATCCCCGGTCGTCCGGGCCGGATCCTGGTCACCTCCGCCATGCTGTGCGCGCTCGAACCCGCGGAGCGCCGGGTCCTGCTCGCCCACGAACGTGCCCATCTGACGGACCGGCACGGCCTGCTGGTGACCGCGGCCACGCTCGCCGCCGCGGCGAACCCCCTGCTCACACCGGTCCGTGACGCCGTGGCCTTCCTCGTGGAACGCGGGGCGGACGAGCGGGCGGCGGACGCCGTCGGGGACCGCGCGGCCACCGCCCGCGCCCTGGCCCGCGCCGCCCTCACCGCGGGCCGGGTCTGGCCCACGTGCACGCTGAACTTCACCGACCGCGCCGTCACCCGCCGTATCGCGGCCCTCCAGACGGCCCCACCGCCCCGCATGCTGTCGGCCGCCGCGGCCGTGCTCGCCCTGGGCGCCCTCCCGGCCCTCCTGGCCGCCGACGCGACGGGCGACCTGTACGGCCTGCTGGCAAGCGTACTGACCTGACCTCGTGCACCGGAGCGGAGCGGCTGTCGCGGCGATCCCGCTCAGCCGCTGTTCGGGCCGCGGTGCGGTGGCTGTTCGGGGGCCGGGCGCAGCGGTGTCGCGGGTACCGGGCGCACGGTCGGGCCGTCGGTGTCGAGGGTGAGCGGCTCGCCATGGTGGTGGATCGTCAGCGGGTCACCGTCCAGGAGTGTGTAGACGGCCTTGTCGGCCTCGATCTCCACCCGCAGCCGACGGCCGAGGAACTGCAGGCCGAAGGCCAGCCGACGGAACCTCTCCGGCAGTCGCGGGGCGAACCGCAGTCCGTCGCCGGACCGGCGCAGCCCGCCGAACCCCGCCACCAGCACCATCCAGGTACCGGCCAGGGACGCGATGTGCAGTCCGTCCCGGGTGTTGTGCTCCAGGTCCTCCAGGTCCATCAGGGCGGCCTCGGCCGCGTAGTCGTAGGCGAGCCGCAGATGGCCCGCCTGCGCGGCGATGACCCCCTGGCAGCACGCGGACAGCGAGGAGTCCCGTACGGTCAGCGGCTCGTAGTAGGCGAAGTTGCGGGCGATGTGGTCGTCGTCGAAGAACGCGCCGCAGGTGTACATGGCCAGCACCAGGTCGGCCTGTTTGACGACCTGCTTGCGGTAGAGGTCGAAGTACGGGAAGTTCAGCAGCAGCGGGTACTGGTCGGGGCGGGTGCCGGCGAAGTCCCAGCGCTGGTAGCGGGTGAACCCGGCGTGCTGTTCGTGGACACCCAGCTCGCGGTTGTAGGGCAGGTGCACGGCCTCGGCGGCGTCCCGCCAGGCGGCGCTCTCCTCCTCGTCGACGCCGAGCCGCTCCGCCTCCTGCGGATACCGGGCGACGACGTCGGCCGCGGCGAGCAGGTTCGCGCGCGCCATCAGATTCGTGTACGTGTTGTCGTCGGCGACCGCGCTGTACTCGTCGGGGCCGGTGACGCCGTCGATGTGGAAGACACCGTGCGGGTCGTGATGGCCCAGCGACCGCCACAGCCGGGCCGTCTCCACCAGCAGTTCGACACCGGTCTCCCGCTCGAAGGCCGTGTCCCCCGTGGCCTCGACGTAACGGATGACGGCGTCGGCTATGTCGGCGTTCACATGGAACGCCGCGGTGCCGGCCGGCCAGTACGCCGAGCCCTCGGAGCCCTCGATGGTCCGCCAGGGGAACGCGGCGCCGTCCAGGCCGAGCTGGGTCGCCCGCTCCCGGGCCGCGGGCAGCGTGTTGTGCCGCCAGCGCAGCGCCTCGGCGACGGTCGACGGGGCGGTGTAGGTGAGGACGGGCAGCACGAACATCTCGGTGTCCCAGAAGGCGTGCCCGTCGTATCCGGAGCCGGTCAGGCCCTTGGCGGGGATCGCTCGCTGCTCGGCGCGGGCCCCTGCCTGCAGGACGTGGAACAGGGCGAAGCGGACGGCCTGCTGGATCTCCTCGTCGCCGTCCACCTCGATGTCCGCGCGGGCCCAGAAGTCGTCCAGAAAGGCGTGCTGTTCGTCCAGCAGCCCCTGCCAGCCGTCGTGCGCGGCGGCGGCGAGGGCGGCGTCCACCTGGTCGGCCATGGCGGGCAGGGAGCGGTTGCCGGACCAGCCGTGGGCGACGAACTTCTCCACGCGCAGCCGTTGTCCCGGCTCCAGTACGGCGGTGACGGTCAGCCGGGCCACGTCCGTGTCGCTCTCGCTCCGGGTCGTGGTCCGCTCGGGGCCGGTGACGACATGGTCGGCGGCCGCCGCCACCCGCAGACCGCTGCGCCGGGTGCGGTGCACCAGCCGCAGCCGGCGGCCGGAGGCGAAGTGGTCCTCCTGCTCCAGCGGCGAGTGGAGCGCGACCGCCGCGCGCGGATCGCCGTTGGACCCGGGCAGCTGCTCGTTGGCGACCAGTTCCGACTGGATCACCACCCGGGAGCGCGCGCCGACGGCCTCCACCTCGTACGCCACGGCCGCCACCGCCCGCTGGGTGAGCGACACCAGCCGCGTGGAGCGCACCCGGACCATCGAGCCCGCCGGGGAGGTCCACTCGCAGGTCCGCTCCAGTACGCCCCGGCGCAGGTCCAGCGTGCGTTCGTGGGCGACGAGCCGGCCGTAGCGCAGGTCGAACGGTTCGTCGTCGACGAGCAGCCGCAGGATCTTGCCGTTGGTGACGTTGATGACCGTCTGGCCCGACTCCGGATAGCCGTAGCCCGCCTCGGCGTACGGCAGCGGATGCACCTCGTGCACACCGTTGAGATAGCTGCCGGGCAGGCCGTGCGGCTCGCCCTCGTCGAGGTTTCCGCGCCAGCCGACATGGCCGTTGGACAGCGCGAACACGGACTCGCTCTGCGCGAGGACGTCCAGGTTGAGGTCGGTCTCGCGCACGGCCCACGGTTCGACCGTGTACGCCCGGTGGGTGATCACCGCTTGCCTCCCAGCTCGGCGAGGTCCTCGACGACGACGTCCGCGCCGTGCGCGTACAGCGCGGCGGCCTGTCCGACGCGGTCGACACCGACCACGTATCCGAAGCCGCCGGCGCGGCCCGCGTCCATGCCGGCCAGCGCGTCCTCGAAGACGGCTGCCGCGGAGGGCTCGACACCGAGGTCGCGGGCGGCGGCCAGGAAGGTGTCCGGGTGCGGTTTGCCGGGCAGCTTCCGTTCGCTCGCGACGATCCCGTCGATCCGTACGTCGAAGAGGTGCTCGGCGCCGACGGAGCGCAGTACGTCACGGCAGTTGGCGCTGGAGGAGACGATCGCGGTGCGCAGCCCGTGGGCGCGGACGGCCTCGACGTAGCGCAGGGTGCCCTCGTAGGCCTCGACACCGAAGGTGCGGATCTTCGCGAGGAGCAGGTCGTTCTTGCGGTTGCCGAGGCCGTGGACGGTATGCGCGTCCGGCGGGTCGTCGGGGGCGCCCTCGGGCAGTGCGATGCCGCGGGAGTCGAGAAAGGTCCGCACCCCGTCGGCGCGTGGACGTCCGTCGACGTACTCGTCGTACTCCGCGTCGGCGTCGAACGGCCGGCCCTGCTCGCCCTCGTAGTCGCGCAGGAACTCGTCGAACGCCTCCTTCCAGGCGGCCGCGTGGACGACGGCCGTCTTGGTGACGACCCCGTCGAGGTCGAAGAGACAGGCCAGGATGGTGTCGGGCAGACCGAGCTCAGTCATACCCAGCACCCTTCCCCCGACGGGCGGCTTCCAGTGGGTGGCGAAGGCCACACGGCGGGAACCGGGGACGGGCCGCGGTGCGACACTCTCCTGCGTGTCCTTGACTTTCGACGATCTGCTCACCCGCGCCCGCCGCCTCGCAGAGCGCGGACCACGCGCGCTCCTCGGCATCGCGGGCAGCCCCGGCGCGGGCAAGACGAACCTCGCCGAGCACCTGGTCCGCGAACTCAACGGCACCGGCAAACCCTGGGTGGCGCAGGTCCCCATGGACGGCTTCCACCTCGCCGACGTCGAACTGGACCGGCTGGGCCGCCGCGACCGCAAGGGCGCACCGGACACCTTCGACGCGGCGGGATACGCGGCGCTGCTGCGGCGGCTGCGCGAGGAGACCGACGAGGTGGTGTACGCGCCGGGATTCGAGCGGGTGCTGGAGCAGCCGATCGCGGGCGCGATCCCGGTGCCGCCCACGGCCCGGCTGGTGGTGACGGAGGGCAACTACCTGCTGCTGGAGGCGGGTTCCTGGGCTCGGGTGCGGTCGTGCCTGGACGAGGTGTGGTTCTGCGAGATCGACGAGGACGAGCGGATCCGCCGACTGGTCGCCCGGCACGAGGAGTTCGGCAAGGAGCACGAGGCCGCCGTGGCCTGGGTACGGGGCACGGACCAGCGCAACGCGGACCTGATCGCGACGACACGGAACCGTGCCGACCTGGTGGTGCCGCGGTCCGCGCTGCCCGCGCCGCACGGGGCGGAACAACCCTGACCGGGGTCACCACGGGTTGGGCGAACTCCCTTGGAGGGTCAGTTCGGGCTCGCCGTGGGCGTCGCCCGCCGCCTCGCCGATCAACGCGGTGAAGGCCTCGGTACGGACGGTCAGGCCCTGTTCCCCGGCTTCGAAGGCGGGCACGAAGGTGTCACCGGGTCCGTACCGTACGGCGAAGACGTGCAGGTCCTCCGGACCGCCCGGCGCCGGGCCCGCCTCCAGGGCCGTCGAGCTCACCAGATGCCGCCAGCCCTCGTCGGGGTTGCCGTAACCGCGCGGGTCGGCGGCCAGCGCGAACGCCGCCTGCTCCTGGGTGCTGTCGGCGCGGGCGTCGAAGTGGTCCACGCCCCGCGCCTCGGGGTGCGTCAGACGCAGCGCGCCCGCCGAGGTCACCTCACCCTCGGCGACCCGGCGCACCCGGTCGCCGTCGTCCGCCGCGTACGGCAGCCCGGCCAGCAGATACGACGCCCCGTCGAGCCGCTCGACGGCCACGGTCACCCACAGGCTCGTGCCGTCCGTGACGTACAGGGAGCGCACATGGCGCAGCACGTGGTCGCGGCCGACGACCGGCTTGGTGACCAGCTTGGCCGTCAGCCCGTCGGCGCGTACGTCCCGGACGCGGACCTCGCCCATGGGGCGGCACAGCAGGAAACCGTCGGTGACGGGGCCGAAGCCGTGCTGCCTGTGGACCGCCGCGGGCAGGTAGTACGTCCCGGCCGCCTCGATCAGCGACGGCGTCATCCGGCCGTCGAAGGCCACCGAGACGGTGCCCGCGCGCAGTTGGTGCCGATGGGTCGAGGAGGACGGCGTACGGTGCCAGCGCGAGGTGTCCTGGATCTGCCAGACCAGCATCCACGCGAAGTGGCCGTCCACTCCCCCGTCCGGCTGGACCGCGTGCCGGCCCCAGCGGGTGTCGCCCCGGTAGCGGCCGAGGTCGGAGCCGATGCGGCCGCTGAAGTAGCGCAGGCCGAGGACCGACTCGAAACCGGAGTGCTGCTCGCTGTAGCGGGGGCCGCCGTTGTCGAAGCCGCCGCCGGGCAGCCGGGCGTCGATGTAGCGGGCCAGGGCGTCGCCGTCCTCGGCGAAGACCTCCTCGCCGCTGACGCGGTGGGCCTGGGCGAGGAAGGAGAGGGAGATCGGACCGTAGTTGTTGTCGTACGCCCCGCCGTGCTCGGGTGGCAGCAGGGCGCCGCGGTCGTGCACCCGGTGGGCGCGGATCTCGGCGGTGTACAGGGCGAGTGCCCGTGCCCGCACCAACTCCCCTTCCTCCGGAGGGAGTTGCCGGGCCAGCATCAGTCCGCCGACCACACAGCCGATCGCCTGGTTGCCGGCCTCCTGCGGGTTGAAGAAGGTGGCCTCGGTGAGCCATCGCCAGTATCCCCGGCCCAACTCGACCAGTTCACGGCGCTGTTCGTCCTCGATGAGGCCCTCGCCGGTGTCCAGGAGGTTGACGAGCTGGAGCAGGGCCCACACCGTGCTGGGCCAGTCCCCGACGGGGTGCGCGCCCGTCTCCAGGACGTAACGGGCGTACGGGAGACGGGAGTCGCGGATCCTCAGGTTCGGATAGCCGGGGTTGTCCTCGGTGTACACCCGCTCGCGCAGATGGAAGGCGAGGCTGCGCCGTACGGCCTCCGGCAGTCGTGGGTCCCCGCCCCGCTGCCAGGCCAGGGCCAGCAGCGAGGTGATCCCGAGCGAGGTGTCGCCGATGTCGTCGAGGGCGCCGGGGTGTTCGAGGCTGCCGTCCGGGGTGAGGCGGGCCAGGGCCTGCTCGGCGACGTCGGCGAGGACGGCGTCGTACGCCTCGGGGGTGTCCGGCAGGTCGTGCAGCGGGCCGCGCTGACGCGGCAGGCGCACCGGAGTGCTCACGTGGTCTCAGCCCTTCATTCCGCTGGTCGCGAGGCCTTCCACCATCCGTTTCTGGAAGATCAGGAAGCAGATCAGGGTGGGCAGCAGCGCGAGGGTCGACATGGCGAACATCGCGCCGTAGGAGGAGCCGCTGGTCTTGTCCAGGAACAGGGTCAGGCCGAGGGGGACGGTGAAGCGGTCGTTCTGCTGGAGGTAGACGAGCTGGTGCAGGAAGTCGTCGTAGGTCCAGATGAAGGTGAAGATCGTGGTGGTGACCAGGGCCGGCTTCATCAGCGGCAGGATGATCTTCCAGTAGATCTGCAGGGGGTTGGCACCGTCCATCATGGCCGCCTGGTCCAGCTCGCGCGGGATGGAGCGGATGAACTGGACCATCAGGAAGATGAAGAAGGCGTCCACCGCGAGGAACTTCGGGACGATCAGCGGCAGATAGGTGTTGATCCAGGTCAGGTTGTAGAAGATCGTGTACTGCGGGATCAGGACGGCCTGCGTGGGCAGCATGAGCGTGCCGAGCATCAGGCCGAACCAGAGCTTCTTGCCGCGGAACTCGAAGCGCGCGAAGGCGTAGGCGGCCAACGAGCAGGAGATCACATTGCCGATCACCGCGCCGATCGTGACGATCAGCGAGTTGGTGATGTAGAGGGAGAAGGAGTTGCCGGAGCCGCTCCAGCCCTCGGAGTAGTTCGCCGGGCGCAGCGCGTTCGGGATGAGGCCGGGGTGGGTGAAGATCTCGGTGTCGGGCTTGAGGGAGCTGCTGAGCATCCACAGCAGCGGGTACAGCATGACGATCGCCACGCCGATGAGGACCGTGTGGATGAAGACGCGGCGGGCGCCGGTCGCCGAGCGGAGCCTGTGCAGCGGCGATGCGTTCGGGGTCAGGGCGGACATCGAAGAACTCCTCGCTCAGTCGTCGTAGTGGACCCAGTAGCGGCCGGCGATGAAGTTGACCGCCGTGAAGCCCGCGATGACCAGGAACAGCACCCAGGCGAGCGCCGAGGCGTAGCCCATCTGGAGGTCGGTGAAGCCCTTCTTGTACAGGTAGAGGGAGTAGAGCATCGTCGAGTTGAGCGGTCCGCCCGAGCCGTTGCTGATCACGAAGGCGGGGGTGAACGTCTTGAACGCGTCGATGATCTGCAGGACCACGTTGAAGAAGACGATCGGCGTCAGCAGCGGCAGGGTGATGCGGAAGAACCGGGTGACGGGCCTGGCGCCGTCGATCGCGGCGGCCTCGTAGACGTCCTTCGGCAGCTGCTTGAGGCCGGCGAGGAAGATGACCATCGGCGTGCCGAACTGCCAGACGGCCAGCAGGACGAGCGTGTAGAGCGCGCTGTCGGGGCTGGAGATCCAGTCCTGGCCCTCGATGCCGAACCAGCCGAGGAAGTCGTTGAACAGACCGTCACCGCCGAAGACCTGACGCCACACGATGGCGATGGCCACCGCACCGCCGAGCAGCGAGGGGAGGTAGAAGGCGGCCCGGTACAGGCCGATCCCCTTCAGGTCGCGGTTGAGCAGCATCGCCACGCCGAGGGCGAGCGCGAGCTTGAGCGGCACGGAGACGACGACGTACAGGAGGGTGGCGCGCACCGAGTCCCAGAAGACCGGGTCGTCGGCGAACATGTGCCGGTAGTTGTCCAGGCCGACCCACCGCGCGGGTGTCAGCAGGTCGAAGTCGGTGAAGGAGAGGTACAGCGAGTCGAGCATCGGGTAGATCGTCAGGCCGAACAGCCCGATGAACCAGGGGGCCAGGAAGAGATACGGCCACCACCCTCCGCCCCGCCGTCTGGCGAGGCGACGGCGCATACGGTCGCGCTCCCGCTGGTCGGACGGGGTCGCGGAACCCGACGGCTCCTTCACGACCGCGTCGGTCTGCGCGGTGGTCATTCTCATTCTCCCTGGCCCTCCGGGTACTTCATTCATTCGGTGCACTGCCGCGCCCCCGAAGGGGCGCGGGGAACTGCGCGACCAGCCACGACGATGCCGTCAGCAGCTCGCCGGCACCTCGCGGCACCGGCCTTTCGCGGCAATTCCGGCGGAGCCGCTAGCCCCCCAGGATTCCCGCCGCCTGGTCGAAGAACTCGCCCAGTTGTGCCTTGATCGTCTTCTTGCCGAAGGCGATGGCGAGGTTGGACTGGAACAGCAGGTCCCAGATCTGGTCGGCGCCCTGCGGCGGCGGCACCGGAGCGGGCAGGGCGTTGGACGCCTTCGAGACGCGCTGGGAGATGTAGTCGGCGTTCGCCATGTTCAGCTTGTCGGTCTCGGTCAGGCCCGAGGCGATCAGGTCGCGGGCCTTCGCGGTCGGCGGGATGCCGCGCAGCAGCTGCATGTCCTTGATCGCCGTGGCGTCCTGCGCGAAGAACGACATGATCTTCACGGCGTCGGCGACCTTCTTGCTGGCCTTGGTGGCGCTCAGCAGCACACCGCCGTTGACGAAGTTGCCCTCGCGGGCGCCGGAGAAGTCGCCCTGCGGGGTGGGCAGGAAGTCCAGCTGGGCGTTGGTGATGGAGCCGCCCGCGCCGTAGACACCGGAGTCGAAGGTGAACAGGGCCTTGCCGATGACGACCGCGTTCTTGGTGAGGTCGTTGTGCGCGGCGGAGGTGACGGCCGGCGGCGGGGAAGCATGGGTCTTGCGCATCTCGGCCCAGTACTCCCACCACTCCTGGAGGGTGTCGGAGGTGAAGCCGAGCTTCTTGCCGTCGTCGGAGAAGAACTGCTGGCCCTTCTCCCGGGCGAAGATCTCGAAGCACTGGAGGGTGGAGCCGCCGCCGTCGTCGACGCCGTAGGTCTTGCCGCCGCTCTTCTTGTAGACGTCCTGGGCGATCTTCTTCAGGTCGGCCCAGGTCCATTCGCGGTCCGGCAGCTTCAGGCCCAGCTTCTCCAGGCCGGTGCGGTTGACGGTGAGCTGGTTGACGCCGATGCCGGACGGAACGCCGTACAGCTTGCCGTCGACCGTGCCGGCCGCGAGCAGAGTCTTGGAGAAGCCGGTGAGGTCGAGGGTCTTGCCGACGTACTCGTCGATCGGGGCGAGGACGCCCTTGCGGGCGTACTGGGCGACCAGCGCGGTGTCCATCTGGAGCAGGTCGGGGGCGGAGCCGCCGGCGATGTTGGTGTTGAACTTGTCGAAGTACCCGTCGTAGCCGGAGTAGGTCTCCTGGATCTTGATCTTCGGGTTCTTCTGCTGGAAGTAGGTCAGCGCCTTCTTGTACGCCGCGTGCCGCTCGTCGCTGCCCCACCAGATCATGGTCAGCTTGCTGTTGGTGCTGCCGGCTCCGGTGCCGCCGGAGCAGGCGCCGAGGGTGCCGCCGAGCGCGCCGGCGGCAGCGAGTCCGCTCGCGGTGCGGAAGAGGGTTCTGCGTGAGATCTGGTGACCCACCGGGTCCTCCCTGGAGGTGCGTGACGGATTTCCCGGCCGGTCGCTGCGGCACGGGTGCGAGTTTCATGGGATGTGCCTTCCGGGGCACGGCCTCGCCCGGCCGCACCGCCTTGGCGGGTGGGATCCCCGGCCACCGTGGCCGTCGCCGTGCGAGCACGCCCTCGCGCGGCTGCCGTACGTCTCGTACGGGCGGGAACGCTCACCCCGAGTCGGCGTCCCGGCCGACTTAGAAAGCGCTTGTCCGGACATTGGCAGACCGAGTCGGAGGCCGTCAATCCTTCGTGTGCGCGGCCTCGGTCACGGTTTGGACTCCCCGGGCGACCGCGAGCCGGGCGGCGCCCACGACGGTGCCGAGGTCCCCGACCGTGCTGCTGACCACCTCGGTGGGCCAGCTCAGCCGCGCCAACTCGGCCCGTACACCGGGCAGGAGCTGCGGGTCCGCGCCGGTGCTGCCGCCGAGCACGATCAGTCCCGGGTCCAGCACGGCGACCACGGCGGCGGCGAGCCGGCCGATGTCCGCGGCATGGCGGGCGACGACGGCGCGGGCGGTGGCCCGGCCCTGCCCGGCCAGCGCGAACAGCCGCTCGGCGGTGTCCGGGCACGGTCCTTCGTCGTCCTGCCAGGCCTCGGCGGCCCGGCGCAGGAGGGAGCGTGCGCCGATGTACTCCTCCAGGGCCTCCTGGCGCGGCTCGCGGCCCTCGGCCCAGGGATAGGGCAGCCGGGCCAGCTCGCCGGCGGCGCCGTTGGCCCCGCGCAGCACCCGGCTCCCGACGACGATGCCGAGGCCGATGCCCACGCCGATCCGCAGATAGCCGAAGCTGTGACGGCCGCGGGCGGCGCCCTCGTGCAGCTCCGCGAGCGCGGCGCAGTTGACGTTGTTCTCCAGGTGGACGGGGACGCCCGGCGGCAGCGCCACGGCCATGGCGTCGAAGACGGGCCCGGCCTTGGCGGTCGCGGGGCGCACCCGGATGCCCTCCCCCTGCGTGGTGACGTCGCCGACGGCGACGACGATGGTGCGCAGCGGGGTGCCGGCGGGCAGCGCGACGAGGGTCTCGCGGACGACATCGGCCGCGTCCGGCCGGGGACCGGCGGCCTCGGCCAGCAGGGTGCCGTCCAGGGCGCAGCCGCGGACCCGGGTGAGGGCCGGGCCGAGGTCGACGGCGAGGACGGCTCCGGCGGCCGGACCGAGCCGGTAGACGGCGGCGGTACGGCCGGTGCCGCTGGACGCGGTCCCGAAGTGGGCGGCGAGCCGGGCACCCTCCAGCTCCGAGACGGCGGTGGACACCGTCGGTTTGGACAGGCCCGCCAGGCTCGCGAGCTGTGGCCGGGTCGCGCTGCCCACCTGGGCCAGCACGGAGAAGACCGAGCTCGCGCTCTCGGTCAGGCGGGGGGCGTCCGCCACGTCTTGTTCCACAGTTCCCCCACACGGGTCGAGTGCCGCGCTCCCCGGTCGGTCGATCGGTTCGATCCGCTCCGGGAATGCGGCGATGGACTGCCTCTTGACGCACCATACTTCGTTAGTTAGTTTCCTAACGAACTTCACGGTACTCGCCTGCCGTGTTCCGTAAGAGGCCCGTCCCGGGGCTTCCCTAGTTGATCGCCCTCCCCTGTCCGGACTTGGCTCGCCCGCCGTCGCGGCTACTGCACCGACGAAAGAGGATCCGTGCAGGACGCACTCCCCTCGTGCCCCCTCGTGGTCGGTATCGACGTGGGCGGCACCAAGACCCATCTCCGTGCCGTGGCCGGGGACCGCACGGTCGCCGACCACGTCCGTACGAGCGGCGGCTGGCGGCCGCACCACCCCGGGGCCGCCGCCGGCTGGCTGGCCGCGCTGGTCCGGGAGGCGCTGCCCGCGGGCACCCGCCCCGCCGCCCTCGCCATAGGCGGGCACGCCTGCGAGACCCCCCGCCAGTGTGCGGCGATCCGTACCGCGCTGCGGGATCTCCTGGACGTTCCCGTCACGGTCGTGGGAGACGCCGAACTCCTCGTCCCCGCGGCCGGCCTGACCAAGGGCGTGGGCCTGGTCGCCGGCACCGGCTCGGTGGCCGTGGGCCGGCGCGCGGACGGCCTCGCCGTGCAGGTGGGCGGCTGGGGCGCGGTCCTCGGCGACGAGGGCGGCGCGGCCGGACTCGTCCGGGAGGCCGCGCGGGCCGTCTGGGCCGCCCACGACCGCGGGGAGGCACCCGACGCGCTGGCTGCGGGTCTTGTCGCCGCGTTCGACGTGGCCGAAGTCCCCGCGCTCGGTGCGGCGTTGGAGAGCGCCGCCGACGTGTCCGCGGAGTGGGGCCGACACGCCCCGGTCGTCTTCGCGGCCGCCGAGGCGGGCTCGCTCCTCGCCCGCGATGTGATAGCCGCCGGGGGCCGCTCGCTCGCCGCGCTCGTCGTGCGGCTGGCCGAACGCGGACTCGCCGTCGACGACGTGGTGGTCGCGGGCAGCACCGTCCTCACCCAGCCGCGCCTGTACGACGCCTTCGCCACCGCGCTCGCCGAAGCCCTGCCGGGCGCCCGGCCGCGGCCCCTGCAAGTGCCGCCGGTGGAGGGCGCGTTGGCACTGGCACGTGCGTTTCTGTGAAGCGCGGGGCCGCCGTTCACGCGCGGGTCACGCCCCGGTCACCGGTCCCTGGCCGACAGGACACGAACCGCCCCTAGATATTCGCTCGTTCAACTTCTTTCCCACGGGACCGACAAAACCCGAACAGCACCTCCCACCCCCGTCGCTCACGTGGGTCTCCCCCGGCCGCACGGCCGAAGAACTCAAGAGAGGCACACGCATGCCGTCATCAGCCGGGCACCGCTCCGACGCGTCGTCCCGTGGACTCGCCGTGAACCGGCGCGGTTTCCTCAGGACCTCGCTGGGCGCCTCCGCCGGGGTGCTCGCGGCCCCGACCTTCGTCGGCTGGCTGTCCGCCGCCGACGCCAAGGCCGCGACCACCGCCGCCGCGTTCGTCGACGACTACAAGACCAACGTCATCGCCAACCTGACGCCCGAGACCAACGCGGTGGTGCGCGTCCTCGGCGGCTTCGCCCAGGTGTGGAAGACCGGTTCCGCGTGGAACACCGGCACTGCGCTGCGGCCCGAGGTGCTGCGCGCCAACATGCGCTACTGCGCCCGGGTCACGCGCCGGCGCACGGACGCCCAGGCGAAGGAGTCCTTCGTCTACGACCGGCAGCACCAGAGCTACGCCATGATCGCCGGCCTGGGCCCGCTGGCCGATCTGTACAAGGCGGGCGCCAAGGCGGTCACGTCCATCACGAGCGCACCCGACGGCACTCCCGCGACCACGATCAGCGACGCGGTACCGGCCGACGCCCCGGCGGGTTCGGCGCTCGGCGCCGGCGCGCACGACTCCGCGCTGGGCAAGGTGGCCGAACTGGTCGACACGGTGCGCGGCCCGTACGCCTCCGGCAACCCAGCCAAGTACGCCTACCAGTACCCGCGTCCGTGGCGGATGAACGAGGACAGCGAGGTCGTCGACACCGGGAGGACCGACGCCCTCGGGTACCCGGTCTACGAGTCGGACGTGGTGGTCGCCCCGCAGCTGCTGCGCCAGCGCAGCACGTCCCCCACCGACGACGGCGGTTTCCCGAGCGGGCACACCAACGCCTTCCACCTGGCGGGGCTGGCGTACGCGTACGCGGTCCCCGAGCGGTTCCAGGAGCTGGTGACCCGGGCCCTGGAGCTCAGCCACACCCGGATCGTGGCCGGTATGCACAACACCGTGGATGTGATCGGCGGCCGGGTGATGGCCACGGCGCTGGCCGCCGCGACGCTCGCCGACCCGGCCAACGCCGGCCTCAAGGCGGCGGCGCGGGCCCAGGCCCTCGCCTACTTCGAGCAGCGGACGGGGACGACGGACGACACCCTGTACGCCTATGCGCACTCGGCCGGCCCGGACAGCGACCCGTACGCCGACCGCGAGGCCAACGCCGAGGCCGCCACGCCCCGGCTGACCTATGTGCTGACCCGGCACGGCCGCGACCTGCCCCTGACCGTGCCCAAGGGTGCCGAGGTGCTGCTGGAGACGCGGCTGCCGTACCTCGACGCGGCGCAGCGGCGCGAGGTGCTGCGCACCACCGGGCTGCCCTCCGGGTACGTGCTGCTCGACGGCGCCGAGCAGTGGGGCCGGCTCAACCTCTTCGCGGCGGCGGACGGTTACGGCGCCTTCGACTCCGACGTCACCGTCACGCTGGACGCGGCCGCCGGGGGCTTCGCCGCCGCCGACAGCTGGCGCAACGACATCGACGGGTGCGGCGCCCTGACCAAGCGGGGCTCCGGCACGCTGACGCTGACCGGCCGCAACCGGTACACGGGCGGGACCGTGCTGGCCGCGGGCATGCTGGTGGCGGGGGCGGAGGACGCGCTGGGCCACGGTGACGTGCGGGTCTCGGGCGGAACGCTGCGGGTGGACGAGCGCGTGCGGGTGCGCGGTGTGTACACGCAGGACTCCGGCACGCTGGAGCTGACGCTGCGCGCCGGCCGCAAGGCGCCCCTAGTGGTCAGGCACCGGGCGGTGCTGGGCCGGGGCACCGTGCTGTCGCTGCGCCTCGACGCCGAGCGCCCGCCGGCCGCGGGCAGCACGCTGCCGGTCGTGGACGTTCCGCTGCTGCGCGGTCAGTTCGACCGCGTCGAGGTGAACTCCGACCGGCTCCGGGCCGTACCGGTCTATACGGCAGATGGTCTGTCGGTACGACTCGTGAAGCGGTGACGCGCCTGGTGGCGGGAGCACTGCGACAGTGAGGCCATGACACGGCGACTGATCGCTCCCGCCACCTTGCGGTGGCTGTCGGCACAGGGCGGATGATGGCGCGGGAACAGCAACCGGTCCTCGAACCCGAGGTCCGTGACGGCGGTGGACAGCAGGCACAGTGGGCGACCGCGCCCGCCCGCCTGTACGACGGCCTGCGGCGGCGCCGGCGGTGGCTGGTGCCGCTCCTCGTGGTGCTGATGCTCACCCAGATGGCCGTGGCGATGGTGACCGCGGCGGCGCAGCAGACGCCGACGATCGACGAACCGGTGTACGTCGCCACGGCCACCGACTATCTGCACGAGCATCGGCTGCGCTACAACCCCGAGCACCCGCCGCTCGGCAAGCTCGTGATCATGGCGGGGGTGGCGGTCGCCGACCCGCATTACGACGCCTCGTTCCCCGGCAGTCAGGGGCAGGTGGGGCGGCATCTGCTGTACGAGTCGGGGAACGACCCGTGGCGGCTGATGCTGTGGGCCCGGCTGCCGGTGATCGCGCTGACCCTGCTGTTCGGACTGGTCGTCCTGGCGTTCGCGCGCGAGGTCGCCGGTACGGCGGCCGGGCTGACGGCCCTGGCCCTGTACGCCTTCTCCCCCGATGTCGTCGCGCACGGTTCGCTGGCCACGCTGGACGTGCCCACAGCCGGGTTCGTGCTGACGTCGGCGTGGCTGGTGTGGCGGGCCCGCCGCGGACCCGGACCGTGTCTGCCGCTCGCGGGTGCGGCGCTCGGAGCGGCGGTGGCCACCAAGATGAGCGCGCTGCCCGCGATCCCGGTGCTGATGGCACTGGCCGTCGTGTCCGTGCGGCACGCCCGCCGTCCGCAGGGTCGTGCCGAGCGCCGCAGGGCTCTCGCACTCGGTCTGGCGGGCGCTGCCGTGGTGGCGCTGACCGCGGTCGCCGTCGTATGGGCGACGTATCTCGCGGTCGACCCGCGACTGCGGTTCTCCCCCGCCGAGCCGGTGCCGGTCATCCGCGGGCTGCACGAGCGCCTGGTCGAACTCATGCCGTTCCCGGGGGCGTTCCGGGCCGGGATGCGTGCCCAGTTCGGCCTGGAGAACCTTCCTTGGCAGGGCTATCTGTTCGGCCGTCTCTACACCGGCTCGCTCTGGTACTACCTCCCGGCCGCCCTGCTGGTGAAGACCCCGCTGGGCATGCTCGCGCTGTGGGCGGCGGGCGCCGTGGTGGTCGTCGCGGTACGGCGGCTGCGGCCCGCCGCACCGTATCTGCTCGTCCCGCCCGCCGTGCTGCTGGCCGCGGCGATGACCGGGTCGCGGGACTTCGGCACGCGGTACGCGCTGTTCATGCCGATGTTCCTCGCGGTCGCGGGCGGCTGCGTGTTCGCGGTGCGGTGGCGGTGGGCGCCGGTGGCGGCCGGGGCGCTGGTGGCCTTCGTCGCCGTCAGTTCGCTGCGCACGTACCCGTATTACCTGCCGTACTCCAACGAGGCCTTCGGCGGACCGGCGAAGACCCATCTGCGGCTGCACGATTCCAATGTGGACTGGGGCCAGGACCTGGGCCGGCTCGCCGACCGGCTGGAGCGGCGGTACCGGGGCGAGCGGGTCTGGCTCGTGTACAAGGGCAGTGCCGTGCCGTCGTACTACGGTGTCCACGCGGCCGATCCGCGCAAGGTGCCGGAGGACGACGTGCACGGACTGCTGGTGGTGTCGGACTCATCGGTCGCCAAGGCACACGGAAAACTGGCCGAATTGATCAAGACTGCTCATCCGATCGACGAAGTCGGTCACTCGATCACGATCTACCGACGCTGACCCGGGGGCAGGTCCGCACCCGCACCGTGTGCGTCCTACTCGGAGCCGATCCTGAGCTCTCGCACAACCCCTGGTCACCACGGTCCGTGAGCTATGTTGAGGTTTCGTGGGAGACAAAGGAGGCGCACCGGTGTCATCGCCGCAGCAGGCACGCGCGCAGGCGTCCGCGATCACCTCGGGCAAGACCGTTCCGGAGGCGGTAGCTGCACCGACCTCCCAGCTCAGGGAGCTCTTCGACGGCCCACGGCTGTCCCCGGGGCAGCGCCGTATCGCCCAGTACCTGATCGAGCACATCACCGAGGCCGCGTTCCTGTCGATCACCGATCTCGCCGAGCGGGTGGGCGTCAGCCAGCCGTCGGTGACCCGGTTCGCCGCCGCGGTCGGCTTCAGCGGTTACCCCGCGCTACGGGAGAAGCTCCAGTCGATCGCCCTGCGCACCCTGGCCGGCGGCCCCGGCACGGCCGACGAGGACCGCAGCAACGAACTCCAGGCCGCCGTCGACGCCGAGATCCAGAACCTGGAGAACCTGCGGCGCGACTTCGCCGACCCCGACCGGGTCATCTGGCTCGGCCGCGAGCTGTCCCGGTCGACCCCGCTGACCGTGCTCGGGCTGCGCATCTCCGTGTCGCTGGCCGAGTACTTCGCCTACGCCGCCCGCCGCATCCACCCCGACGTACGGCTGGTGACCCGGGGCGGCACCGTCGCCTACGACGCGCTGCTGCAGTCGCGCGAGGCGGGCGGCACCTGGGTGCTGGCGTTCGGGATGCCGCGGCACGCGCAGGAGACGCTGACCGCGATCCAGGTCGCGCGCGGCGCGGGCCTGCGGGTCGCCCTGATCACCGACCTGGCGCTCGGGCCGCTGGCCGACGAGGCCGACGTCACCTTCACCACCGGCACCGGCTCCCGCCTGGTCTTCGACTCGTATGCGGCACCCAACGTGATGTCCGCCGCGCTGCTCCAGGCCATGACCGACGCCGACCCGGAGCGCACCCAGGCCCGCCTGGAGGACTACGAGCAGGTCGCCGAGCAGCACCAGTTCTTCCTCAAGGACTGACACCGGTCCGACCGCCACCGACCCGGCGGTTCCCCTCCCCTTTCGCCCACAAGGCCTTGTACGGGGATCATTCACCTCATATCGCGCATGAATGTTTTCATACGTCTTGCAAAGGCGACGGCATATATAAATACTGCTCACGGATCGCACCCGCCCCGAGAAAGCCGACGGACCGCCCATGCGCACGCAGCACCACCCGCCGCGCCGGCGCCCGACGCCCGGGGCCCCAGAACGGACACCCTCAGCCGCCGTCCCTACCCACGTCGGTGCCAGGGGTGTTCGGTCGGGCGACGCCTGCGCGGCTCGCCCGTGGTGGCGGCCCCGGTCATCCCCTAGACCGGGGCCGCCCCAGAATCCGTCGGACCACCCCTCACGACGCCGCACACCGCACACCCGGAAGCGATGATCATGACCCTGACGACCACCACGCGCATCAGCCAGGACTGGCCCTGCCAGGTCAAGACCCCCGGCAGCTATGACTGGGAGCGCTCGGCTGCCAAGTGGCTGCGCGAGCTGGTACCGGCCCGCTACGCCAGCTATCCGGCGCTCATCCGTCATCCCGTACTGCTCGCCCGGCACGCGCAGATCCAGGTCCAGCACGAGATCCGGGTGGCACGGACGGCGCTGCAGACCGCGCGGGCCGAGCTGCCCGTGCTGGGGATACCCGAGTCGGTCATCGAGCACACGATCAAGCTGTACGCGGCCGAGGTCATGCAACTGCAGCACATCGCGCGCAGCGTCCGGGCGGTCACCGAGGCCCTCGTCGGCCACAGCACCGGCCGCTGACCTGCCGTCACCGGGCGGCGGCGCGAAGCCGGATGCCGGCCAGACGGCGGGCCGAGATGGACCTGCCGCGGGAGCAGACGGCGACCTCGGCGGTACCGGAGCGCGCCAAGGGTGCGCTGATGGCCATGACGGGCCGCTCCCCGGACACCGCGACAGGGCCTCACCGCGCAGCGCAGCGCCGAACTCGCGCTGGTGGAGAGCGAGCGGGCCATCCTGGTGCAGCGCGGGATCCTGCACGCCGAACGGGCGCCGGCCACACGGCTCCAGCACGCGCTGCTGCCGCTGCCGAAGGCACCCGTGCGACTGGCGGGACTGCGCGTCGAAGTCGCCTGTCTGTCCGCGCAGTCGGAGATCCATGTCGGCGGCGACTGGTTCAGCGCCATCGAACTGCCCGACGAGGACGCGCTGTTCGTGATCGGCGACGTGACGGGCCACGGCATCGACGCCGTGGCCACCATGGCCCAGCTCCGCTTCACCGCCAAAGGCATGGTCATCACGGGCTCCTCGCTGACCGGGGCGCTCGCCCGGCTGAACGCCCTGCTGCTGCACTCCAGGGCCAGCGACACGACCGCCACCATGGTCCTCGCCCGGTACGCACCGGAGGAGCACCGGCTGAAGTGGGCTCAGGCGGGGCGCCTGCCGCCGCTGCTCGTGCGCCGGGGCGAAGCGCGCTGTCTGGACCGGCCCGACGGCATTCTGCTCGGGGCGAGCACGTCCCCGGAGTTCGATGCCGCGGAGTGCCGTCTGGAACCCGGGGACCGGCTGCTGCTGTTCGCCGACGGTCTGGTCGAGCGGCCGGGCTAGCATCTCGACACGGGCCTGGCCCGCTCCTGGACATCCGGGTGCCTCCGGCGGAGACGTAGGCGCGGTCGTCAGTCCTCGTCGCGGTGCCACCAGTACCAGCACAGGCCCACCACGAGGGCGATCAGGAAAACGGCGGGCAGCACGAGGCCCGGGATGCGGGAGCCGCTCATCGGGGACGCCTTCGGATCAGGGCGGCAGAAAGCCGTACGTCAGGTGCCCCATGGTGACGTACAGGGGGATTTCGGTCACCGCGGTTTTCCGCAGTCGTTGCCGGGCGTTCGAGTATCCGGCGGTGATGTCATTCCACCGGGTGACCCGGTACGACGCCCTCGTCCGCCCGTCAGCCGCCGTCGAGGCTCGTGCGGGACTCCAGCGCCCGGCGGGTGTCGTTGCCGTAGACCCCGGTCTCGTCCCCGGAGATGCCGTACCAGAGCTGGAAGCGGGCCACGGCCTCGGTGAGGACGGTGTCGTAGTGGCCGTCGGTGGAGCCGCCGCGGTAGACGTCCGGGACGGCCAGCAGGCGCTGCTGGAGTTCGGTGACCTCGGGGCCGCTGTCGCCCTGGCGCAGAGTGCCCGGACCGTCCGGGTCGGTGGCCGAGGTGGCGGTGGCGGTGGCGGTGGCCGTGGCGGTACTGGGTGCGGCGGGTGCTGTCGTGGGCGGTGCGGCGGTGGCCGCGTCTCCTCGGCCGGGCAGCAGCAACGCGCAGCCGAAGCCGACCAGTGCGGCCGCGGACACAGCGACCACGACGCCGGCCCGGCGCAGACCGGTGCCGAAGCCGAAACGGCCGCCGACCGGTGTCGCGTGCCGCGCGTCGCCGAGGGGCGGCAGTTCCTGGGTCTCGTCCTCGGCGACGTTGCGCCACCGCGGGTTCGCGACGGCTTCGTAGCTCTCGGCGCCCTGCGCGCCCGCAGCGTCCTCAGCGTCTTGCCGCATCTCCCGCATCAGCTCCGCGAGGGCGTCGAAGCGCCGCAGGCGCAGGACGCGGACGGGTTCCAGGACCGGGCCGTGGGGCGGCTGTTCAGGGTCGGGCGGTGTCGACACACTCTCTCCTTCCGCGATCCCCGTGAGGAGATACGGAAGGGGCGGCGCGCCGGTTCAGTCCCGGGCCGGGCCGGGCCCGCTCCCGACGAAGCGGCGCAGGGACTTCGTCATCGCGGCGACGAAGGCCTCCCGGGTGCCGTCCGTGAGGGCGTCCAGGGACAGATACGGGTTGAGGTCCTCCAGCTCGACCAGCAGGAGACCGCCGTCCGGGGCGCGGCAGGCGTCGACGCGCTGGATGCCGTGTTCGAGGCCGTTCCAGTCGATGAAGCGCCGGGCGAACTCCAGGTCCTCGGGCGTGGGTTCGTAGGGCTCCAGCCGCCAGCGCTGCGTGGCGTCCGGCGCGTACAGGGCGTACTGGAAGTCGTGGTCGACGAAGTAGAACGACACCTCGTAGGCGAAGTCCACGCACGGCTGGACGAGCACGGTCCCGTCGGCCAGGTCGCGCAGCCGGTCGGCGGGGACGATCTCCAGGCCTATCGAGTCCGCGCCGAGCCTGGGCTTGACCACATAGCGTTCGGCGGCCGGCAGCAGGTGCAGGTCCTCGGCCCGGTCCACGGTGGGGATGACGGGGAAGCCGGCCGCGGTGAGCTCGAGCAGATACTGCTTTCCCGCCATGTCCGCCCGGCCGGTGAGCGGGTTGTAGACCCGTGTCCCCTCGCTCAGCGCCCGCGCGCGGAAGGCGTCGTACGCCTCCTGGTACCCGAGGACCGGACCGCTGTTGCGGATCACCACGGCGTCGAAGCCGTCCATCAGCGCCGCCGCGTCGAGCGGATGGCAGAGCGCCAGGTCGAAGTGCTCGCGCAGCCGGGAGGTCAGGAAGATGTCCTCGTCGCAGTAGCGCCGCCCGCGGGCCGGGTACGCCAGGTCGGTGACGTAGAGGAGACGGGGGCCGGCGGCGGGCATGGGGGCTCCTCGGGCATGGGCATGGGGCGGGCAGGTGCCGAAAGGGTACGTTGCCGCGCGGGCGGCTCCGGCCCTGGCCCCGGGGCATTGGCCACGCGGGAGAGATCCGTACAATTTGAGTCCGAACGATCATCCACGGCCGGTTCCGGCCGTGCGGTGTCCGCTCAGCGACGCGAAGGAGCGCCCGTGCCCGGCCAGCGATCCATCACCGAAGCCGAGAGGCTCGTCTCGGAGAAGCTCGGCGGCATCCCGATCCGCCGGGAACAGATGGCGGCCGTGGCCAACATCTACCGGGCCGCCTCGGCGGTGCGCCAGCACCTGGAGAACTCCGTGCTGCGCGGCTCGGACCTGACCTGGACGGCGTTCGTGGTCCTGTGGGTGGTCTGGGTGTGGGGCGAGTCGGAGACCCGGCACGTGGCGGAGGAGGCCGGGATCTCCAAGGGCACGCTCACGGGCGTGGCGCGCACCCTGGAGTCGCGCGGGCTGCTGCGCCGGGCCGGGCATCCGCAGGACGGCCGGCTGGTCCTGCTGAGCCTGACCGACAAGGGCGAGGACCTGATGCGGCGGGTGTTCCCGGAGTTCAACGACGAGGAGGCGTTCGTCACCGCGCGGCTGGACGCCGACGGGTGCCGCAGCCTCGCAGAGGGGCTGCGGCAGGTCGTCCTCCAGGTGGAGGAGCACGGCGAGGAGCGGCGCCGGCAGCTGCTGGACGGTGCCGAGCCCGCGCCCCGGCGCAGCGGGCGGCGCCCCAAGGCGTGAGCTCGTGAACTCGGGGGCCGTGCTCAGGCGCGGCTCCGGGCGGCTCGTACCAGGGCGTCGAAGAGTGCCTGCTGGGCCGGGTCCCGGTGCGCCGTGTCCTCCGGGTGCCACTGCACGGCCGTGAACCAGCCCGGGGCAGCCGGGAGTTCGAGGCCCTCGACGGTTCCGTCCTCGGCGGTGGCCGTGACCGTCAGTCCCGTGCCGAGCCGGTCGACACGCTGGTGGTGGTAGCAGGACGCGTCTGCCTTCTCCGCGCCGGTGGCCCGCTCCAGCAGGGTGCCGCACCGTATCCGTACCGGGTGGGCGAGGTGGCGGTGCTCCCGGTCCGGGCCGCCCATGTCCTGCTCCAGGCTGCCGCCGAGGGCCACGTTGACCGCCTGCAGACCGCGGCAGACGGCGAGCAGGGGCAGGCCCGACTCCAGCGCGTGGCGGGCGAGTTCGAGGTCGAAGGCGTCCTGGAGGTCGTCGACGTCGTAGACGGTGTCGTGGGTGTCGGTCGCGCCGTAGCGGTGCGGGGCGAGGTCGCCGCCGCCGGGGAGCAGGACGCCGTCGAAGCGGGCGAGCCGGTCGGCCACGCCGGTGTCCGCGGGGTGCAGGCTCAGGGGTTCGCCGCCGGCCCGCCACACGGCCTCGATCAGGGCGCGGGCGTTGACCTCGGCCGCGTACCGCAGGGCGGAGGTGGTCGCGCTGAAGCGGGCGGGGATCGCGATCAGGGGGCGGGTCACAGCTGGATCCAGGTCGTCTTGAGCTCGGTGTACTTCTCCAGGGCGTGGACGGACTTGTCCCGGCCGTTGCCGGACTGCTTCATGCCGCCGAAGGGAACGGTCAGGTCACCCTCCTCGTAGCAGTTGACCCAGACCGTGCCCGCCTTCAGCTGCCGCGAGACCCGGTGCGCGGTGGACAGGTCGGAGGTCCACAGGCCGGCCGCGAGTCCGTACTCGGTCGCGTTGGCGAGCCGTACCGCCTCGTCGAGGTCGTCGAAGGCGAGGACCGACAGCACCGGGCCGAAGACCTCCTCGCGGGCCAGGCGCATCCCGGGGGTGACCGCGTCGAAGACGGTGGGGCCGAGGTAGCTGCCGCCGGTCCCGGTCAGGGTGCGCTCGCCGCCGGTGCGCAGCCGGGCGCCCTCGCTCTCGGCGGTGGCGATGTGGTCGAGGACGCGGCCCAGGTGGGCCTCGCCGACCAGGGCTCCCATCTCGGTGGCCGGGTCGAGCGGGTCGCCGACGCGCAGTTCCCGGGCCCTTCGTACGACGGCCTCGGTGACGCGTTCGGCGATCGAGGAGTGGACCAGGAGCCGGGAGGGTGCCGTGCACATCTCGCCCTGGTTGAAGAAGATGCCCCAGGCGGCGGTGGCGGCGGCCCGGTCCAGGTCGGGGGCGTCGGGCAGGACGATGTTCGGTGACTTGCCGCCGAGTTCGAGCCAGACGCGCTTGAGGTTGGAGTCGGCGGAGTAGCGCAGGAAGTGGCGGCCCACGGCGGTGGAGCCGGTGAAGGCGAGGACGTCCACGTCGGGGTGCAGGCCGATCGCCCGGCCCGCGGTGGGGCCGTCGCCGGTGACGACGTTGAGCACGCCCGGCGGCAGACCGGCCTGAGTGCCGATCCGGCCGAGCAGCAGGGCGGACAGCGGGGAGGACTCGGACGGCTTCAGTACGACGGTGCAGCCGGCGGCGAGGGCCGGGGCGACCTTCCAGCTCGCCAGGGTGAGGGGGAAGTTCCAGGGGACGACGGCGCCGACGACTCCGGCAGGCTCGCGGGTGACGAGGGCGAGGGCGTCGGGGGCGGTGTGCGGGGACTCGTCGGTGAGCTTGTCGGCGAGCTGGCCGTACCAGCGGAAGGTGGTGATGGCGGCGCGCAGTTCGATGTCGTACGCGTCGGTGATCGGCTTACCCATCTCCAGGCTGACGGTGAGTGCGAGCCTCTCCCGCTGCTCTTCGAGGAGTTCGGCGATCCGGAGCAGCACCCGGCCGCGCTCGGCGGGGGCGAGGTGCGGCCAGGGGCCTGAGTCGAAGGCCCGGCGGGCGGCGGCGACGGCGTGGTCGACCTCGGCCGTCCCCGCGTCGGGGACATGGGTGAGGATCTGCCCGTCGCGGGGCGAGACGACCGCGAACGTCACCCCCGACCCGGCTTCGTCCCTCCCGTCGATGTGGTGCCGCGCGGGCAGGTCGAGTGCCTTGGCCCGGCGCAGCAGTTCGTCATGGGTGACGTCCAGCATGGTGTTCCGTTCGGGGATAGGGGGCCCGGCTCCCGGGGGAGCCGGGCCCGGCGGGGGTGCGTCAGTGGCCGGCGGTCCGGGCGTGGACCAGGCGCGCGGCGGCGGCGCCCAGGAGCAGCACCGCGGGTACGGCGAGGACGAGCCAGGTGGCCGTGGTGGCGTCGCCGCCGATGAGGGTGGTGAAGTTCGCCAGGACCACCCAGATCACGGCGGCGATGCCGAAGGCGCCGAGGGCGGGCGCGATCAGGGTGTTCCAGCGCCGGGTGTCGAGGCGCTCACGGCGGAAGAAGACGATCACGGAGACCGAGGTCAGGAAGTACAGGAGCATGCAGGCGAGGACCCCGACCCCGCTGAACCAGGAGAAGAGGGTGAGGACCGGGTCCTTGCCCGCGACGGCGAACGGCATGACCAGCAGCACCGCGATCGCGGTCTGCACCGCGCCCGCGGCCCCTGGCGAGTGGCGCTGGTTGAGGGAGCGCAGCCGGCCGGGCAGCAGGCCCTCGCGGCTCAGGGAGAACAGATAGCGGTTGGCGGAGTTGTGGAAGGCGAGGATGCCGGCGAACAGCGAGGTGGCCAGCAGGACGGGCAGCACGTCGTTGACCCAGCCGCCGAACTGGTCGGCGATGGGCGCGAAGACGAACACCGTGGAGTCGCCGCCCGCCAGCGCCTTGCCCGCGGCCTCGGTGACCTTCGAGGGGCCGTAGGAGGAGACGAGCATCCAGGAGGTGAAGGCGAAGAAGCCGGTGACCACGGCGACCGAGAGATAGGTGGCCCGGGGCACGGTCCGGTGCGGTTCGCGTGCCTCCTCGCCGTAGATGGCGGTGGCCTCGAAGCCGAACATCGACGCGACGGCGAACATCAGCGCCACGCCCGGGGCGCCCTGCAGTACGGCACCCGGTGAGAAGGTGTGGGCGACGCCGAGGCCCTCGGGGCCGCCGCCCTTGACCAGGGTGACCACGGCGAAGGCGAGCAGGATGCTGAACTCGGCCAGGACGAACACGGCGAGCACCTTGGCGCCGATCTCGATGCCCGCGGCGCCCAGCGCCTGCACGACGACCATGGTCACGAGGGCCCACACCCACCAGGAGATCTGCACCCCGCCGTAGTGCTGGACCAGGCCGCCGACCGTGAAGCCGTACAGGCCGTACATCGCGGCCTGGACCGTGCAGTAGGCGAACAGGGCCACGGCGGCGCTGCCGCTGCCCGTGGTCCGGCCGAGGCCCTTGCCGATGTAGGTGTAGAAGGCGCCCGCGTTCACCACGTGCCGGCCCATGGCCACGAAGCCCACGGAGAACAGCAGGATCACCGCGCCGGCGACGGCGTAGGCGGCCGGGGCCCCGGGGCCGTTGCCGACCGCGACGGCGATCGGGACGGCGCCCGCGATGCCGGTGAGCGGCGCCTGGGCGGAGAGGACGAAGAAGAGGATGCCCAGGACTCCCAGGGCGTTGCGCTTGAGTGTGCCCGTTGCCTGGGAGGCCTCTTTGGCCCGGGGTGCTGCGTCGACCGTCTGACTGTCCACTCGGATCACCTGCTGAGGAGGGGAGGGAGGTTTCGTTTTGAGCCAAACGAGTTGCCTCATGTTGGGCTGGAACTATCCATATGGCAAGGGGTCGAGGGAGGAATTTACGCAGCGGAGACCCCCGCCGCGGGCGCGACGGGGGTTCCCTGCCGGACCACTCTCAGCCGTCGGCCCCGGACGACCGTTCGCCCAGGTCACGCAGCAGGGCGCGCAGCTCGGCCAGGGCCTCCTCGGTGACGTCCCGCTCGCCGAAGACGAGCTGGTGCAGCACCAGGCCCTCCAGCGCGGCGAAGACCAGCCGGGACAGACCCCGCTCGACCGGCCGGGCCAGCATCTGGGACAGCTCGCGCCGGGTGGCCTCGAAGTACTCCTCGTACAGGCCCCGCAGATGCGGCAGCAGCTCCGGGCGGCGGCGCGCCTCCAGCAGCAGCTCGTACTGGAACGCCTGGAGGTCGGGACCGGACTCCACCATGTCCGCCAGGCCGACGGAGAAGTCGGCGATCTCACCCGTGCCGGGTTCGAGGGCGCTGCTGCTCAGGGAGGAGCGCACGGCGTGTGCCAGCGCCTCCTCGATCAACGCGTCCCGGGAACCGAAGTGGTGCACGACGAGCCCGTGGGTGACCCCGGCCTCCTCCGCGACGGCCCGGTACGTCAGCCTGCGCAGCCCGCCCCGGGCCACCACGCGCACGGCGGCGTCGAGCAGGGCCTCCCGGCCGGCTCCGTAGTTCCTCACGCGCTTGCGGGGGCGCTGCTCACGGGCGGGCTCGCTCATGGACGTGACCCTACCCGCGCCGTTCACCTCATCGCCGCGGCGGCCGGATGCCGCGGAACTCCCAGTCCCCGCCGAGCGCCGTGGACAGCACTTCCTCGGACTCGGTGGGCTGGGCGCCGACGTCGGAGCGGACCGGGGTGGGCCCGGTGACGACGTGGTTGGTGAGCCTGCCCAGGCCCTCGACCTCCACCTCCACCACGTCGCCCGGCCGGACGGGGCGGGAGTTGGCCGGGGTGCCGGACAGCAGCACGTCACCGGGGTACAGGGTGATCGTCCGGGCGATGTCGGCGACGAGATAGTGCATGTCCCACTTCATCTCGTCGGTGGAACCGTCCTGCACCACCTCGCCGTTGACATAGGTGCGCAGCCGCTTGCCGTGGAAGTCCCAGTCGGTGACCAGGCCAGGGCCGAGCGGGCACAGGGTGTCGGAGCCCTTGACCCGGAGCATCGAGCCGGCGTCGGTGTCGCGGAAGTCGTGCAGTCCGTAGTCGTTGGCGACGGTGTAGCCGGCGATGTACTCGCCCGCCTCGGCCGGGGAGACGTTCCGCGCGGTCCGCCCGATGACGATGGCGACCTCGCCCTCGTAGTTCAGCCACTTGCAGCCCTCGGGCCGGACGATCGCGCCCCGGTGGGAGTTGAGGGACGAGGTCGGCTTGTGGAAGTAGGTCGGGGTGTCCGGGAGGTCGATCCGGAACTCCTCGACCCGGCTGCGGTGGTTGAGGTGGACGGCGATCACCTTGGACGGAACGACCGGGGGAAGGTGCCGGGCGTCCTCGGCCTTGACGCGGCGGCCGTCCCCGGCGACGAGTTCCTCGCCGTCGACGGTGACCTCGACGGCGGCGCCGTCGAGGAGGATGCGGCGGTATTCGGGCATGGTCGGGCTCCTCAGACGCGGCTGTGCGGGGTGCGGGGGGACGGCGGCACGGACGGACCGGTGCCGGTCCAGCCCTCGGCGGGGCGGTCGAACCAGAGGTGCACCTGGCCGGTGCCGACGGAGTTCTCGTACGCGCCGTACTGACGGGCCCTGGCCACGCAGGCCTGCTCGCCGAGCGCGCCCGCCATCATCAGGTAGTGGAAGAACTTCGCCTCCGGCCTGAACCTCCAGAACTCGTCCATGGTGTCGAGGACCTTGTCGTGGCGGCCCTCCTTGAACCAGGCGATCCGCTCCTCGTCCGCCGCGCGCGCCTCGGGCGTGAAGATGTGGACGGGGTCGCTGGCCTCGTGGTCGCGCAGCTCCCGCAGGGGCCAGAAGGTGTGCGAGAGCGCACCGGAGGCGATCAGCAGCACCCGGCGCCCCGGGGTGGCGGCGATGCCGTCCGCGAGGGCCCGGCCGAGGCGCAGATGGTCCTCCATGTCGCCGGTCTGGCAGACGCCGATGGTCACCCACCGCTTGTCCGCGAGGCCCTCGCCGAGGAACTTCCAGAGGTTGATGGTGGCGTAGTAGATCGGCAGGTAGTCGTCGTCGATCGGGGTGATCCAGGTGCCGTGCTTGTCGGCGAACTGCGCCACGTTGTGGGCGAGTTCGGGGTCGCCGGGGAAGTCGTACGGCATCCGGCACATGCCGCGCGGCAGTTCCTCGGAGGTGAACAGGCCCGCGCGCCGGTGCTGGGCGGTGACGACGAACTCGACGGTGGTCGCCCAGTGGGAGTCGAGGACGACGACGGTGTCGTAGTCGTCCCGTGCGAAGACGTCCCGGCGCAGCTGCTCGAGGCCGGTGACGAGGGTGATCTCCTTGCCCCCGTTGAGCTCCAGCCGGTCGGCCTCGGGCAGCACGATGGTGGGCACATGGGCGAGCAGTCCCGCCCCGACGATCTCACCCATGGTCCTTCCATCCCTTCGGGGCGATGACGGTGTTCTTCAGGTCGCAGTAGAAGTCGAAGCTCCAGGTGCCGCCCTCGCGGCCGACGCCGGAGAGGCGGGAGCCGCCGAAGGGTGCCTGAAGGTCGCGTACGAAGAAGCAGTTGACCCAGACGGTGCCCGCGACCAGCCTCGCGGTGACGCGTTCGGCGCGTGCGCGGTCGCCGGTGGCGACGGTGGCGGCCAGTCCGAAGCGGGTGTCGTCGGCGAGGCGGACGGCCTCCTCCTCGGTGGCGAAGGTCTGCAGGGTGAGGACCGGGCCGAAGACCTCCTCCTGGACGATCTCCGAGTCCTGGGCGACATCGGCGAGGAGCGTCGGCGCGTAGTACTGACCGTCCTTGGGGTGGCCGCCGATGACGGCACGGGCGCCCGCCTCGATCGCGCGCCGCACGAACCCGTCGATCTTCTCCAGCTGACGGGGGTGGATGTTCGGGCCGATGTCGGTGGCCTCGTCGCGCGGGTCGCCCTGCCTCAGCCGCGCGGCCTTCTCGGTGAAGCGCCGGGTGAACTCGCCGGCGATCGACTCCTCGACCAGGATGCGGGTGGCCGCCAGACACACCTGACCGGCGTTGTCGTACTGCTCCACCGCGAGGTCGACGGCCAGATCCAGGTCGGCGTCGGCGAAGACCAGCAGCGGTGACTTGCCGCCCAGTTCGAGGCTCAGCGGGGTGAGGTGGGCGGCGGCCGAGGCGGCGATGCGCCGGGCGGTCGGCACCGAGCCGGTGAAGCTGATGCGGCGGACGTCCGGGTGCGCGGTGAGGGCGTCGCCGATCTCGGCACCATAGCCCTGCACGACGTTCAGGACACCGGCGGGCAGTCCGGCCTCGGCGGCGATGTCGGCCAGCAGCGAGGCGGTCAGCGGGGACCACTCGGCGGGCTTGAGAACCACGGTGTTCCCCGCGGCGAGGGCCGGGGCGACCTTCCAGGTGGCCAGCATCAGCGGCGCGTTCCACGGGGTGATCAGCACGCACGGCCCGGCCGGGTCCCAGCTGACGTGGTTGGTGTGGCCGCGCGTCTCGAAGTCCTCGTGGTCGAGCTGGAGCAGCCAGTCGGCGAAGAAGCGGAAGTTGTGGGCGACGCGGGGCATCACACCGCGCCGGTGCGAGCGGAGCAGGGCCCCGTTGTCCGTGGTCTCGACGATCGCGAGGTCCTCGATCCGCTTCTCGACACCGTCGGCGATGGCGTGCAGGACGCGGGCGCGTTCGGCGCGGGGGGTGGCGGCCCAGGCGGGGAAGGCGGCCTTGGCGGCGGCGACGGCGGCTTCGGCCTCGGCGGGACCGCCGCGGGCGATCCGGCCGAGGGCGGTTCCGTCGATGGGCGAGTGGTCGGTGAAGGTGTCTTCGGAGGCGACGCGCCGGCCGCCGATCCAGTGCCGGGTGTCGACGGTGACTCCGGCGACGGTGACTTTGTCAGACATGAGAAGGGCTCCTTGGGGACAAGGGAGGGATGACGTACCTAGGGGCGCGGGGCTGTATCGATATGCGGCTCCGCCGCGTGGGCGCGACCAGCCACCGACGACCCGCAGCCGGCCACGGACCTCACTCGGCAGACGATCCCGACGTCCCCGACTCCAGCAAGCGCCCGCCGTCCCATACGACGCCCACCTGCCGGTAGTACGCGGCGATCGGCTCACGAACCTCCAGCCGCGCCAACTCCTCGGTCGGCGCCGCGAACAACTCCAACTCGGCGTCACCGACCCACGGTTGACCCCCCTGGAAGGAATCCGCCCCCGACTCGATCAGCTCATCCAGTGCAAGCCCCTTGCCCTTCTCGATCGAGGGCAGCCAGCGATGGTGGGCCATGGGGTGCCCGTTGACGAACCCGTTGGTGTCGGCAGGCTCCCTCAGGGTCACAACCACCTGAGCCAACCGCCGGTCGGCAGCCGCGAGCGTCGCCCCGAACCGCGCCCCCGCCTCGATCCGCGGAGCGGGCCCGTACGGATGCGGCCGTGTCTGGTGGATGGACCCGAGCTTCTTCGGATACCCCTGGTGCAGCCCCCGCGCGATCGCGAAGTCCTTGTCCACCCAGATGTACACGCACCGCGAGTACGTCTGCCCCCGGTACTTGCACCGGACGACCGCGAAGGCCTCCTTGTACTGCGACAGCACCGGATCGAGCAGCTCCGCGCCCGACTGGGAGCAGGACTGCCAGTCGGCCCAGATCAGGGCGACCGCACCGGGGTCCTCGTCGGCCAACTCCAGTGGTTCGGGGAGCAGTTCACGCACCCGCGAGGGATCCGTGCGGTATTCGACGGTGAGCAGGTCGCCGGAGTAGTGCCAGGGCGGCGAGGGGATCAGCGAGGAGGCACCCGTCGCCGTCTTGGGGTGGAAGTAACCGCGGACACTGGTCACTTGAGGCTCCTTACGCGGTGAGGGCGGGCTGCTTCAGCAGTTCGGCGCGGTAGCGGGCGGCGGCGGACGCGACGCCGGGTCCGCCGAGCGCGACGACGCCGACCAGGCGGCCGTCGCGGTGGTAGCCGGCGAGGAGGTCGCCGTCGGTGGCGCCGTCGAGGACCCGGACGTCGGCGAGGCCGAGCGCGGGCGCGCCGAAGGACTGGAGGCGGAAGTCGTGCTGGTCGCTCCAGAAGGTGGGCAGCGGCGCGAACGGCGCCGGCTCCGGCTCACCGTCGACGAGATGGGCGACGAGGGCCTTCGCGGCCTGCTTCGCGGTGTCGGTGGGGATGGACCAGTGCTCCACCCGGCGGGGCACGCCGTCGTAGCGGGCGTTGGGGAAGCGGGCGACGTCGCCGACCGCGACGACCTCCGGGCGGCCGCCGACCCGCAGCAGTTCGTCGGTGAGGACGCCGTCGGTGAGGTCGAGGCCGTTGCCGTCCAGCCACTCGGTGTTGGCGACCGAACCGACCGATTCGACCACCACGTCGGCCGGCCGGACCGAGCCGTCGCTCAGCACGACACCGGTGACCCGGTCGTCGCCCTCGAAGCCCGCGACGCCCGTGCCGAGCGCGAAGCGCACCCCGCGCTCCTCGTGGCGCGCGAGCAGCGCGCGGGCGAGGAGGTCGCCGAGCGGGCCCACCATCGGCAGGGGCAGCGGATCCACGACGGTCACCTCGGCGGCGCCGAGTCCCACGGCGGTGGCGGCGACCTCGCAGCCGATGAAGCCGGCGCCGACCACGACCACCCGTGCGCCGGGCCGGGTCAGCGCCTCGCGCAGGCCCTGGGCGTCAGCGAGGGTGCGGACCGTGTGCCGGCCCGCGAGCGGACCGGGGCAGCGCAGCCGCCGGGGCCGCATACCGGTGGCGACGACGAGACCGTCGTACGGGAGCACCTCGCCGCCGTCGAGTTCGACGGTGTGTTCGGCGAGCCGGGCCGCGACGACCCCGCGGCCGAGGCGCCACTCCACGTCGGCGACGCTCGCGCGGGGGCGGAGAGCCAGAGACGCGAAGGGCGCCTTTCCGGCGAGGACCTCCTTGGAGAGCGGAGGGCGGTTGTACGGCATGTGGGGCTCGTCCCCGATGACGGTGACGGCTCCGGTCCAGCCCGCGGCACGCAGTTGTTCGGCGGCACGCAGGCCGGCCATGGAGGCGCCGGCGACGACGATGCGACCGCTCATGGGTCAGTCCTCGATCCGGATGGCCTGCAGCGGGCAGACGTCGGCGGCCTCTTCGACCTCGTCGCGCAGGGCGTCGTCGGGGTCGGCGACGTAGCCGAGGTGTCCGTCGGCGTCGAGCCGGAAGACGTCGGGCGCGGCGAAGACGCACTGGCCGTGGTCCTGGCACTTGTTCATGTCGACGACGACCTTCATGGCCGGTCCTCCTGAGGGTGAGGGCGTCGGAGCGGGGTGAAGGAAAAGCAAGGGAAGGGGGTGGGGCCCCTCCGGCTCAGGAGGGGCCCCTGCCAACGGGGTGCGGTGACCGCGCCCCGAACTCGTTTGGCTTCAAACAAGGTAGGGAGCCGCCACCCCCTGGTCAATACCTATCCGGATGGATAAATTCTTGGCCCGAACCCCTTGCGGCGCGGACCGCCCCTCCATACCGTTTGGCTTCAAACGGCATGCCGGGAGCCGCCTGGGAGCCAACTCTCCCCCACCGCGCCCCGACCCTGCCGCCACACGCCACCCACCTCCCGGACCGCATGTCCCGGAGGTGCCCGACGTCCGCCCCAGGAGACAACGGTGAGCGCTCACGACATCCAGGTAGTCCGCCGCCACATGGAACGGCTCGCCGCCGACGGCACCGACGTGGTCCGGGTGACCTATCCCGACCTGCTCGGCACCGACCGGGCGCGCGACCTCCTGGTCGAGGAACTCCCCCGGGCCATGGAGCACGGCCTCGCCTTCTGCCGGGCCGTGTACCACACCAGCCCCCAGGGCGATGTGGTCCCGGTCAGCGGCGGCCTGGACGCCGGGCTGCCCGACATCGCCGTACGACCCGACCTCGACACCCTGGTCGCGCTGCCCTGGGAGCCCGGAGTCGCCTCCTGTCTCGCCGAGGTCGTCGACCCGGCCACCGGGTCACCGGCGCCCGAATCCCCCCGCGACCTGCTGCGCACGGTCCTCGACCGCTGTGCCGAGCACGGGCTGCACCCGGTCGTCGGGCCGGAGCTGGAGTACTACCTGTGCGAACCGGACCCGGCCGGCGGCTGGCGCCGGTACGCCCGGAATCCGGGGGTCGTCTACACCGCCGGACTGCGCGCCGACCCCGACAACCACCTGCTGCGCACCCTGCGCCAGGCGCGCGACCTCGGCATCGGCGTGATCAGCGGCAACCACGAGTTCGACGGCGGGCAGTTCGAGATCAACCTCGATCACTCGGACGCGCTGTCGGCCGCCGACCGCTCCTTCCGTTTCAAGGCCGCGATCAAGGAGCTGGCCCGCCGCGAGGGCAGGCTCGCCACCTTCATGGCCAAGCCGTTCAACGACTGCGGCGGCTCCGGCTTCCATCTGCACCTGTCCTGCGACGGCCCCGACGACCGCAACGCGTTCGACGACGAGACGGGGGCGTACGGCCTCTCGCGCACCGCTCGCCACGCGGTCGCCGGCGTCCTCGCACACGCTCCGGCGCTGGCCGCGCTGCTCAACCCGACGGTGAACTCGTACAAGCGGTTCGGGCCCGACACCCTCGCCCCCTGGCTGATCGACTGGGGCCTGGACAACCGCAGCGCCATGGTCCGCATCCCGCCGGAGCGCGGTTCCGGCGCCCGCTTCGAGCTGCGGCTGGGCGACGCGAGCGCCAATCCGTACCTCGCCATCGCCGGGACCGCGGCCGCCACGCTGCTCGGCGTGCTGGCGGGCGAGGAACCCCCGGCCCCGCTGGAGGGATACGGCTACGACACCGCCAGGTCGGCCATGCTGCCGACGACCCTGTCCGCCGCCCTGGACGCGCTGGAGGCGGACACCGCCCTGGCCGACGTCCTCGGCAAGGACTTCACCACGTCCTTCCTCTCCTACAAGCGCGACGAGGTCGAACGCTTCCAACGACACGTCACCGACTGGGAGTTCACCGAGTACGCCTACCACCTGTGACACCGCCCGCGACGCCGTCCGTGACACCTTCCGCGGCACCGCCCGCGTCGCCGTCCGTGCCGCCGTCCGTGCCGCCGTCCGTGCCGCCGTCCCCGACGCCGAGGAGCCATTTCATGACCATCGAGACCCCGACCGCCGCCGCGAGCGACCCGATGCCCCTGTCGGACGTCGACCTCGCCGACCTCGACAACTTCACCGACGGGGTCACCCCCTGGCGGATGTTCCACACGCTGCGCCACGAGGACCCGGTGCACTGGCAGCCGGAGGAGGCGCCCGGCTCCGGCTTCTGGGCGGTCACCCGGCACGCGGACATCGCCCGGGTCGACCGGGACGCCGAGACGTTCACCTCGTCCCGGTTCGTCAACCTGGAGGAGCTCGACGACGACCAGATCAAGAAGCGCGCCTCCATCCTGGAGCTCGACGGCGTCCGCCACCGCGCGCTGCGCAGCGTGATCCAGCGCCAGTTCGGCGCGAGCGTGATCAGCAGCTACACGGACTTCCTGCGCGGTCTGACCGCGACCACGCTGGACGCCGCCCTCGCCAAGGGCCGCTTCGACTTCGTCAAGGAGATCTCGGCCGACTTCCCCATCAATGTGCTGGCGCGGTTGCTGGACGTGCCGCCGGAGGACAACCAGCAGCTCATCGACTGGGGCAACCGGATCATCGGCAACACCGACCCGGAGTACGCGGACGTACTGCTGCACAGCGAGGAGAGCGAGCAGTACCGCGACCTGCCGTTCCGCTCCCCCGCCTCGCTGGAGGTGTTCGCCTACGGGCGGGAGCTGGCCCGGCAGCGGCGCGGCAAGGACGGCACGGACCTGGTGTCGAAGCTGGTCAACACCACCCCGCGCGACGGTGTCCCGCTCTCCGCGCGGGACTTCGACAACTACTTCCTGCTGCTGGTGGTCGCCGGCAACGAGACCACCCGGCACACCATCACCCACTCCATGCTGGCCCTGCTCCAGCACCCCGAGCAGCTCGCCCGCCTCCAGGAGGACCCCTCCCTGATCCCCACCGCCGTGGAGGAGTTCCTGCGCTGGGCCTCCCCCGTCTACCACTTCCGCCGCACCGCGACCCGCGACGTCGAGCTCGGTGGCAAACGGATCAAGGAGGGCGACAAGGTCGTCATGTGGTACGCCTCCGGCAACCGGGACGAGGAGGTGTTCGGCAATCCGTACGACTTCGACGTCGCCCGGCAGCACAACGACCACGTCACCTTCGGCAAGGGCAGCCCCCATCTGTGCCTGGGCAATCTGCTCGCCCGCACCGAGATCCGCATCATGTTCGAAGAGCTCATCCCCCGGCTCGCGGGCATCCGTCTCACCGGTGAGGTGCCGCGGGTCCGCTCGAACTTCGTGAACGGCATCAAGAAGCTGCCGGTGGAGGTGACCCTGGCCTGAGTCGTCCGACACTCAGTTCCCCCTCCAGCCTGCACTGAGTGCCATATGCTGCGAGCGAGTGCTACGTTCGCGTCCATGAGCTCCAGCAGCGCGGCAGCGTCCGCGAAGCCGCCCATGCGGGACGCCCTGGTCGCGGCGGCCTTCCAGCTGTTCCTGGAACGCGGGTACGAGCAGACCACCATCGACGACATCGTGGCACTCGCCGGAGTGGGCCGGCGCTCGTTCTTCCGCTACTTCCCCTCCAAGGAGGACGTGGTCTTCCCCGACCACGAGCGCTGCCTGGCCGACATGACCGCGTTTCTCGCCGGGAGCGAGGCGGACGCGGAGCCGGTGCGGCGGGTCTGCGACGCGGCCCGGGTGGTGCTGCGGATGTACGCCGAGAACCCCACCTTCTCCGTGCAGCGCTACCGGCTCACCAAGAAGGTGCCGGGACTGCGGGCCTATGAGCTGTCGGTGGTGTGGCGCTACGAGCGGGCGCTCGCGGAGTACCTCCGCGGGCGCTTCGCAGGGCGGCCCGGCGGGACCCTCCAGGCCGACGTGATCGCGGCCGCGGTGGTCGCCGCGCACAACAACGCACTGCGCTCCTGGCTGCGTTCGGACGGCCAGGACGACCCCGGTGCCACGGTGGACCACGCGCTCGGCTATGTGCAGTCCGCCTTCGTCCGGCCGGGTGCGGCGGAGTCCGACGAGAAGCTCCCGGTACGTCAGGAACGCCCTGTCGTTTCCGTGCGGGCGGAGCGCTCCGGGAGTCCCGAGGACGTGGTCGTGCTCGTCTCCCGGCGCGGGGCCCCGCTGTGGCGCATGGTGCAGGAAATCGAGTCGGCCCTGGGCCGCGACTGAAATTCTGGGTACCGAGTACCTTTACGAGTGACACTCAGTGCCATACTCTGTGGGCGTGCACGGTGGCACGGTGAGCCGCGCACATGCGTGCACGGTCCGCGCCGGCACGCGGGATTCCGGCCGAGCGCAGGGAGTTGACCAGCGTGTACCACCACTCAGGAAGCGTCTTTCATCCGGCGGCCGGCTCCGCGACGAGCGTCCTCGACCCCGCATCCGCGTCCGCCGACACCACGGACGCCCTCGTCTACCAGCGCTGCACCTGGTGCGGCACCGCGATGTACCAACGGCTGCTGTGTCCGGTGTGCCAGGGCAGCGAGCTGCGTACCGAGCGCAGCGAGGGCGCGGGCACGGTCCGGCACTCCACGGTGGTGCACCGCAACACGCCCGCCGCGCGCAATGTGTCGCTGATCGAGATGGCCGAGGGGTTCGTCGTTCGGGGCCGGGTCATGGGTCATCCGGTGGGCATACACAGCGGGGACCGCGTCCGGCTGTCCACGGCCAAGGATCCCGTCCGCGGCGAGCCGGTCTTCCAGCTCCTCGACGAGCCGTACCGCGCCTGGACCTGACGGCCGGGCGGGCGACGCCTGGCATGCGAGGCGCGTGAGGGCCGCTTCCCGAAGGCTCTCGCCCCGGGCTGCGCACCGGCTCCCCACCAGTCTCGGCCATTGTCGCGATCACCCTCTCCGCACAGGCAACCCACAGCCTCTCCTCTCCGTCCTCCGGGGCGCGAGGGACCCCCGGGACGGCCGGGGCGTCCGAACTCGCCGTGCGAGGAGGGGAAACAGTGGTCCGTGCCCGGCGAATATGGGTCACCGCCGCCGCGGTGCTCGCGGTGGCAGGAGGATCCTCGGGATGGTCGGCGCAGGCTCAACAGCCGCCTGAGAGCAAGCCCCTGGCGGCCGTGACCGACGGGAGTCTGCCCCCCGGCTGGCGCATCGCAGGGAAGCCCACGGCACCCCAGTTGGTGTGGCGGTCCTCGGCTCCGGTGCCGATGGGCGACGCCCGGGTGGAATTCCGTTCCGGAGGCCGGTTGTTGGGAGTCCCGGCACCGGGGAAGGACGAGCACACGTTCCGGCTCGGCATCGACGGCGTCCGGCCGGCCGATCTGAAGAGCCTCGAAGTCTGGTCCGGCGGACGGCGGCTGGACGCCGCGGGAGCCACCGGAGCAAGCAGTGCCCGGTCGGCGGCGAGGCCTCCCGCCCCGTTGCCCGCCAATGCCGTGGACCCCGGCAAGCCGGGTTCGTACCGTACGGCGACCGGTGAGTACAGCCTCAAGTCCGTGCGCCTGCCCGGGTTTTCGGCCCCGGTCGAGATGCGTGCCGTGGTGGTGGCGCCGACCGGTGCCACCGGCCGCCGCCCGCTCGCGCTGTTCCTGCACGGCCGCCACTCCACCTGCTACGTCCCGCACGGCGAGGTCACCGGCGAGTGGCCCTGCCCGCGAGGCAGCAAGCCGGTGCCGAGCCACCGCGGCTATCTGAGCGACCAGAAGCTGCTGGCCTCGCAGGGCTATGTGACGGTGTCGATCGCGGCCAACGGCATCAACGGCCAGGACTTCGCCGCCGAGGACGGCGGAGCGCAGGCCCGTTCGTCGCTGGTGCGGCTGCACCTGGCCCAGTGGGCGAACTGGGCCGACCACCCCGAAGCGGCACCGGCCGTCGTACGGAACGCGCCGCGCGCCGACCTGTCCCGGGTGCTGCTGATCGGGCACTCCCGCGGCGGCGAGGGCGTGAACCGGGCCGCGCTGGACAGCCTGTACCCGCCGCCCGCCGACCAGGACGGCTACCACGGCAAGGTGCGCTGGCACATCAGCGGCACCGTCCTCATCGGCCCCACCGTCTTCGGCCAGAACCCGGTGCCCGACGTGCCGTCGACGACGATCCTGCCGGGCTGTGACGGCGATGTCTCCGACCTTCAGGGCGAGGTGTACGTCGACGGCACCCGCGCGGTCAGCAGCGGCACCGCCCTGCACAGCGCGGTCTATGTCATCGGCGCCAACCACAACTACTTCAACACCGAGTGGACTCCGGGCAAGGCACAGGCCCCCGCGGAGGACGACTTCTGGGACGACCCGGACCACCGGGACCCGGTGTGCTCGAAGCGCGCCGCCACCCGGCTGACCCCCGACCAGCAGCACAAGGCCGGTGCCACGTACATCGCGGCCGCGGCCCGGCTGTTCGTAGCCGGTGACGACCGGGTGCGTCCGCTGCTCGACGGCTCGGGACGGCGGGCCCCGTCCGCGGATCCCGCGCGGGTCCTCAGCCACGCGGTCGGCGCCCACCGGGGTGCCGGGTTCCTCCCGGACGGCAAGGTGTCCGTGACCGGCGGCAAACTGTGCTCCGCGGTCGATCCCAGCCCGGCCGTGGCCTGCCTGGGCCGGGGCGCCAAGGGTGCCTCGCCGCACTTCGCGATGTGGGAGACGGACAAGGAGGCAGGGCGGCACGCGATCGCGCTGCGCTGGACGTCCGCCGGTTCCGTCGCGCGGGTGAAGACGGCCGAGCCGCTGTCCCTCAGCGGATCCAAGGCGCTGGCGCTGCGGCTGTTCGTGCCGCCGAACTCCACCGGGACGCAGCTGGACGTGTCCGTCACCGACACCAACGGCCGCCGGGCGACGCTCGGCCGCGCCCATGCGGACGGCCTGCCGGGCAGCGAGAGGACCGCGTCGTACTGGGCCCGCGAGGTGCGGGTGCCGCTCACGGCGGCCACCCGGGCCGGGCTCGATCTGCGGCACATCAAGTCGATGGAGCTGACGGCGCGTTCACGCAAGGGGCAGGCCTGGCTGATGGACGCCTGGGGCTGGCGCCCCGGCACTCCCGCGGTACGGACGGCCGCGCTGCCGCGCGTCGACGTGGGCCGTGCGACGGTGGACGAGGGTGACTCGGGCGTCCGTACCTACCGGGTGCCGGTCCAGGTGTCCGGGCAGGGCAGCGGCCAGGTCCGGGTGTATGTCTTCGACCCCGCGACCGGCACCGCCAAGAACCGGGTCGTGACCGTGCGGCCCGGCGGCCACGACATCGACGTACCGGTCGAGGTGAAGGGCGACACGCGCTACGGCGCGGACGTCCAGCACGACATCGTGGTGAAGGCGATCCACAGTGCGGTCGTCGGCTCCTACCGGGGCGGGATCACCGTGCGCAACGACGACCCCGCGCCCAAGGTCACCGTGACCCCGGTCGCCGACAAGGTGAAGGAGGGCAAGACCCTGAAGTGGCGGCTGTCGCTGTCCGAGGCCGCCGACGTCGACCTCTCGACGGTGTTCACCGCGGTCCCGGTCACCGGAACGGAGCTGTCCACCAAGGACGTGGACCCGCACTGGCTCGCGGAGGCCTCCGTCGCGGATCCCGACCCGGAACGCCCGCTGTCCAAGGCGTCCGTCTATCTGTGGGTGAACGTCCCGGCAGGCCGGACCAGCACCGAGGTCGACCTGCCCACGATCAAGGACCGGGTCACCGAGCCCGATGAGTCCGTGAGCCTGAAGCAGATGGACGACAGCGGCACGCCGCTGCCCGACGGGGTGACGCTGAACGGGACGGTGCTGAACGCGTCCTAGCAGTCCTAGCGGTCTTGGCAGTTCTGGCAGTTCTGACAGTCCTGGCAGCCCCCCGCCCTGAGGGAGCCGAAGCTCCCTCAGGGTGTCAGGGTCACCCGGATCCCGACGGTGCCTTCCCGCCCGTTGCGCAGCCGGCTGCCCAGCAGGGTGAGGCGGCCGATGACGCCGTACTTGCGGGCGATGAGGTCGCGATAGCGGTCGGTCATGGCCGCGTCGCCGATCTCGGCGGTCGCGGGGAGCTGCTCCCCGCTCGGGTTCCCGCGCACGTCGCAGGCCCCGACGAGGACGTCCGCGCGGCGGCGGATCCGCTTGACCTTCCAGGAACCGGCCGCCGTCCACACGCCGAGCGCATCCCCGTCCCGCACCACCCAGACCGGGGTGGCGACCGGTGTTCCGTCCTTGCGGTAACTGGTGACCAGCAGGTACTTGCCCGAGGCGAGCCGGTCCAGCGACGTGTCGTCCATGGGCGGCAGTCTAGGCGGAGGCCCGCCGGCCGAGGAGTTCGAGATAGCGCCGGGCGAAGAGATAGGCGTCTCCCGGCCAGCGTGCCGACAGATAGGTGCCGTCCTGGACGACGAAGGCGTGCGTGTCGTCGGCGGCGGTTCCCCGTCGGGTGAGCACTCTGGGCCCCCGCTCGAACTGGGTGCCCGGGTCGGCGAGCGCGGAGCGCACCTCGTCCTCCACGTACGCCGGGTAGGTGCGGTAGTAGCGGCCGAGGCGCCAGGCGGTGGTCAGATAGGCGCTGCGTTCCATGTACTTGGGCAGACAGGTCGTACGGCGCCCGGCCAGCACGCTGCGGCCGGTGGCCGGGTCCTGGGCCCGGGCCAGGACCAGCACCCCGTGGCAGATGGCGCCGACGGGTCTGCCGAGCGCCCAGAACCGGGCCACCTGCCGCTGGAGTTCGGGCGAACCGAGGTACTGCCGCATACCGGGCGCGTGTCCGCCCGGCAGCAGCAGCCCGTCGAAGTCGTCCACCGTCACCTCGGCCCAGGCGGCCGTGGCCGTGAACTCCGGTGCCGCGGTGAGCTGTTCGTACCACCGCTTGGGCTCGTCGGCCGCTCCGAGCTGTCCGAAGAGGACTCCGGTGAGCAGCCGGGGATCGGCGGCGGGCCGGGTCCCGGCGTGTTCGGTGGCGAGGACCACTTCGTGTCCCGCCTCGGTGAGCAGCCGCCAGGGCACGGCCACCTCGGTCACGTCGAAGTCCCGGTCGGGGACCGGCATCAGCACGCGCATGCGCCCATGATGGCAGCCGCGCCAGGTGTCGATGACACGCCGGTCGGTCTCACCGGAGGGCGGCCGCCATCCTGCGCACGCCGTCCGTGATCAGCTCCGGCGATGTGGCCAGATTCAGGCGTACGTGTCCGGCGCCGCCGGTGCCGAACGGGATCCCGGAGGTGAGGGCGACCCGGCCGCGCTCCAGGAAGACCTCGGCCGGATCGTCGCCCAGACCGAGTGCCCGGCAGTCGAGCCAGGCGAGGTAGGTGGCCTGAGCCGGGCGGTGGCGGACGGCGGGCAGGTGCTCGGCCAGCAACGCGGCGAGCAGCCGCCGGTTGTCGTCGAGGCCGGCCAGCAGCGCGTCCAGCCAGGCGCCACCCTCGGCCAGTGCGGCGGTGTGGGCGATGATGCCGAGATGACTGGGGCCATGGCTCACCTCCTCGGGCAGCCGGGCCAGATCGGCGGCGGCCCGGGGTCCGGCGATCGCGAGCGCGGCCTTCAGGCCGGCCAGGTTCCAGGCCTTCGACGCCGACATCAGTGACAGACCGCTCTCGCCGCCCGGCACGCTCAGATACGGCACGAAGGCGGCGCCCGCGGCGGTCAGCGGGGCGTGGATCTCGTCCGCCACGACGCGCACACCGTGGTGTTCGGCGAGGGCGGCGACGGCGGCCAGCTCATCGGCGGTGTGCACGGTTCCGGTCGGGTTGTGCGGGCTGCACAGCAGATACGCGGCCCGCCCGCCCCCGGCGACGGCCCGCCGGAACGCCTCCTCCAGCCCGTCGAGGTCGATGCGCAGGTCGGCGCCGAGCGGGGCCTGAAGGACTTGCCGGTCCATGTGCTCGACGAACTGGAAGAACGGCGGATAGACCGGCGAGTTGACGACCACCGGGTCGCCTGGCCCGGTGACCAGCCTGAGCATCTCGACGACGCCCAGCATCACGTCCGGCACGATCGCGGTGCGCTCCACGGCCAGACCGTCCCAGCCCCACCGTTTGGCGGCGAAGGCGGCCAGCGCCTCGGCGTAGGCGGTGCCCGCCGGGTAGCCGGTGTCCCCGAGTTCCAGCGCTTCGGTGAGCGCGCGGACGACGGGTGCGGCGAGCGGCACGTCCATCTCGGCGACCCACAGCGGCAGCACGTCCTCGGGGTAGGTGCGCCATTTCATGCTCGTACGACGTCGGAGGCGGTCGAGGGTCAGTGCGCGCAGGGGATTCGGTTCACCTGTCGTCTCGTGCGGGATGCTGGTCATGGGGCTCAAGATAGGGGGCTGCGGGGTGAGCCGGAATCGGGCGCACAGCCCGCCGCGGCCGGCCGCGGCGCCGCTCCGCGCGGCCCCCTGCCGAGGGTGGAAAACCCCGGACGTACGACGGAGATCAACTCGGGCGTCTAGATTGCGTGTTGACGCTGTACTCGCACCAGGCCCCAGGAGCTGACCCCGTGACCGACAACCCGGCAGCCACGAACGAAGTCGCCGCCTCGCTGCGCGCCCGCATCCACACCGACCAGCCGCACACCGCCCGGATCTGGAACTACTGGCTCGGCGGCAAGGACAACTACGAGGTCGACCGCGCGGCCGGCGACCAGATCCGTCAGCTGCACCCCGGCATCGGCGAGTACGCCCGCGCGGACCGGCTCTTCCTCGGGCGCGCCGTGCGGCATCTGGTCGGCGACGTCGGCATACGCCAGTTCCTCGACATCGGCACCGGGCTGCCCACCGCCGACAACACGCACGAGGTCGCCCAGAGCGTCGCCCCGGAGTCCCGGATCGTGTACGTCGACAACGACCCGCTCGTCCTCGCCCATGCGCGTGCCCTGCTCACCAGCACGCCCGAGGGCCGTACCGACTACCTGGACGAGGACCTCCGCAATGTCGACGCGATCCTGGAGCACGCGTCCAGCACGCTGGACTTCAGCAAGCCCGTCGCGCTGATGCTGCTCGGCGTGGTCATCTTCGTCGGCGACGACGAGGACCCGTACGGCCTGGTGCGCGGGCTGGTGGACCGGCTGCCGTCCGGCAGCCACCTCGTGCTGTCGCACACCATCACCAGCCCGTCGATGCCGGACGTGGACGAGGCGGTCAAGTTCTGGAACGAGCACGGCACGCCCAAGCTCACCCAGCGCACCCCCGAGGACGTCGCCCGGTTCTTCGACGGCCTCGAACTGCTGGAGCCGGGCGTGGTGTCCTGCTCGCGCTGGCGGCCTGAGAACACGGACGGTACCGAGCCGGAGGAAGTGGCCATGTTCAGCGGGGTGGCCCGCAAGGCCTGAGAAGATCACCCATGGGGTGAACACCGTCGCGCCGGGCCACGTATGCATGGAAGGGCGCTCAACGACCGGAGGGCCCCGCGGTGTTGACACCGCGCGTTCACGGTTCGGGAGCCATGCATGAGGCACGCACGACGACGGGTCGTCCGGCGGGTGACGCAGCTGGCGGCGGTCGGCGGACTCCTTCTGGGAGGCGCGATGGTCACCACGGCCATGGCGAGCGAGACTCCCGGTACGTCCGCCCTCCCGCTCAGCTCGGCCGATACGGCCGGGAACACCGGCGCCGCCCTGGTGTCCAGGCTGGGCACCGCCCGTACGGCGGGCAGCTGGGTCGGCGCCGACGGCCGCCCGGTCGTCGCGGTCACCGACGAGCGGGCGGCGGCGGAGGTGAAGCGGGCGGGGGCCGAGGCGAAGATCGTGTCGCACAGCATGAACGAGCTCAAGTCGGCCACCGCCACGCTGCGTTCGGCGCCCCGGGTGGCGGGCACGGCCTGGGCGGTGGACTACCGGACGAACCGGGTGGTGGTCGAGGCGGACCGGACCGTCTCCGCCGCGGACTGGTCCCGGATGACCCGGGTCGCCACGGGCATCGGCAGCTTCGTGGAGATGAACCGCACCGAGGGCAGGTTCACCACGCGCCTGAACGGGGCGCAGCCCATCCTGTCGACCGGTGGGCGCTGTTCCCTGGGCTTCAATGTCACCAACGGGCGCAGCGACTTCATCCTCACCGCCGGGCACTGCGGTCCCCCCAACACCATCTGGTTCGGGGACAACCAGGGCAACCAGCAGCTGGGCACGACGGTCAACACCAATTTCCCGGGCAGCGACTTCTCGCTCATCCAGTACGCGTCCGGCAAGGCCGGCCAGGGGGCCGACGTGGTCGCCGTCGGCGGCGGGAAGGGCGTGCTGATCACCGGGGCGGCCGATCCGACGGTCGGCCAGCGGGTGTTCCGCAGCGGAAGCACCAGCGGGCTGCACGACGGCCAGGTGACCGCGCTCAACGCGACCGTGAACTATCCCGAGGGCACGGTCACCGGACTCATCCAGACCAACGTGTGCGCGGAGCCGGGCGACAGCGGCGGCCCGCTCTTCTCCGAGGGCATCGCGCTCGGTGTGACCTCGGGCGGCAGCGGCGACTGCACCACCGGCGGTACGACGTTCTTCCAGCCGGTGACGAAGGCGATGTCCGCGCTCGGCGTCCAGCTGATCGTCTCCAAGCAGAACGCCAACGGCGGCCAGAACGCCGCACCGTCCGGCGCGCCGTCCACCGCGGCCGGCCAGGGCTCGGTGGCGCCCAGCGCGGCCTCACCGGGGTCCGCGGCCCCGGTCACCGGCACCACGGACGGCGCGACGCTGCTGTCCCGGCTCACCGACACCCGCAACGTCGGTCCCGGTCTGCTGGTCATCGCGGGCAGTCTGATCGCCCTGGTGGCGACCCGGTACTTCCGCGCGGAGGCGGACCGCCGGGCGTATCAGCGGTATTACTCGGCGACCTGGGGTTGATCCACCCCGGCGGGCTAATACTCTTGGTGATCGCTCCGGCACGAGCCGCTCCGGCCGGGTCAGACGTTTCACGGCCCTGCGACTTGTGAAAAATCATCTCAAGAGGTCCCCAAAGGGGAGATTATTCGTGAACAGCCCCACCGACGAGCACGGTTACGCGGACATAGACGTCGACCGCACGGGTCAGGCAGAGGCCTTCGACGCCATCGGCAACCGCTACGACGAGGCGTTCCCGCACAAGGACGGACAGATCGCCGCCACCGAGTGGCTCATCGAGTCCCTGCCGGCCGGGTCCCGCACGCTGGACCTGGGCTGCGGCACCGGGCTTCCCACCGCGGGTCAACTGGTGGGCGCCGGCTTGGAGGTCGTCGGCGTCGACCTGTCGGCGGGGATGCTCGACCTGGCCCGCCGGAACGTGCCCGAGGCTCGGTTCCACCAGCTCGACCTCGCGGACCTGCGGCCCGGCGGCCCCCGCGACCTCGGCCGCTTCGACGCGGTCGCGGCCTTCTTCTCCCTGCTCATGCTGCCGCGCGCGGAGATCCCCCTCGCACTGCGGACCATCCACCATCTGCTGGCTCCCGGCGGGCTCCTGGCGTTGTCGATGGTGGAGGCGGACGTGGACGACTTCACGATCCCGTTCATCGGGAGCACCATCCGGGTGTCCGGCTATCTGCGGGAGGAACTGCGCGAGGTGGTCGTGACGGCGGGCTTCGAGATCGTCGGGGAGACCTCGTACAGCTACGCGCCGGCGAGCGGGGACGTGCAGCCCGAGGAGCAGATCTTCCTGCGCTGCAAACGGAGGCAACACGGGTGACGAAGCAGATCGGAGCCCCCGAGCGCCCCGGCAGCGGGAAGGGGCGGCGCTCAGGCCGCCCGCGACGGGGACGGGGCCGCTGCGGACCACTCCAGGACCAGGCGCCGGTACTCCTCGCGCTGCTCGACGGTCAGTGTCCCGCCCGACCGGAGCCACAGGGCTCTGATCTCCTCGTTGACCTCCGCGGCCGATCGCTCGGAGGCGGCTTCAACAGTGGTGGACATGATGTGAAGCATATGCCGGTGAACGTGAAGGCGATGTGAGTAAGTACGAGCTATCCGGACATTTCAGACCGTGTTGCTCATCACGTCCATCTGTCAAGGAGCACAGGTGAGTTCACCCCTCGGCTGAACCGAGCACCAGGACCTGGATGGCGAGTACGGCCGCCCCGCGGGCCCAGTCGTGGAAGTCGGAGACCTTGGTCTCCAGGTCGACCGGCGCGGCCAGCGGATGGCGGCGGGCCCGCACGGCCTCGTCCACGACGGCGCCGGCCACACTCATCAGGCCGACCCCCTCCCCGGCGAGCAGGATGCGCTGCGGCATCGCGAAGTTGGCGATCTGGGCGACCAGCGTGCCCAGCGCCCGCGCCGCCTCGTCGATCACCCGGGAGGCCATGGGCTCGCCCGCGGCGGCGGCCGCGAGAATCTCCTCGTACGACGCGTCGCGGCCGGTGGCGGCCCGGACCTGATAGCGGATGCTGGGGATCGCGAGGAGCGACACGGCGCTGCCGCGTTCACCGTCGGGGGTCAGGGGGCCGCTCGGGTCGATGATCCAGTGGTGGGCGAAGCCACGGTCCTGTTCGGCGAACGGCACCCGTCTGCCGCCCAGCACCAGCCCGTATCCGATGCCCGCCCCGACGGTCAGCACGGCGAAGCGGTCGAGCCCACGCCCGGCGCCGAACCAGGTCTCGGCCTCGACCAGGGCGGCGACGTCGTTCTCCACCACCACGGGCAGCCTCGTGCGCTCCTCGACCAGCGCCGCCAGGGGGACGTCCCGCCAGCCCAGGAAGGGCGAATCCCCGACGACGGCACGGTCCCGCACATGACCGCCCGCCCCGATGCCGATCCCCGCGAGGGCCGGGAAGCGCTCGGCCAGCCGGGCGGTCATCTCCCCCAGCAGATCGGCGACTTCAGCGGGCTGATGGGTGGTCAGCGGCCGGTCGAGACGGGCGACGACATCGCTCCTGAGGGTGGTGACGACGCCGTAGACCATCTCGGCGGTGATCTTGAAGCCGAGGAAGAAGCGTGACTCCGCGACGATGTCCAGCGGCTGCGACGGCCGCCCCTGGCGCACCTGTGCGTCGGCGCCCGCCTCGGGCACCTCGACGAGCAGCCCCGACTCGATCAGCGGCTTGGTCAGCCGGGTGAGGCTGCCCGCCGAGAGGTCGAGCCGGCGGGCCAGCCCGGCCCGCGACAGCGGCCCGTTGACGAGCACCTCGATCGCCACGGAGCGCTCCCCGGGACTCAGCGGCTGCCAGCTGACGGCATGAGTGGTCATGATGTTCTCGCAGAGTTTCTTTCGCTTCGGAAGCAACAGGGCCACCCTAGGCCGAAAGGATCCGGATGAGAATGACATCCACGCGGCCATTGACGACTGGATTGTTCTGCCTCAAAAGTAAGTAGCCATGACATTCTCTGTAGGCATCGTCGGAGCCGGCCAGTTCTCCGGTCAGTTCGCCAAGCTGTTCCTCGCCCACCCGGGGGTGAGCGAGGTGTATGTGACCGACCTCCTGCCCGAGCGCGCCGGGCGCGTTGCCGCCGCCGAGGGACTGACCGGCACCTTCCCCTCGTACGAGGCGATGCTGGAGTCGCCGGCGGTCGACGCGGTCGCGATCTTCACCCAGCGCTGGACGCACGGTCCGCTGGTCGTCCAGGGCCTGGACGCCGGCAAGCACGTCTACTCCGCGGTCCCCATGGCGATCAGCACGGAGGAGATCGCGGCGATCATCGACAAGGTCCGGGCCACCGGGCTGACGTACATGATGGGCGAGACCAGCCAGTACAACCCGGCGACCGTGCACGCCCGCAACCAGATCGCCGACGGCGCCTTCGGGCGGCTCTTCTACGCCGAGGGCGACTACGTCCACGACATGGACCTCGGCTTCTACGACGCCTACCGCTACAGCGGCGGGGAGAACTGGAAGGCGACGGCCAGCTATCCCCCGCTGCTCTACCCGACGCACTCGGTGGGCGGGGTGCTCGGCGCCTGGCGCACGCACGCGGTGAGCGTCTCCGCGATCGGCGTGCGGGACGAGCGCGGGGACGGGGTGTTCGACCAGGAGGTCAGCCAGTTCGGCAACGACATCTCCAACGCGACCGCGCTGTTCGAGGTGGCGGGCGGCGGCTCGTTCCGCACCAACGAGTTCCGGCGGGTGGGCTACCCGTCCCACATCCGCGAGTCCCGGTTCCGGTTCTTCGGCACGGAGGCGAGCATGGAGCAGCTCGCGACGGTGGCCCTGTGGCAGGACAAGAACGGGGTGAAGGACATCTCCGAGCTGCTGGAGCCCAAGGCGACCGTGTCCCCCGACGATCCGTCGCTCCAGCACATCGCCCCGGAGCTGCGGGCCGCGTTCACCTCCGGCTCGGCGCCGGTGCACGACCGGTCACGGCTGCCGCGGGAGTTCGACCACCTGCACAACGGGCACGAGGGCAGTCACCACTTCCTGGTCGACGACTTCGTGACGGCCGTGAACACGCGCACACTGCCGTCGGTCGACGCGTGGGTCGCCGCCCGCTACACCCTGCCGGGCATCATCGCGCACGAGTCCGCGCGGCAGGGCGGTGTCAGGCTGGAGATCCCGGACTTCGGGGACGCCCCGGAGAACTGAACCGAGGGGCTGTGAAGCGCCGGGCCGGGTGCCCTCAGGTGCCCGGCTTGCGGCCGTACACGTAGACGTCGTCGCCGGTCTTCAGCAGCGACCAGTACTTCTTGGCGGTGGTGGTGGTCATGTTGACGCAGCCGTGCGAGCCCGGCGGGTTCCACATGCTGAGACCCACCGAGTGGAAGGCCTGGCCGCCGTCGAAGAACTGGCTGTAGGGCATCGGCACGTTGTAGATGGACGAGACGTGGTCGATGTCCCGCCAGTAGATCTTCTTCAGACCGGTGCGGGTGGTGTACCCCTTACGGCCGGTACGGACCGGGACCGGGCCGTAGACGAGCTTGTTCCCGTCCTGGATCCAGGACAGCTGGAGCGTCAGGTTCACACAGGCGATGCGCCCCTTGTTGGTGGGGCACTTGCCTTCCTTGTTGGGGTTGCTGCCGACGGCCTTCTGCTTGTTCATGAGGTCCATCACGCCCCAGGTGACGGGACCCGCGTAGCCGATGGCGGGCGTGATGCCGTGCTTGTTCTGGAAGGCCTGGATGGCCTTGCAGTCGGTGGCGGACTGCTTGCCGTCGACCGGGCGGCCGAGGAACTTCTCCACCTGCTTCTGGTACGGCCCGGCCTGCGTGGTGCAACTCGCGGCCGCCTGGGCCGGTTCCGTGGTGAGCGCGATGGTGAGCGGCGCCACCAGTGCGGTGATGCCGAGCGCCACGACGCCTCGTCTGCGTATGTCCCCCATGACGGGTGCATCCCTTCCGCGATGTCTACGGTCTCCGAGATCTAGACCTGTGGGCGACGCCATAGGTTGCAGGCGCCGGTCAGGTTGTGACGAAACGGTCGACTTCACTCGTCCGGGGACGGCCCCAGCGCCGTGCGGAAACCGGTGTTGACTGCGGTGAGTCCGCCGTCGACGCGGAGCGTCGTGCCGGTGATCCAGGCGGCGTCGCGGGAGGCGAGGAAGGCCACGGCGGCGGCGATGTCCTCCGGTTCTCCGACGCGGCCGAGCGGGTACAGGGCGCGGACGGCTTCGAGTTCGTCGTCCCGCCCCTCCCAGGCGGAGGTGCGGACCGTGCCCGGCTGCACCAGGTTGACCCGGACGCCACGGGCCGCCGCGTGTCCGGCGAGGGTGCGGGTCAGGGAGCCGAGTCCGGCCTTGGCCGCGCTGTAGGCGTGGTTGCCGAAGTCCTGTTCGGCGTTGACGGAGCCGATGCTCACGACGGCGCCCCGGCCGGATGCGGCCAGGTGCGGGAGGGCGGCGCGGCAGCAGCGGTAGGCGCCGGTGAGGGTGACGTCGAGGTCGAGGGCCCAGGCGTCGTCCGGCTCGTCCTCGAAGAGGGGCACGTCGGGGGTGCAGTGCGCGGCACTGTTGACCAGCACGTCGAGCGAGCCGAAGGATGCGACGGCTTGGGCGACGGCCGCCTCCACGGAGCCCCGGTCGGCCACGTCGCAGACGAACGCCCGTACCACCAGGCCCTGTTCGCCCAAGGCGGCCGCCGTCCTCTGCGCCTCGGGCAGGTCCCGGTCGGTCACCAGTACCCGTCCGCCCTCCTCGGCCAGCCGCCGGGCGACGGCCGCGCCGATGCCGCGGGCCCCGCCCGTGACCAGAACTCCGTGTCCTTCGAACCGCTTGAGGTCAGTCATGGGCGAAACCTAATCCCGTACCGGGCGGCAGGGCGGCTAGCGTGCGCACATGTCCGCGTTCATGCAGCAACTCCCCGCCCTGATAGGCGTCGTGATCGGCGCGCTCGGCTCGTACCTGGCGGTCGTCAGGGGTGATCGGGCCCGGTTCCGGCGCGAGCAGGCGGCGCGCTGGGAGGAGCGCAGGTTCGCGGTGTACGCCGACTACGCCCGCACGCTGAAGAAGTCGGTCACACTGACGTACCGGCTGGCGGCCCACTTCGAGATCGACCCGCACCCGCATCCCCTGACGCCGGAGGAGGCGAAGCCGTTGCTGGCCGAGGCGGCCATCGCCCGGGATCCGTCCGGGGAGGCGCTGATCCTGCTGGGCAGCCCGACGGTGGTGGAGAAGGCCCGGACGTGGGTCGTGCTGGTGATGGAGATGGAACGGTACCTGCGGGAGGAGCAACGGGAGGAGCAGCGTGATCCGGCGACGTGGCAGGCGTTGCTGGAGCGGCAGCGCGCCGGCCGCGAGGGCTACTACGCCGCCGTTCGCGAGGATCTTGCGCTGCCGCCCGGTCACTCCGCGCGCTGGCCCCTCCCCCAGCCGTGAGTCACCGGTAACCGGTCACGTCCGCCGGTCTGCCCGCGTCCTGCACCTCGACGAGATAGCGCCATGCGTCGGGGCGGCTGCCGTCCAGATCCGTGAAGCCGTACTCCTGGGCGAGTCCGCCGCTGGACAGGGACTGCCCGTTCCAGCGGGCCACCTCGGGGTCGGCGGCGAGGGCGGTGACGGCGCGGCCGACGAAGCGCGGGGTCTCCGAGATGGCGAAGTGCGGGACCCGGTCGAGGGCGTCCGGCCAGTTGTCCTCGGTGACCCCGAAGTGTTCGAGCATGATCTCCGAGCGCAGCCAGCCGGGGGTCAGCGCGACGGCGGTGGCACCGCGTGGGCCCAGTTCATGGGCCAGGGCGAAGCCCATGCGCAGGACGGACGTCTTGGCCAGGTCGTAGAAGAAGTTCACCCGGTAGGTGTCGCGGTTGTACTCCGCGGTCCCGTCGGTGACCTCCACGACCAGGCCGCCCGGGTGCCGCAGGAGCAGCGGCAGTGCGTGGTGGCTGGTGATCGCATGGGTCTCGACCGCGAGCCGGAGCAGTCGGAGCCCGTTGTCCAGGTCGTGCTCCCAGACCGGGGTGTCCCACTCGAAGAGGTTCTCGCCGCCCCAGATGTCGTTGACCAGCACGTCCAGGCGGCCCTGCTCGTCCGCGACGCGGTCCACGAGCGCGCGTACCGCGGCCGGCCGCAGATGGTCCGTCGGTACGGCGATGCCGTGGCCGCCGGCCGCGGTGACCAGGTCGGCGGTGTCCTCGATGGTCTCGGGGCGGTCGTACTCCGAGCGCCGGGCGCGGGTGCTGCGTCCGGTGACGTAGACGGTGGCGCCGGCCGCGCCGAGTTCCACCGCGATCCCGCGTCCCGCGCCCCGTGTCGCCCCGGCGACCAGCGCGACCTTTCCCTCCAGCGGACCTGGCATGTCCGGCCTCCCGTACCCGTACGACTGCTGTCGCCGTACACACTGACGGGAAAGCCGGACATCTTCTGTCGCCTTTTTGCCGGGGCGCTCAGTGGCCCCGGGCGATCCACTCCTCCAGGTGAGGCGCCTCCTCGCCGATGGTCGTCGAGTCGCCGTGGCCGGTCAGGACCTTCGTCTCGGGCGGGAGGGTGAGGAGCCGGTCGCGGATCGACTCGATGATCGTCGGGAAGTGCGAGAAGGTGCGTCCGGTGGCGCCGGGGCCGCCCTTGAAGAGGGTGTCGCCGGTGAAGACGGTGGCCAGGCCGGGGTCGTACAGACACACCGCGCCCAGTGAGTGGCCGGGAGTGTGCAGCACGGTCAGGTCGAGGCCGGGCCCCTCGATGACCTGTCCGTCGGCCAGATGGGCGTCGGGCTCCCGGTCCGGGTGGGTCAGCTTCCACAGCGGCAGGTCGTCCGGGTGGAGCCAGATCCTGGCACCCGTCAGGTCCGCGAGGGCGGGCGCGGCGTCGATGTGGTCGTTGTGGGCGTGGGTGCACACGATGGCGGTCAGCCGGCGGTCCGCCACGGCGTCGGCGATGGCCGCGGCGTCGTGCGCGGCGTCGATGACGACCACCTCGCGTTCGTCGCCCACGATCCATACGTTGTTCTCGACGTCCCAGGTGCCGCCGTCGAGCGTGAACCGGCCGGAGGTGACGAGGCGTTCGATGCGCGTGGTCATCAGAGCACCACCACCGAGCGCAGGACGTCGCCCTGGTGCATCCGGTCGAACGCCTTCTCCACCTCGTCGAGCCGGATGGTCTCGGTCACGAACGCCTCCAGGTCGAGACGGCCCTGGAGGTGCAGGTCGATCAGCATGGGGAAGTCGCGCGAGGGCAGGCAGTCGCCGTACCAGGAGGACTTCAGGGCACCGCCGCGGCCGAAGACGTCCAGGAGCGGGAGTTCGAGCTTCATCTCCGGGGTGGGCACCCCGACGAGGACGACCGTGCCGGCCAGGTCGCGGGCGTAGAAGGCCTGCTTGTACGTCTCCGGGCGGCCGACCGCCTCGATGACGACGTCGGCGCCGAAGCCGCCGGTGAGCTCGCGGATCGCCTCGACGGGGTCGGTCTCCTTCGAGTTGACCGTGTGCGTGGCGCCCATGGCGCGCGCCTTGTCCAGCTTCCGGTCGTCGATGTCGACGGCGATGATCTTCGCCGCGCCGGCCAGCCGCGCCCCGGCGACGGCCGCGTCCCCGACTCCGCCGCAGCCGATCACGGCGACCGAGTCGCCACGGCCGACCTGGCCGGTGTTGATCGCGGCACCGATGCCGGCCATCACACCGCAGCCCAGCAGTCCGGCGACCGCCGGGGAGACGGCCGGGTCGACCTTGGTGCACTGCCCTGCCGCGACCAGGGTCTTCTCGGCGAAGGCGCCGATGCCGAGCGCCGGGGAGAGTTCCTGGCCGCTCGATGCCAGGGTCATCCGCTGCTGGGCATTGTGGGTGTTGAAGCAGTACCAGGGGCGGCCGCGCAGACAGGCCCGGCAGTTCCCGCACACCGCGCGCCAGTTGAGGATCACGAAGTCCCCGGGCGCCACGTCGGTGACGCCCTCGCCGACCGACTCCACGACCCCGGCCGCCTCGTGGCCGAGCAGGAAGGGGAACTCGTCGTTGATGCCGCCCTGCTTGTAGTGCAGGTCGGTATGGCAGACGCCGCACGCCTGGACGCGTACGACCGCTTCTCCCGGCCCCGGGTCCGGCACCACGATCGTCTCGACCCGCAGCGGCTGGTCCTTCCCCGGTGCGATCACGCCGCGTACTTCCTGCGCCATGGCCTGGCCCCTTCCATCGCTGTGCCTGTCCTTCGACCCTACGCGTGACTGATCGGTAACGGCACGGAGCGCAACGGCGTCATGGATCTTTCGTTCATGCCGTCCGACGCGTCGTCCGGGGCACCGCTACGCCAGCGACAGGAACAGCTTCTCCAGCCGTGCCTTCATCCGCTCCGTCGTCTCGCCGTCCGACCGGTTCCCGTCGGCGTCGGTCAGGCACTGCTGCAGTCCGGTCGCGATGATCGCGAACCCGGCCCGGTCCAGCGCGCGCGAGGCCGCGGCGAGCTGGGTGACCACGTCCTCGCAGTCACGCCCCTCCTCGATCATCTTGATCACACCGGAGATCTGCCCCTGCGCCCGGCGCAGCCGGTTCAGCACCGACTTCAGCTCATCACCCTCGAACCGCAGCTCCACAGCCAACTCCGTTCATATACCCTCAGGGGTATTTTACCCGCCCCTGGGGTCACCGGCCGCCCACCCGTCACCAGGAAGGATCACATCCACCGGGCCGGTGGAGTTGCCACGGGCGAGGGCCGCAGCAGCCCTCGAGGCGCCCGACGTAGCCTGAGTGCTCCACCCGACTCCGGACGAGGAGCACCGTGAGCGACGCTGCGACGGACACGGAGAGCGAGCCGCCCGTGTGGCGGCTCCTTCTCGGATACGTACGGCCCCACCGGTGGGCCCTGTTGACGGGCGCGCTGCTCGCCCTCGTCACCGGGGCGACCGGGCTGCTGCTCCCGCTCGTGGCCCGGGGACTGATCGACGACCTGGCGCACGAGCGCTCCATCACCGGACCGTTGCTCGCGATGGCGTGCCTGGTCGTCGCCAACGCGGCGCTTGGCGCGCTGGGTTCGTATGTGCTGCGCCGCACCGCGGAGTCGGTCGTGCTCGGCGCCCGGCGCTCCCTGTCCTCGTATCTGCTGCGGCTGCGGATCACGGCCGTGGACCGCACCGAGCCGGGCGATCTGATGGCCCGGATCACCTCGGACACCACCCTGCTGCGCGAGGTCACCACCGACTCGCTGGTCGCCCTCGGCACCGGCGGGCTCACGCTCGTCGCCACGGTGGTGATGATGGGCGTCGTCGATCCGGTGCTGCTCGGGGTCACGGTGGCGGTGATCGCGGGCGCGGGCACGGTGCTCGGTGCGATCGTGCCGCGCATCAACCGGGCGAGCCGGCAGGCCCAGGACGCGGTCGGTGTGATGGGCGCCTCGCTGGAGCGGACCCTCGGCGCGCTGCGCACGGTGAAGGCGTCGGGAGCCGAGCACCGCGAGGAGCGGACCCTGCACGCGGCCGCCGAGGAGTCGTGGCGGCAGAGCGTGCGCGCCGCCAAGTGGTCGGCCGCGGCGGGCAACACGGCCGGGCTCGCGATGCAGATCGCCTTCATCACCGTCCTCGCCGTGGGCGGGGCACGGGTGGCGACCGGGGCGATCGGCATCGGCACCCTGGTGGCGTTCCTGCTGTACGTCTTCTATCTGATGTCGCCGATCCAGCAGGTCGTCGGCGCGATCACGCAGTACCAGACCGGCGCCGGGGCACTGGCCCGCATCCAGGAGGCGCTGCGGCTGCCCGCCGAACCGGCCGCCGCCCCGGCCCCCCTGCCGTCCGCGGGGGCCGAGCCCGCCTCCCTCGTCTTCACGGACGTCCGCTTCCGGTACGCCGACGACCTGCCGTATGTGCACCACGGGGTCAGCTTCGCGATACCGGCGCGCGGGATGACGGCGTTCGTGGGCCCGTCCGGCGCGGGCAAGACGACGGTGTTCTCCCTCATCGAGAGGTTCTACGACCCCAAGTCCGGAGACATCACGCTGGACGGCAGGAGCCTGGCGGACTGGGAGCTGCCCCGGCTGCGCTCGGCCATCGGATATGTGGAGCAGGACGCACCGGTGCTGTCCGGATCGCTGCGGGACAACCTGCTGCTCGGCAATCCGGAGGCGGACGAGGACAGTGTGGCGCGGGTGGTGAAGACGACACGGCTGGACGACCTGGTCGCCAGGCTGCCGCTGGGACTGGACACACTGGTCGGGCACCGGGGGACCAAGCTGTCGGGCGGCGAGCGCCAGCGCGTCGCCATCGCCCGCGCCCTGCTGCGCCGCCCCCGGCTGCTGCTCCTGGACGAGGCGACCTCGCAGCTGGACGCGGTGAACGAGGCAGCTCTGCGCGACACGGTCGCGGACGTGGCGCGGTCGACCACCGTCCTGGTGGTCGCGCACCGGCTGTCCACGGTGACGATGGCCGACCGGATCGTCGTGATGGACGCGGGCCGGGTGCGCGCGGTGGGCACGCATCGGGAGCTGGTGGCCGCCGATCCGCTCTACGCGGAGCTGGCGGCGACGCAGTTCCTCGCGACGGCGGGCTGACCCGCGCCCCTCAGTGCCGGATGCGGACGTGGGCCCCTCGGCCCCGGACACGGCCGTGGGCCGCCCGGTTCCGGACGGCCCACGATGCGGGGGGTTGTGGCGCGGCGCCGGCTACTGGACGGCGGGCAGCAGACCGGTCACCGGGGCGACCAAGTCGGTGACCTGGTGCAGCTGGTTCAGGTCGTTCAGCCCGTTCATCGAGTGCAGCTGGTCGGCGACCCGGGGCACCTCCGCCCGGCGCTCCGCCGGGATGTCGCTGACGGCGAGCGAGTCGAGCATGGCGATCGGATTGATCTTCCCGTTGTCCGGTGCGCTCGCGTCGGCCGCGTTCGCCAGCGGTGCGGCGAGGCCCGTGACCCCGGCGGCAAGACCGACGGCGGCGACGATACGTCGTGTTGAGATCATGCTTTCAGCAACGTGCCGCGGCCCCGCGCGGACACGGGCGCACGGCTGCCCTCACCCGACAGGCGGAGCGCCCGGCTGCGCTTGCCGAGGCCGCCGGGGCGGAGGAGGCTCGTAGCAGGGGTCCTCACGGCTCGTCCCCCGTCGGGCCGCGGGCTCTCGAAGGAGGTCACCATGGGCACCGCGACAGGCTCCACCTTCGACACCGAGACACTGCGCCGGGGCATAGAGGGGAACACCGGGAACACCCTGCTGGCGCTCTACGCGGACGACGCCGAGATCCGCATCATCGACCGCAACAGCCAGCCCAGCCATCCCAAGGTCCTGCACGGCCGGCCCGCGATAGCCGAGCTGCTCGACGACGTCTACAGCCGCGACATGACCCACAAGCTGGAGCAGTGCATCATCCAGGGCGAACACGCCGCCTTCACCGAGTCCTGCGAGTACGCCGACGGCGTCCGGGTCCTCGCCGAGTCGATGATCACGCTGCGCGAGGGCAAGATCGCCGAACAGATCATGATCCAGGCATGGGACGAGTAGGCAGAGGGGTCGCGAGAGTCCAGGTCACGTCTCGACTGACCTGGACCTTCTCGGCCCGGGCCGTGGCGGGGCGGGCGCGGGGTGGCCGGCTTCGGCGGCCACGACCAGTTTCCGCAGCAAATCGGCTAGTGTCCGCCGCTCTTCTTCGGTCAGTGCTGCGAGCAGCGCGCCCTCGCCCGCGTCCTCCGACACCGCGTGCGCTTCGAACGCGGCATGGCCGGCGCTGGTGAGCCGCACCCGTACCCGCCTGCGGTCGCCCCTCTCATGGGTACGCGTGATCAGCCCGGCCTCCTCGACGGGGGCGAGTCGTGCGGACAGCGCCCCACGGGTCAGCCCGAGCAGCTCCGCCAGCCGTGACGGGCTCGCCTCGTAGGGCGGTCCCGTCCTGCGCAGCATCAACAGCAGTTTGTACTGCCCGTGCTTGAGCCCGCCGGTGTCCAGTGCGTCCCGGCGGGCCTGCGCGTTGTGCCGGGCCAGGATCGCCAGCCGGGCGACGATCGCCTCCTTGAGGGGGTCCAGCCAGTCCAACTCCCTGGTCCAGACGGCCACGTGCCGGTCGACCGAATCCTCCATCGCCTGCCTCCCGCAGTAGTTTTCTTGTGGATGATTTCCTCCATAACTACCTTCCCCCGCATGACACTTGCACCGAGAACCCTCAGCACGGTCGTGGACATCGGCCAACTCCTCGCCGCCGCCCGCGAGCTGCGGCTCACGGGCCGTTGGGAGCGGGCCGACCGCCTGCTGGACTCGGCGGCCGTCAACGAGCCGGCCGCCCGCGCCCGGATCGCCCTCGCCGCCGCCGAAGTGGCCCTGGAGCGGGACTGGTTCGCCGGTACCGACACCGCGGCGGAGCGCATCACGCAGGCGGAGAAGGTGGTCCCGGACGGCGACTGGGACCTGGCCTTCCTCCGGCTGCGGCGCGACTACGGCCGGCTGCTCCTGGTCGGCGGCGTGCTGAGCCTCGGCCCGGCGGGCAAGGACCCCGAGTCGCTCACCGCACTGCGGGAGGGGGCGCGGGCACTCCACGAGCGCGCCCCGGACGAGGAGCGCCGGGGCTGGTCCTCGATGTACCTCGGCCTGATCACGGACAACCACTTCGCCGACCGCGCCGCCGCCCCCGCCCACTACACGGCCGCCCTGCGGGCCGCCGAGGCCGGCCCCGACGACCTGCTGGCCCGCGAGGCCCTGCGGCACCTCGGCGACCACGACCACGACGCCGGCGAGCACGACCTGGCCTTGGACCGCTGGCGCCGGGCCACCGCCCTGGGCGCCCGCGCGGGCACGGTGCCCGGCACGCTCTCCCAGCAGCTGCTGCTCGCCGTACTGGCCCGTGACACCGGCGACGAGGCCGGGGCCCGCGCGCTGGCGACGGAGATCGCCCGCTGGGCGGAGGCGATCGGCGCCGGCCGGCTCCACGCACAGGCCACCGCGTTCCTGGCCGGGACGGACCCGACGGCACCGCCTCCCGGGGACGGCTCCTGACCGCCGTACGGCGCATGTGATCAGCGCATCCAGGCGCGGTACTCCATGACGTCGCCGGCCCGCACGCCGTACTCGGGCTCGTCCTCGGTGAACGTGGACTCCAGTCCGAGGACGGCGCCGGTGGCCGGGTCCAGGACCAGCATCCGGCGGTTGCCCTTCGTGTCGTACACATACGCCTGACCGGTCCGCCCCAGCCGGTCCGTCACCTGTCCGACGGCCCGCAGGCCCTTGGCGTCCGCCAGGAGCCGGACGAGCGCCGCCGACTCGCGGGCGCCGAGCGTCCAGTGGTCCAGCAACTCCTCGGTGGCGTCGAGGAGTTCGGGAGTCGCCAATGCCTCGCCGCGAACCGTCTCCGCCAGGTACGAGCGCAGGCGTACGACGTCGTGCGGGGGCGTGGCCTCGGGCGGGGCGTCGCTCCAGCTCGGCGGATACGTCCGCCGGCCGAGGACATGACCGTCCTCGACCATGCGCGGCTCACCGCCCTCGTCGGTGAGGACCGGGCGGCCGGGGTGACGCGGGTCGGTCGCCACGACGAGTTCCGTATGGCTGTCGTCCGCCCGCCAGCGCACGATCCGCTCCTCGGGGAGGGTGACGGGCGGCTTGTCGTCGCTCATCCCGAGGCTCCAGGACTGCACGTGCGTGCCCTTGCGGAGCTTCGGGGAGCCGTCAGCGGCGGTCGCCTCGGCCAACTCGGCCAGTTGCTTCAGGGGTACGGGGGTGGAGTGGGCCCGCACGGTCAGCGGGCGGGGCGCGGCGACGGCGGGAGCGGTGCCGGGCCCACTGAACAGCACGGCCAGGACGGTCCCCACCACGACGACGGTGCCACCGAGAGCCCACACCAGCCGCGGGCGCCAACGGCGGCGGCCGGGCTCCGCATCGTGCAGCAGCCGATTCAGCCGCCGCTCGGCCCGATGGTCCAGCGGCCCCTCACCGAAGTGGGCACCGTCGACCGGCACCGGGTTGGCGCGGCGCAGGAGTTCGAGTTCATCAGCCATGACGGTGTTCCTTCTCCGCGCCCTGTGGGAAGGCCCCGTCGGCAGCGTCGGTCGTCATCGATCCCCTCGGAAGCGCCCTGCCGACGGCCAGGGCCCGGCTGCGGGCGGGGAGTTCAGTGGTCATGCCCGTGCCCCCTCGACGGTTTCGCCGGTGTCGTGCTCGGTGGTGGCGGCGGGGCGCATGGTGTCGATCTGGGCCCTGAGCCGACGGCGGGCGCGGTGCAGTCGCATCGCCGCCGCCCGGCTGCCGCAGCCGAGGGCCACGGCGACCTCGTCGATGCCGAGTTCCTCCCAGGCCGTCAGGCGCAGTACCTCCTGGTCCGCGGGAGAGAGGCGGGCGAGCGCGTCGTGCACCCAGGCGCCGGGTCCCTCGGTGTCCGGGCTCTGCACGATCTGCCGTCCGTGCGCGCTCTCGTCGTTGCCCAGCCGGTCCACCAGCCTGCGCCGGCGTCCATGACCGCGTACCGCGTTCGCCAGGCAGTTGCGTGCCACGCCGTACAGCCAGGGCAGCGGCGCCGCAGGCAGGTCCGCCCGGCGCCGCCAGGCCACCGTGAACACCTCCGCCACCACTTCCTCGACCTCGTCGGTCCGCCCGCCCAGTCGCCGCGCGACATAGCGGCTGACCGCCCAGTAGTGCTCGCGATAGGCAGCGGCGAAGATCTCGTCGTTGCTCATGTTCCGTTCGTGTCCGGCACCCTCACGATCGTCACACCCTTTTCCGTGATTCTCGTCGCGTCGTCCGAGTGTGACGCGTGGGGCCGGCGCGGACACAGGCGGGGCGTGAAGAGGATCAAAGACGTCAAGGCCGTCCAGTGGCTGACGACCACCGACCACAAGACCATCGGAACGCTCTATCTGCTCACGGCGTTCGGATTCTTCTGCCTGGGCGGCGTGATGGCGCTGCTCATGCGCGCCGAACTGGCCCGTCCGGGGCTGCAGTTCATGTCGAACGAGCAGTTCAACCAGGCGTTCACGATGCACGGCACGATCATGCTGCTGATGTTCGCGACGCCGCTGTTCGCCGGCTTCGCCAACTGGATCATGCCGCTCCAGATCGGTGCCCCCGACGTCGCCTTCCCCCGGCTGAACATGCTGGCCTACTGGCTCTACCTGTTCGGCTCGACGATCGCGGTCGGCGGCTTCCTCACCCCGGACGGCGCGGCCGACTTCGGCTGGTTCGCCTACTCCCCGCTGTCGGACGCGGTCCGCTCGCCGGGCATCGGCGCCGACATGTGGATCATGGGTCTGGCCTTCTCCGGCTTCGGCACGATCCTCGGCGCGGTCAACTTCGTCACCACGATCATCTGCATGCGCGCCCCGGGCATGACCATGTTCCGCATGCCGATCTTCGTGTGGAACGTGCTGCTGACCGCCGTCCTGATCCTGCTCGCCTTCCCGGTCCTCGCGGCCGCGCTGTTCGCCCTGGAGGCGGACCGCAAGTTCGGCGCCCATGTATTTGATTCCGCCAACGGCGGAGCCTTGTTGTGGCAACACCTCTTCTGGTTCTTCGGCCATCCAGAGGTGTACATCATCGCGCTGCCGTTCTTCGGCATCATCTCCGAGGTCATCCCGGTCTTCTCCCGCAAGCCGATGTTCGGCTACATGGGTCTGATCGCCGCGACCATCTCGATCGCCGGTCTGTCCGTGACCGTGTGGGCCCACCACATGTACGTCACGGGCGGTGTGCTGCTGCCGTACTTCTCCTTCATGACCTTCCTGATCGCGGTCCCGACCGGTGTGAAGTTCTTCAACTGGATCGGCACCATGTGGAAGGGCTCGCTGTCCTTCGAGACACCGATGCTCTGGGTCATGGGCTTCCTCGTCACGTTCGTCTTCGGCGGACTGACCGGTGTCCTCCTCGCCGAGCCGCCGATCGACTTCCACGTCTCCGACACGTACTTCGTCGTGGCGCACTTCCACTACGTGGTCTTCGGCACGGTCGTCTTCGCCATGTTCGCCGGATTCCACTTCTGGTGGCCCAAGTTCACCGGCAAGATGCTCGACGAACGCCTTGGCAAGATCACCTTCTGGACGCTGTTCATCGGCTTCCACGGCACGTTCCTGGTCCAGCACTGGCTGGGCGCCCAGGGCATGCTGCGCCGTGTACCCGACTACCTGGCGGTCGAGGGTTTCGCGACGCTCAACACGGTCTCGACGATCTTCTCGTTCCTGCTGGGTTCGTCCCTGCTCCCGTTCTTCTACAACGTCTGGAAGACCGCCAAGTACGGAGAGAAGGTCGAGGTCGACGACCCGTGGGGCTACGGCCGTTCGCTGGAGTGGGCGACCTCCTGCCCGCCGCCGCGCCACAACTTCTCCACCCTGCCGCGGATCCGCAGCGAATCCCCGGCGTTCGACCTGCACCATCCGCAGGTGCGGTCGATGGAGCGGGAGATGACCGGGCGATGAGCACCGGGGAGGAGCGGACGCTCGTCCAGGAGATCGAGGGTCATCTGCTGCTCGCCGCCGCACGGCAGGAGGGCCGTGCGGCGGCGGCCCGTACGGCCTCCCGGCTGGGCTGGCTCACCGACACCCAACGGGAGGACCTGGAGCGGCACTTCGAGGCGGAGTACCTCGCGCTGGCCCGCGCCTCGTGGCAGCGCACCGCCGAACGCGCGGCGGAGCTGCGGCACATGTACGAGGCCAGATACCTGGCGCTGAGGCAGCGGCTGGTGGCCTGGTGCGTACTGGGTGGTGCCCTGCTGGCGGCGACGAGTCTGCTGGTGCTCGCCGCCGCCTAGGCAGCGGTGTCAGGTCCGGGACCACTGCTGGTTGTTGCCGCCGTTGCAGGTCCACAGGACGAGTGAGGTGCCGTTGGCGGTCCACCATGCGGACTCGGGGCCCCCGGCGGGGCGCGGGCCGGGGGCCGGCCGCGCCGGTGCGGATCCAGTTCAACGAGGGGTTCCGGTCGGCCCGACCGGTCTCCCTGGCTGGGCACCGAATGTCGTCCCCCTGCGCGGCCCGACCGTAACGGCCCTGTCCTCTGCCCTCGCACGGGCCGCCAGGGACGCCTCGTTCACCGAACGCGCACGCGCCCTGGGCGCCCCACTCTCAAGGAGGACGGGTGGGCCCGGTACTGGCCGCGATGGAGCGGCCGCGCGGCTTGGCGGACGGGCCCGGGGCGTCGGCTCAGGTGGGTCCCGGCCAGTCCCCCGGGCGCAGTATCCCCAGTAGCTGCCGGACCAGTTCGTCGACCACCTCGTCCAGGGTTGCGTCCACCCAGCCGGCGCTCCAGTCGTGGAGCACGCCGTTGACGCTGCCGATGAACGCCGCCGCCGCGATGCGGTAGTCGCGAGGCGCGGCCTCTCCGCGTGCGGCGGCCGCCCTCGCCTCCGCGCAGATCAGTTCGACCCAGCGGGCCCGGCGGGCGAGGCGCTGTTCCTCCAGGCGTGGGCTGACGCCGATGATCTCGACGAAGGTGATGCGGATGCGGCGCGGATCGGCGGTGACGTTCGCCGCGTACGCGCGGAAGATCATGGCGGTGCGCTCGGCGAGCGACAGCCCCTCGGCCTCGGCCGCCGCGGCCAGCACGGCCTGTTCGGCCCAGTTGTTGACCTGTAGGTGCAGTGCGGCGAGGACGTCCTCAAGGGTGCGGAACTCCTCGTAGAACTGACGGGTCGACAGGCCCGCGGCCTCGCTGAGGGACGCCACGGTCGCGGCCCGGAAGCCGGGCGCGTCACCGAAGAGCTGGAGCGCCGCGTCCAGGAACCGCCGCCGGCGTTCCGCCTGCCGCTCCTCGGCGGACTTGCCCGCGTAGCGGCCGGTCGGCGGCCTGAGCCTGCCCCCCACGATCCCCTCCCGTCCCCAACTCGCCCACCACGCAGCCAATTTTGTCGCGCACGCGGTCTTGTGGAGAAGGCCACCCCACCTTACTTTTCAGTAAGTTAACTCTGAATGCCCCCGTGTTCAGATTCATCGCCCCGTCATGGCACCGCTCCCACCACACCCCACCCAGAGGAGAGAGCAGTCATGCCTGCCTTCAGACCCAGGCACCTTTGCTCCGTAGCCGCCGCCCTCGTCCTGACCCTCACCGCCCCCGCGACCGCCGCCACGGCCGCCACGGACGCCGCCTCCCTGCGCGAGGTGCTGTTCGTCGGCAACAACTGGGACGGCACCGCGGACGTCATCAAGTCCAGCGGCGACTTCGCGAAGGTCGGCCGGATCAACGTCGTTCCGGACAAGGACGCCCGGATGGCGGAGATCAACGCCGACCCGATCAAGTGGATCTACTTCATGGCCATCCGCAACAGCGTCGGCGAGGGCCACGACCAGTTCGTGGACGACATGTACTCCACGCCGGACGGCAGATCCGTCGTGGTCTCCCGGCCCAGCTTCGCCGACGTCGTGTCGATCGACCTGGCCACCGGGAAGATCAACTGGCGTTTCCCGGTGGCCGGTTACCGCGCCGACCACATGGCCGTGTCCCCCGACGGCACACGGGTAGCGGTCTCCGCCTCGACCGCCAACACCGTGCACGTGCTGGACATCGACACCGGCAAGCAGCTGGGGTCGTTCGCGACCGGCGACAAGCCGCACGAGAACATCTTCACCAAGGACGGCAAGTACATCTGGAACATGTCCATCGGGGACGTCAACACCGCCCTCGACGACCCGGTCTGGGACTGGACGAAGGGCGACCGGCACATCACGGTCGTGGACGCGACGACCTACAAGCAGGTCAAGGTCATCGACATGCGTGACCGGCTGGACGCCTTCGGCCTCAAGAACTTCTCCGACGCCGTCCGCCCCGCGGTGTTCTCGCCCGACGAGTCGAAACTCTACTTCCAGGTCTCGTTCTTCAACGGTTTCCTGGAGTACGACGTCGCCACCGACAAGATCACCCGGATGAAGACCCTGCCGAAGAACCCGGCGACCAGCGAGGACCGCACCACCTGGGTCAACGACTCGCGCCACCACGGCATTTCGATGAACCCCGCGGGCACCAAGCTGTGCGTGGCGGGCACCATGGACGACTACGCGACGGTGGTGGACCGCGCCACCCTCCAGGAGGGCCCGCTGGTCACCACCTCCAAGCCCTACTGGGCCACGGTCAGCGGCGACGGCAAGGACTGCATCGTCTCCGAGAGCGGCGCCGACCAGGTCACCGCCATCGACTTCGCGACCGGGCAGAAGGTGACGTCCGTCGCGGTCGGCGACCATCCGCAGCGGGTCCGGCTGGGCCACGTCCAGTCCGACTGGACGGGTCCGTCGTCGAGTTGACCTCGCGCGCAGCCACCGCCCGGCCTCCGGGGTGCACACGCACCGCCCCGGAGGCCGGTCCGCTGTCAGAAGTGGGCCGTCGCCCACGCCGCCAGCTCGGACCGCGCGGCGCTCAGCAGGTCCGCGGACGGCGCCGTCGCCCCGTTGGTCACCAGCGCGTAGTGCAGGACACCCGAGTCCGCGTCGGTGAGCAGCAGGCGGCGGCTGCCGGTGCCGCCCGGTTCGGGGGCCACGCCGACCGGGGTCGAGGCGGTGTACGACGGGGGCGCGTACACCGTGCCCAGGTCGGAGACGACCGTGGTGGCCGACGCCGGGAAGGAGGCCGGCAGATGCAGCTCGGTGGGTGCCGTACCACTGCCCGAGCGCCACACCAGAACGCCGTACTGGCCGGAGCCCACCAGGCGCGACACGTTCGGGAGCGAACTCGGCACCGGGTTCCACGTCAGGGTGGCCGAGCCGTCCCGGGAGCGGTCCTCGTAGGTGAAGGCGGCGGTGGTGCCCGAGGTGGCGCTCGGGTAGATCCGGTCGAGCAGGCGGGAGTCCTGCCGGAGGGCCACCGTGCCGGAGTCGTCCAGCCGCACGGCGGAGAGGTCCTCGTCGTTCCAGGCGTCGCCGGAGGTGCGGACCTTGTCCGGGTTGCCGTTCATCAGCTCGTGGTGACGTCCGTTGTAGATGTCCCACTGCCACTGGGAGCCGGACAGGACCGGGCCGGAGGACACCGGGTCGGACCACCAACCCGCGCCGGAGAGACGGGAGTCGAGGGACTGGTACATCGCCTTGAGCACGGTCGGTGCCTTGTCCGACACGGTCCCGGACAGGGGGTGGCCGTACTCGCTGACCACGGCCGCGGTCCCGGCGGCCGAGGCGCGGTCGCGGATCGTGCCGAAGTCGGCCGTGTACTGGCCGTCGGCCGCCTTGCCCCACATCAGGATGCCGGAGATGGCCTTCTGGTCGTAGAAGTGGGTGTTGAAGACATAGCGCGACCCGAGCGTGCCCGCGTCCAGCAGTCCGCCCTCCTGCTTCTGGGAGGAGATGTTGGCGTTCCAGAAGAGGTTCGGCTCGACGAAGGCGGGCTTGGCCTGCCAGCCGGCCGCGTCCATGCGGGCCCGGAACCTCTGGTAGAAGGGCCACAGCAGGTCCCGCTCCCAGGTGCGGCTGGTCTGGCCGGAGTCGTAGCTGCCCGCGTACGGCTCGTTGTACGGGTCGAAGCCCACGACGCCCGTGAACTCGGTGTCCGTGAGGTGCTGGGCGAGGTACGCCATCGTCGACTGCGCCGTGGCCAGGAAGGCCTCCTGGAGGCCGTAGTTGTTGTGCCAGAAGTCGTACTGCGCCTTCGTCACGGCCGAGTTCTGGGTGATGTTCTGACCCCAGAAGAAGCAGATCCCGCAGGACTCGGTGGGGTAACTGCCGAGGTCCACCGCCCACTTGGGGCCACCGTCTCCGGTGTACCAGCTGCCCGGGTCGAAGAGGTGGCGGGAGTAGAGGTCCTGGTGGAAGTCGGGGTAGACGCGGACGCCGGCGTCGAGGAAGGCGCGCATCTGCTCGGTGGCGGCGGCCAGATACGCGGTGTCGACCTGGCCCCGCACGGGCTCGGCGTGGGCCCAGGAGAGGAGGAAGCGGACCGCGTTGCCGCCGCCGAGGGCACGCAGCGCGGTGGCCGACTTCCGTGCGTCGGCGACCGAGGCGAAGGGCAGGCCGCCGTTCTCCTCCAGCTTGGTCTCGCCGGAGACGTTGTAGCCGCGCAGGACGACCTCGCGGCCCTGGCCGTCGACGAAGCGGCCGCTCTGCACCGTGAGGGCGGTGCCGTCGAACCAGAGGGAGTCGGAAGGGGTGGCGGCGGTGGCGGGCGAGGTGCCGGCCACCACCAGGAATCCACAGAGGACAACCAGGACAACGAACAAACGCGCCCGGATATTCGTCATGTCCATTACAGTCCGGTGATTTCCGGACACCGTCAACCCTGCTGACTCCAGAGTAAGTTCTGTTTCGGCCGCGCCTCGTCGGCCCCGCCGCTCCCCTCAGCCGCTCACCCGGTGCGTCACGTTCAGCAGGTACTCCTTGCGGTTCAGCGGGTTGTGGTCGGTACGCGGCCGCTCGGGGACCGTGCCCCGGGTGACCGGCGCGTAGTGGTCGAAGGCGCTCTCCAGCTCGCCCTCACCCCGGGTCAGGCCCGGCAGTCGCTGCCCCAGCCCGTGCACCCGGGCAGCCGGTACCGAGCCCTCCAGGACACAGCTGGAGCCGTGCGTCCCGGTGGTCTGCGGCACCGCCCCGAGCCGGGCGAGCACCGGGAGCAGGCCGCCCAGGGTGTCCGCCGGGGCCTCCAGACGGAAGCGGTGCATGGGCTCGTACACCCGGGTGCCCGCGCGGCGCAGCGCGTCGACCAGGACGAGCGGGGTGAGCCCGCGGAAGTCCGCCCCGGTGCTGGACATGCTCTTGTCGAAGCCCTGGTGGGCGTGGCTCTGCCGGGGCGAGTAGCCGGAGTGGGTCATGGTGACCGTGCAGTCGGTGACCCGCCAGCCGTGCAGCCCCTGCCCGAGTGTCTCGCGGACCGTGTCCTCGACGGCCTTGAAGAAGGCGTACGGCATGGCGCCCAGCTCCACTTCGAGCCGGAAGTCCACGCCCGCGCCGACCGGGGCCGGATCGACGCGCAGCCCGACGGTCGCGAGGAACGGGTTGGGGGCCTTCTTGTTGAACTCGACGGCCGACCCCGTGCCCGCGGGACGCTCGATGCACAGGGTCGTCGTCTCGCGGAAGGTGACGTCCAGCCCGTACTCGTCGGCGAGGGTCGCCTGGACGACCTCCTTCTGCACCTCGCCGTAGAGCGAGACCGAGGCCTCCTGCCGCACCTCGTCGTGGCGCACGTCGATGAGCGGGTCCTGTTCGGCGAGCTGGGTGAGCGCGATGTGCAGCGAGCGCCGGTCCACGCCCGGTCCCGGGACGACGACCGTCTCCAGGGTCGGCGGGGCGAAGTGACGCTGCCGCCCCGCCCTCGGTACCCCGATCGGGTCACCGATCCTGATGCCGCCCAGGCCCCACAGCCGGCCGATCCGGCCGGCCCCGATGCTCTCCTGCCGGAGGTCCGCGCCCCGCTCGAAGACGCTGACCGCGGTGACCTTGCCCTCTTCGGGGGTCGCTCCGAAGAGGACCCGGTCGCGGGCGCGGAGGGTGCCGGTGAAGATGCGCGCGTAGGCGATCTTCTCCCCCGCCGGGCCCCGCTCGACCTTGAAGACCGTGCCGGACAGCTCGCCGTCGGGGTCGCCCCCGGCCGGGGGCAGCAGCCGTTCGATGCCGGTGATCAGCTCGGGCACGCCGGCGCCGGTGACGGCGGAGCCGAAGTAGACCGGATGGGCGAGTGCCTGCCGGGTCCGGTCGGCGAGGACGGTGCGCAGTCGGTCGTACGAGACGGTGTCCTCGACGTACGCGGTCAGCAGCTCGTCGTCGAGGTCGGCGAGGGCGTCGAGCGCGGCCGGGCCCAGTCCGGGGACGAAGCGGGCTTCGCGGGTGCCGAGTCCGGTGGCCGTGCCCATCGGTACGACCGCCCGTGTGAGCCGCCGGGCCATCGCCCGCAGCACGGGCTCGTCCTGTGCGCCGCGCCGGTCGATCTTGTTGACGAAGACCAGGGTGGGGATGCGCAGCCGTCGCAGCGTCCGCATCAGCACACGGGTCTGCGCCTGGACGCCCTCGACCGCCGAGACGACCAGGACGGCGCCGTCGAGCACACCGAGGACCCGCTCCACCTCGGCGATGAAGTCGGGGTGGCCGGGGGTGTCGATGAGGTTGACGGTCACACCGTCGAGCGGGAAGGAGACGACGGCGGACTTGATGGTGATACCGCGCTGCCGTTCGAGCGCGAGGGTGTCGGTCCGGGTGTTTCCGTCGTCGACGCTGCCGAGCCGGTCGATGACCCCGGCCGTGTGCAGCAGCCGTTCGGTCAGGCTGGTCTTACCGGCGTCTACGTGCGCGAGAATTCCGAGATTGAGCAGGTGCACTGAGCGTGATGTCCTTCGGCATGGATGGGATTCCTTCCTGGGTGGACATGCACGCAGTGCGCATCTCTGGTCCTCTCCGGGTGACGACTGGTTCCGTGCAGTGGAGCAGGATCCGGGCCCGAGCGGCAATGGATTAACGCTCAACGAAAGCCCGTCACAGCACTCGCCGCATCCAAGGGGTGGTCATAGAGTGACCCACATCACGTTCGGTTGCTGATTTCCCTCTCCCACGCCCGCACGGTCTGGAGGGCACATGACCCACATCAAGGTGAAGGTGGACGGCACGACGTACGAGGACGACGTGGAACCCCGTCTGCTCCTGGCCCACTACCTGCGCGACCGCCTCGGCCTGACCGGCACCACGATCGGTTGCGACACCTCGAACTGCGGGGCGTGCACCGTCGCCCTGGACGGGGCGAGCGTCAAGAGCTGCTCGGTGCTGGCCGTCCAGGCGGACGGGAGCGAGGTGACCACCGTCCAGGGGCTGGCCGAGAACGGCGAGTGGACGGCGCTGCAGCGGGCGTTCCACGAGCAGCACGGCCTGCAGTGCGGCTACTGCACCCCGGGGATGATCATGGCCGCACGCGATCTGCTGACCGAGAACCCGCACCCCGCCCCGCACGAGGTGCGCCACGCCCTGGAGGGCAACCTCTGCCGCTGCACCGGTTACCAGAACATCGTCCGCGCGGTGCTCGCCGCCTCCGGGGAACAGTTGGTCGAGGAGGTGACGGCATGACCGATCAGGCCGTCGAAGGCGAGGTCGGACGCTCCCGGCTGCGCAAGGAGGACGCCCGGCTGATCACCGGCCAGACCAACTGGACCGACAACATCCAGGTCACCGGACTGCTGCACCTGGCGATTCTGCGCAGCCCGATGGCCCACGCCCGCATCGCACGGGTCGATGTCTCCCCCGCTTTGGAACGCCCCGGTGTCGTCGCGGCGTTCAGCGGCGCCGACCTCGCCGAGGGAATGGGTTCGCTGCCGTGCGCCTGGCCGGTGACCGAGGACATCGTGCTGCCCGACCACCCGCCCATCGCCGTCGACGAGGTGCGCTACGCCGGCGACCCGGTGGCGGTCGTGGTGGCCCGCGACCGGTACGCGGCCGCCGACGCGCTGGAGGCGATCGAGGTCGACTACGACCCGCTGCCCCCGGTGCTCGACCTGGAGGCCGCGCTGGCCGAGGGCTCCCCCCTGGTCCACTCCGACAAGGGCACCAACCGCAGCTACCTCTGGCCGCTCGCCACCGGTGAGAGCTTCGAGACGGTCCGGGAGCGCGCCGAGGTCACCGTGAAGCGCCGCTACCACCAGCAGCGGCTCATCCCCAACGCGATGGAGCCGCGCGCGGTGGTCGTCACCCCGCTCGCCGCATCCGGCGAGTACACCGTCTACTCGGCCACACAGATCCCGCACATCCTGCGGATCATGCTGGCGATGGTCACCGGCGTCCCCGAGCACAAGCTCCGGGTGATCGCCCCGGACGTGGGCGGCGGCTTCGGCTCCAAGCTCCAGGTGTACGGCGAGGAGGCCATCGCCGTCGCGGTCGCCCGGCGGCTGGGCCGGCCGGTGAAGTGGACCGAGTCCCGCTCCGAGGGCTATCTCGCCACCCATCACGGCCGCGGCATGATCCAGGACGTCGAGGTCGCCGCCACCCGTGACGGCAGGCTCCTCGGCCTGAAGGTGGATCTGCTCGCCGACATGGGCGCGTATCTGATGCTCGTCACGCCCGGCATCCCGATCCTCGGCGCCTTCATGTACCCGGGGATCTACAAGATGGACGCCTACGAGTTCAACTGCACCGGCGTCTTCACCACCCGCACCCCCACCGACGCCTACCGCGGCGCCGGGCGCCCGGAGGCGACGTTCGCCATCGAGCGGATCATGGACGAACTGGCGGCCGAACTCGATCTGGACCCGGTGGAGCTGCGGCGCCGGAACTGGATCCGGCACGAGGAGTTCCCGTACACCTCGATCGCCGGGCTGACCTACGACAGCGGCAACTACGAGGCGGCCACCGAGAAGGCACTCGCCCTGTTCGGGTACGACGACCTGCGCGCCGAGCAGCACAAGCGCAACGAGCGCGGCGACCCCGTACGCCTCGGCATCGGCGTGTCGACGTACACCGAGATGTGCGGCCTGGCACCGAGCCGGGTGCTGCGCGACCTCAGGTACGCGGCCGGCGGCTGGGAGGCGGCGAGCATCCGCATGCTGCCCACCGGCAAGGTCGAGGTGGTCACCGGCACCAGCCCGCACGGCCAGGGGCACGTCACCAGCTGGAGCCAGATCGCCGCCGATGTGCTGGGCGTGCCGTTCGAGGACATCGAGGTGGTGCACGGCGACACCAAGGCGGCCCCGCAGGGCATGGACACCTACGGCTCACGGTCCCTGGTCGTCGGCGGGGCGGCCGTGCACCGGGCGGCCGAGAAGGTGGTGGAGAAGGCGCGGAAGGTCGCGGCCCATCTGCTCGAAGCCAGCGAGCAGGACCTGGACTTCAGCGGCGGCGTGTTCTCCGTGAAGGGCTCGCCCGAGGCACGCAGGACCATCCAGGAGGTCGCCTTCGAGACGTTCTCCTCGCACGACCTGCCCGACGGCATGGAACCCACCATCAACGCCGAGCACCTGGTCGACCCGGAGAACTTCTCCTACCCGCACGGCACCCACCTGTGCGCGGTCGAGGTCGACACCGAGACCGGGCGGACCAGCATCCGGTCGTACGTCTGCGTCGACGACGTCGGCCGGGTCATCAACCCGATGATCGTCGAGGGACAGGTGCACGGCGGCATCGCGCAGGGCATCGCGCAGGCGCTGTTCGAGGAGGCCGTGTACGACGACGAGGGCAACCTCGTCACCGGCACCATGGCCGACTACCTCGTGCCGTCGGCCGCGGACCTGCCGGACTTCGTGACCGACCGGACGGAGACTCCGGCGACCTCCAACCCGCTCGGGGCCAAGGGGGTCGGGGAGTCCGGGACGATCGCCTCGACACCGGCCGTCGTCAACGCCGTCGTGGACGCGCTCAGGCCACTGGGTGTGCAGGACGTACGGATGCCGTGCACCCCGGAGCGGGTCTGGCAGGCCGTGCAGGCAGCGGGTTCGGGTAAGGAGGCCTCGGCATGATTCCCCCCGCATTCGACTACGCCCGTCCGTCGAGCGTCGACGAGGCGGTGCGCACGCTCGCGGACGCGGGCGAGGACGCGAAGGTGCTGGCCGGCGGACAGAGCCTGCTGCCGCTGCTGAGGCTGCGGCTGGCCTTCCCGGAGCTGGTCGTGGACGTCGGCCGGATCCCTGAGCTGCGCGGGGTCCGCGAGGACGGCGACACGCTCGTCATCGGCGCGATGACCACGCACCACGACGTGATCCGCGACCCGCTGGTACGCCGGCACGCCGGTCTGCTGGCGGCCGCCACGGCCACCGTCGCCGACCCGGCGGTACGGCACCGGGGCACCCTCGGCGGCTCGCTCGCGCACGCCGACCCGGCCGGGGACCTCCCGGCCGTGGTGCTGGCCCTGGACGCCGAGCTGGTCGCCGTCGGACCGGGCGGACGGCGCACGATCCCGGCGGGCGAGTTCTTCCTCGACTACCTCCAGTCGGCGCTGGCGCCCGACGAACTCCTGGTGGAGGTGCGGGTACCGAAGAAGGACGGCTGGAGCTTCCACTACGAGAAGTTCCACCGGGTCGCCCAGGCCTGGGCGATCGTCGGCGTGGCGGCCCTGGTGCGGCGCGACGACGGGCACATCGCCGAGGCACGCGTCGGGCTGACCAACATGGGCGCGACCCCGCTGCGGGCCGCCGCGGCCGAGCGGGCCCTGGCCGGTGCCGGGGACCCACAGGCCGTGGCGCGGGCCGCCGAGGCGGCTGCCGAGGGCACCCAGCCGTCGCGGGACGTGTCGGCCTCGCCCGAGTACCGCGCGCACCTCGCACGGGTGCTGACCAAGCGGGCGGTCCTGACCGCCACCGGAATGGGGTGAGCGCCGATCACCCGGATGGACGACCCGGAGCAGGTGCGGGCCCGGCTGGAGGAGACCGGATACCTCCTCGACGACGGTCTGGCCATCGCCTGCTTCCTGGCGGTGAGGCTGCACCGGCCGCTCTTCTGCGAGGGCGACGCGGGCGTGGGCAAGACCGCGCTCGCGTCCGCCCTCGCCGAGGCGCTCGACGCGCCGCTGATCCGGTTGCAGTGCCACGAGGGCATCGACGCCTCGCAGGCCCTGTACGACTGGGACTTCCCGCGTCAGCTGCTGCACCTGCGGGCCGCCGAGGCGGCCGGGGTGAAGGACGCGGAACAGCTGGAGAGCGAGCTGTACGACCGGCGCTTCCTGATCGCCCGGCCGCTGCTGCGGGCGCTGCAGACACAGCCGTCGGTGCTGCTGGTCGACGAGATCGACCGGGCCGACGACGAGTTCGAGGCGTTCCTGCTGGAGTTGCTGTCCGAGTTCTCGGTGACGATCCCGGAGCTCGGCACCCTGCGCGCCGAGGTGCCGCCGGTCGTCGTACTGACGTCGAACCGCACCAGGGAGGTGCACGACGCGCTCAAGCGCCGGTGTCTGTACCACTGGTTCGACCATCCCGGGTTCGCCCGTGAACTCGCCATCGTGCGCAGCAGGTTGCCGGACGTGTCGGCGCGCCTGGCCGAGCAGGTCACCGGCCTGGTGCAGGCGCTGCGGGCGGCGGACCTGGTCAAGCCGCCGGGGGTGGCCGAGACGATCGACTGGGCGCAGGCCCTGGACGCGCTGGGGGCGAGCGAGGTGGACGCCGAGCTGGCCGTGGCGACGCTGGGGTCGGTGCTGAAGTACCGGGAGGACGCCGAGCGGGCCCGGGGGCTCGATCTCGCGGCGGTGCTCGCGGCGAAGGGAGCGTGAGGGGCGTGCCCGCCGCGGATGCCGTCCTGCTGGGTTTCGCCCGTGCCCTGCGCGCGGCGGGCATCGACGCGAGCGCCGACCGCTTGCAGGCGTTCTGGCGGGCCCTGGACACGCTGCGGCCAGGGGTGCGCGCGGATGTGTACTGGGCGGGCCGGCTGACGCTGTGCGGCGGACGGGACGACCTGGAGCGCTACGACCGGGTGTTCGCCGCGTACTTCGGGCCCGGCGGCGAGCCCGCGCGCCGGCCCCTGCGGGCCGCTCCCCCGCCCCGGCTGCGCCCCCTGCCACGGGACGCTCCGGCCGGCGCCCGTGCCCCCGGCGACGGCACCCCCGAGGGTCCGCCCACCGCCACGCTGGCCAGTTCCGCCGAGGTGCTGCGGCACCGTGACGTCGCCGGGCTGGACGCCGCCGAGCGGGCCCAGCTCGACCGGCTGCTGGCCGCGTTCGCGCTGCGCGCGCAGACACGGCGCACGGCGCGGCGACGGCCGGCCCGGCGCGGGGACGTCGATCCGCGCCGCACGGTCCGGGAGCTGCTGCGACGCGGTGGTGAACCGGCCCGGCTGCGGCGCCACGCGCGGGTCGAACGGCCCCGCCGGGTCGTGCTGCTGGTGGATGTCAGCGGCTCGATGGCGCCGTACGCCGACGCGCTGCTGCGGTTCGCCCACGCCGCGGCCCGGGGCGGTCGTACGGAGGTGTTCACGATCGGCACCCGGCTGACCCGGGTGACCCGCGAGCTCGCGCACCGCGACCCGGACCTGGCGATGGCGGCGGTCGCGGACGCGGTGCCCGACTGGCGCGGCGGTACTCGGCTGGGCCAGCTGCTGCGCGAGTTCCTGAACCGCTGGGGGCAGCGGGGCATGGCGCGCGGGGCGGTGGTGGTGCTGCTGTCGGACGGGTGGGAGCGTGGCGATCCGGAGCTGCTCGGGGCGCAGATGCGACGCTTGCACGGGCTGGCGCACCGGGTGGTCTGGGCCAATCCGCGCAAGGCACGTCCCGGCTATGCGCCCCTGGCCGCCGGGATGGCGGCGGCGCTGCCGAGCGTGGACGCCTTCGTCGAGGGACACAGCCTCGCGGCACTGGAGCGGCTCGCGGCGGTGGTGCGCGGGGCGGAGGCGGCCTCCGTCGAGGTGGCCTATGCGGAACTGGCCCAAGTGGAGCGGGACTCGGAACGGGTGTGACCCGAACGGGTGTGAGAGGAGCGGATCGTGCGTGAGATTCTGCCGGCGCTGAACCGCTGGTACGCGGCGCGGACCCCGTTCGGTCTGGCCACGGTCGTCGCGGTCAGCCGCAGCGCGCCGCGCGGCCCCGGTGCCGCCATGGCGGTGGGGCCCGACGACGAGGTCGTGGGCAGTGTGTCCGGGGGTTGTGTGGAGGGGGCGGTGTACGAGCTCGCGCAGGAGGTGGTGGCGAGCGGGGAGGCGCGCCTGGAGACCTTCGGGTACAGCGACGAGGACGCCTTCGCGGTCGGCCTCACCTGCGGCGGCGAGATCACCCTGCTGGTGCGGCCCGTCACGCCCGAGTCCGACCCCGGGTTCGGCGCGGTCGCCGCGTCGGTCGCCGCGGGCGAACCGGTGACCGTGGCCACGGTGGTCGACGGGCCCGCGCCGCGCGGGGCCACCCTGGCCGTCTGGCCCGACACGGTGACCGGCACGCTCGGCGCGAGCGGTCTGGACGTCGCGGTCACCGCCGACGCGCGCGGTGAACTCGCCCTCGGAGCCACGGGCCTGCGCCACTACGGCCCGCACGGCGAGCGGCGCGAGGACGACGTCACCGTGTTCCTCCACTCCTTCGCGCCACCCCCGCGGATGCTGGTCTTCGGCGCCATCGACTACGCGGCCGCGGTGGCCCGCCTCGGCGACTTCCTCGGCTACCGGGTCACCGTGTGCGACGCCCGCCCGGTCTTCGCGACGCCCAAGCGGTTCCCGCCGGGCGTGGAGGTCGTCGTGGACTGGCCGCACCGCTATCTGAGCGGCACGCAGACCGACGAGCGGACGGTGATCTGCGTCCTGACCCACGACCCGAAGTTCGATGTGCCGCTGCTGGAGGAGGCGCTGCGCCGGCCGGCCGCCTACATCGGGGCGATGGGCAGCCGGCGTACCCACGACGAACGCCACAAACGGCTGGTCGACGCCGGTCTCACGGAGGCCGAACTGGCCCGGCTGCGCTCGCCGGTCGGGCTCGACCTCGGCGCCCGTACGCCCGAGGAGGTCGCGATCTCCGTCGCCGCCGAGATCGTCGCGCTGCGCTGGGGCGGCACCGGTGCGCCGCTGACCCTGACCGCGGGGGCGATCCACCCCGCCGGATCCGGCTGACCACCAGCAGCCCGAACGCGAGGAGGAAGTCATGGAACTGCAGCACGAGTTCACCGTTCCCGTCCCGGTCCCGGACGCCTGGCGGGCGCTCCTCGACATCGAGCGCGTCGCGCCGTGCATGCCCGGGGCGACCGTGGAGGACTACGACGGCAAGACCGTGACCGGATCGGTGAAGGTCAAGGTCGGGCCGATCACGGTGACGTACAAGGGAACCGCCGTCTTCGAGGAACAGGACGAGTCCGCCCATCGCATCGTCCTCATCGCCAGCGGGCGCGAGACCCGCGGCCAGGGCACGGCCCGGGCCACGGTGACCGGCACGCTCAGCGAACTGGACGGCGGAACCGCCGTGTCGGTCCGCACCGATCTGACGGTCACCGGACGCCCGGCCCAGTTCGGACGCGGGGTGATGGCGGAGGTGGGCGACCGGGTGGTGGGCCAGTTCGCGGCCTGTCTGTCGGAACGCCTGGCCGAACCGGCCACCGCCACGCCCACCGTCACCGATGTGCACCCGCCCGAGACCGAGCCGCTGGACCTGCTCCGCACGGCCGGCGTGCCGGTGGCGAAGCGGGCCGGCATCGCGGCGGGGATCGCCGCGGCGGTGGCGCTGGTGGTGGCGGGAATCCTGGCGCGCGTACGGCGTCGCAAGCGGCGCTGACCGCCGTCGCGCGGGACGGGTTCAGACGTCGCCGTCGCCCTGGACGGGTTCAGACGTCGCCGTCGCCCTGGACGAGGGCGTGCAGATGCTGGTCGTGCCAGCCGTCCGCGTGCAGCAGTGCTCCGCGCATGGTGCCTTCCAGCAGGTAGCCCGCCTTCTCGGCCACCCGGCAGGACGCCGGGTTGGCGACGGAGTGGCACAGCCGCAGTCGGTGCAGGCCGAGTTCGTCCAGCGCCCAGCGGCTGAGCCGCCGCGTCGCCTCGACGACGATGCCGCCGCCACGGGCCTCGGGCAGGACCCAGTAGACGATCTCGGCGCTGCCGCCCGCGAGATCGATGTCGTTCCAGCCGATGAGCCCCGTCGCCGCGGCGCCCGGCCGGGCGACGGCCCAGACGGCACCCGTCTCGGCCCGCCAGCGCTCCCGCATGCGCTCGATCCTGCGGCAGGCCTCGGCACGGCTCTCGACGGTGAAGAGGTTCCACCGGCGGATCGCGGGGTCCTGCCCGGCGGCCAGCAGCGCGTCGGCGTCGTCGGGGCGCCACGGCCGCAGTTCCAGGCCGCTGGGCAGCGCCAGGACGGGCTGGTCGGCACGGGTCATGCGGCCTGCGGGAACGACCGGCGGGATGCCTGGGCTGAAGATCATCGCGGCATCCTGCCACACGGTCCCTACCGCCGCGGCAGACGGTGCAGCGTCACGTCCTTGAGCGCACCGTCGGTGACGGTCGCCGTCAGATAGGTGCAGTGGGGCTGGCGGCGGCGGTCGGTCGGCGAGCCGGGGTTGATCAGGCGCAGTCCGGAGGGGGCGGTGGTGTCCCAGGGGATGTGGCTGTGCCCGAAGACCAGCACGTCGAGGTCGGGGAAGCGGGCCGCGCTGCGGACCTCGCGGCCCTCGGCAGGGCCGGTCTCGTGGACGACGCCGAAGCGCAGGCCGCCGAGTTCGGCGTACGCCACCTCGGGGAGCCGGGCGCGCAGCTCCGGGCCGTCGTTGTTGCCGTACACCCCGATCAGCCGGCGGCTGTGGCTCTCCAGCAGGTCCAGGGTGGCGGTGTCGACCCAGTCGCCGGCGTGGAACACCACGTCGGCGTGCGGGAGTTCGGCGAGCAGTCGCTCCGGCAGTCGCTCGGCACGCGCGGGGACATGGGTGTCGGACATGAGCAGCAGGCGCACAGGGTCAGGTTAGGGCAGGTCGGGGTGCGTGGTGGGCAAGCCGGGGTGCGTGGCTCGGCAGGCCGGACTGAACAGGTGAACTGAACAGGTGAACTGAACAGGTGAACTGAGCAGGTTGGGCTGGACAGTCTGGACTGACGATTTTAGGGTGGCGGCATGGACCACATCTCCGACTCCGCCGCCCGTGCCGCACGCGACCTGCGGGTGGTCTTCAGCCGGCTGCGGCGCCGTATACGGGAGATCGCGCGGGACGAGGCCGAGGGCGTCCTCACCCCGTCCCAGGAGTCGGCGCTCACCCTGGTCGGCAAGCACGGCGCCGCCACGGCCAGCGCCCTGGCGTCCGCGGAGGGGGTGCGACCGCAGTCGATGGCCGCCACGCTCGCCGCCCTCGACCAGCACGGGCTGATCCGCCGCGCCCCCGACCCCGACGACGGCCGCCGGCAACTGGTCACCCTGACCGAGTCCGGTCGGGCCCGTGTCGAGGGCAACCGGCAGGCGCGCGAGGAGTGGCTGGCCCGCGCCTTCCAGGACCGCTTCACCGAGGAGGAGCGGCAGACGGTCCTCGACGCGCTGAAGCTGATGGAACGGCTGTCCCGGCAGTGATACCGAGGACCGAGGGACCCGCCGCACGGGGCACACGCCCGGCGCCCGGCGGGTTCGACCGGCGGCTGATCGCGCCGATGGTCCTGGGGTCCGTCCTCAACCCGGTCAACTCCTCGATGATCGCCGTGGCCCTGGTGCCGATCGGGACCGCCTTCGGGGCCCCACCGGCCGAGACGGTGTGGCTGGTCTCGGCGCTCTATCTGGCCACGGCCGTGGGCCAGCCGGTGATCGGCCGGCTGGTGGACATGTACGGTCCGCGCCGGCTCTATCTCGTCGGTACGTCCCTGGTGGGCGTGGCCGGTGTGATGGGCGCGCTCGCGCCCTCCCTGGGCATGCTGATCGCGGCGCGCGTGCTGCTGGGCTTCGGGACCTCGGCCGCGTATCCGGCAGCCATGCGTCTGACGCGCAGCGAGGCCGAACGCACCGGCCGGGACAGCCCGGCGGGGGTGCTGACCGCCCTGGCCGTCGCGGGGCAGACAGTGGCCGTGATCGGCCCCGTCCTCGGCGGACTGCTCATCGGCGTCGGCGGCTGGCGCGCCGTCTTCACCGTCAACGTGCCCCTCTCGGCGGCCTGCCTCGCACTGGGGACGCTGCGGCTGCCCAGGGCCGAGGACGCATCGTGGGCCGACGGACGGAACAAGGGAGCGGGGAGCGGGGAGCGGAGCAACGGACCGCGGACCGACGGACGGAGCGTGGACCTGCCCGGCATGACCCTGTTCGCGGTCGTGCTGGTGTCGCTGATGCTGTTCCTGATGGGCCCCCGGCCGGACCGCTGGTACCTGCCCGTGCTGTCCGCCGTCGCGGCCGCCGCCTTCGCGGTCCGGGAGCTGCGGGTGCCGGACCCGTTCGTCGACCTGCGCGTGCTCGGCGGCAACGTCCCGCTGCTGGCCACGTATCTGCGCCAGTTCCTCGGCTACACCACCGCGTACTCCTTCATGTACGGCTACACCCAGTGGCTGGAGGAGGGCCGCGGCCTGAGCGCCTCGACGGCGGGACTCGCGCTGCTGCCGATGATGGTCGCCGCGCTGACGGTGTCCACGCTCACCGGGCGCCGCGAGGCGGTACGCACCAAGCTGGTCGTCGGGGCCCTCGTGCAGATGACCGGCTGCGCCGCACTGCTGCTGGTCGGCGCCGGCAGCCCGGTCTGGCTGCTGCTCGCCGTCGGGACCGTGCTGGGCGTGCCGCAGGGGCTCATCGGCCTCGCCGCCCAGAACGCCCTGTACCGGCAGGCCGACCCCGCGCGCATCGCCTCCGCCGCCGGGCTGCTGCGCACCTTCATGTACCTCGGCGCGCTGGGCGCCTCCGCCGCGACCGCGGCGTTCTTCCCGCACCGCGCCGACACGCCCGGGCTGCACGCCCTGGCACTTTTCATGCTCGCCGGTTCGGCACTGTTGCTGGCGACCACCCTCCCCGACCGTTCACTCGGCGAACTCACCCCGCGAAAGGCCTGATCGATCCATGTCGCTCACCACCCTCGACCCTCGCACCGCCCTCGTCGCGATCGACCTGCAGAACGGCATCGTGGCCATGCCGACCCAGCCGTACACCGCCTCTGACGTGGTGGCCCGCACGGCCGAACTCGCCGACGCCTTCCGGGCCCGGAACCTTCCTGTGGTCCTGGTCCGGGTGTCCTTCGCCCCGGACGGTGCCGACGCCGTTCCCGGCCGCACCGAGCGCGGTCCCGGCGGCCTCCCCTTCCCCGAGGGCTGGGACACCGTCGTGGACGAACTTTCCGGCCACCCCGGCGACATCCTGGTCACCAAGCGTAACTGGAACGCCTTCCACGGCACCGACCTCGACGTCCAGCTGCGCCGCCGCGGCATCACCCAGATCGTCCTGACGGGCATCGCCACCAGCATCGGCGTCGAGTCCACCGCCCGCGCCGCGTACGAGCACGGTTATCACGTCACCCTGGCCACGGACGCCATGTCCGACCGCGACCCGGAGGCCCACCGGGGCAGCGTCGAGCGCATCTTCCCGCGGCTGGGCGAGTCGGGGACGACCGCCGAAGTCCTCGACCTCCTGGCCAAGACCCACGACGGACAGTGACGGACCCCGGCCCCTGTGTGCCGGGCGGAGTTTTCCGCCCGCGCAAGGGGCCGGGTTAGCATTCGGCCACGCGCACGTGCCGCCTGGGCAACGGGTGGCGAACCAAGGGGGATTGGAAGCCGGATGCCGGTCAAGGTCAGCGTCATCGTCCCCGTCTACAACCCAGGGCCGTACATCGAGGACTGCATCGCCTCGATGCTGCGGCAGTCGCTGCCGCCCGACGAGTACGAAGTCATCTTCGTCGACGACGGCTCCACCGACCGGACCCCGGCCAGACTGGACGCGCTCGCCGCCGAGCACCCGCACATCCGGGTCATCCACCAGGAGAACTCCGGCTGGTCGGGCAAGCCGCGGAACGTGGGGATCGCCGCGTCCGAGGGCGAGTTCGTGATGTTCGTCGACAACGACGACTACCTCGGGGACGAAGCCCTTGAGCGGATGTACGAGTACGGGGTGGAGAACAAGGCCGATGTGATCGTCGGCAAGATGGCCGGGAAGGGCCGCCCGGTGCCGGTGGAGCTGTTCCGCCGCAACCATCCGCACGCCACCGTCCAGAACGCGCCGCTGATCGACAGCCTCACCCCGCACAAGATGGTCCGGCGGGCCTTCCTGGACCGCATCGGCCTGCGTTTCCCCGAGGGCCGGCGCCGCCTGGAGGACCATGTCTTCATCGCCGAGGCGTACCTGCGCGCCGACAACGTCTCGGTGCTCTCCGACTACGTCTGCTACTACCACGTCAAACGGGACGACGCCGGCAACGCGGGCTTCCAGCGCTTCGAGCCGGTCGGCTACTTCAAGAACCTTCGTGAGGCCCTGGACGTCGTCGAGCGGTACACCGAGCCGGGCCCGTCGCGCGACCGTCTGCTGCGCCGCTGGCTGCGCGTCGAGATGGTGGAGCGGATGAGCGGCCGCCGGCTGCTCGCGATGCCCGACGACTACCGGCGTGAGCTGTTCCACGAGATGCACACCGTGGTCCTGGAGCGCTTCGGCCCCGGTGTCGCGCCCGGACTGCGGCCCGGACAGCGGATCGTGGCATCGCTGATCAGGGACGACCGTTACGACGACCTCGTCGCCTACGCCCAGTGGGAGACCGGGGTGGGGCCCAAGGCCGACCCCACCGGTGTCGAATGGCGGGACGGGACCCTGCGTGTCACGTTCACCGCCGAGTACAGGTCCGGCGGACAGCCGATGACCTTCCCGGCCGACGGGCCCGGCACTCCGGCCACGGACACCGCGCCCCGGGACCTCGACGAGGCGGCGGCCCGGCTGGGCGCGAACGCCGTCGACGGCTTCGAGAAGGCCACCGTCGACCTGATCCTGCGCGACCGGGCCACCTCCGCCTCGTTCTTCCAGCCGGTGGAGGTCACCCGCGAGCGGGTCCCGGCCGACGACGGGCGGGTCCGGCTGGTGCTGCGCGGCACGGCGAGCGTGGACCCCGGCACCGCGGCGGGCGGCGCCGCGCTGTACGCCGGCCTGTGGGACGCGTACGTCCGCGTCGGCCTCGGCGGCTGGTCCAAGGAGTGCCGCCTCGGTCCGGCACCGCGGCAGGAACGTCCCACGCCGCCCGCCGGTGTGGTCGCGGGCCGTGTGGTGCTGCCGTACTGGACGAAGCAGTACGACAACTTCTCGCTGGACGTCGACCGGGCGAGCAAGGCCCTCGGTCTGGGCCGGCTCACCCCCGAGGACGCGGCGGTCTCGGCCGACCACCAGCTCAGCCTCGCACTGCCCCTGCACGTCCCCGACCGCACCGCCGTCCAGGTGCGGCTGACCGACCCGGCGACGGACCGGTCCCTGCGGCAGACGGGGACGCTCACCCCGGCGGACGGGGCCGGCTCGCTGCTGGAGGCGTCGGTGCCGGTGCGCGAGCTGAGGGGGGCGTCGTGGCGGACGGAGGTGTGCCTGCTCCCGGAGGCGGAGGCACCTCGCTTCCTCGCACTGCCGCTCGCCCTGCATGTGACCCGCACCGGCGGGGTCCGCGTGGCCGGACCCGCGGCGCCGGGCCTGCTGCTGCGGCTGGCGCGCAAGGCGCGACGCGTCATGGGCGCGGTCCGGGGTAGGAAGGCGTAGCAGAACATGACACGGAGGACGTGACGGCGTGCGACCACTGGACATTGCGGGCGCCTGGGTGCTGGAGCCCAAGGTGTTCCCGGACAACCGGGGAAGCTTCCACGAGTGGTTCCGGGGCGAGGAGTTCCGCGAGGCCACCGGGTACGACCTGGACCTGGCCCAGGCCAACTGTTCGGTGTCCCGGCGGGGCGTCCTGCGCGGGGTGCACTTCGCGGACGTGCCGCCCGGTCAGGCCAAGTACCTCACGTGCGTGCGCGGAGCCGTGCTCGACGTGGTGGTGGACATCCGCGTCGGCTCACCTACGTACGGCGCGTGGGAGGCCGTACGACTGGACGACGAGACGCACCACGCCATCTTCCTCGCGGAGGGACTGGGGCACGCGTTCATGGCCCTGACCGACGACGCCACGGTGGTCTACCTCTGCTCCACGGGCTACGCACCGGGCCGCGAGCACGGGGTACACCCCCTCGATCCCGCCCTCGGCATCGCCTGGCCCCAGGGCATCGAACCGATTCTCTCCGAGAAGGACGCCGCGGCCCCCACACTGGCCGAGGCGGAGCAATCCGGCCTGCTTCCCACATACACGGACTGCTCCGCCTACTACGCGCGGCTGCGCTCGGGCCCGTTCGACCAGCCCTCGACCAGCGGGGGTCAGGACTTGGCGTAGCGCTGCTTCAGGGCCTTGCGCTTGTTGGTGCCTTCGGCGTTCCTGCCCTTTTCGATAATCACCAGATTGTGGTAGAAGTGCACGGCGACGACGTTGAGGTCCGTGTAGGACGGCTGATAGTTCTCGTCCACGAATTCCTCGTAATTCAACCCGTCCGCCAGCCTCTTCAGCATCGCCATGCTGGTGTTCGGGGCGTCACGGTCCTCGCTGCCCATCCATTCGGGCCAGTAGGAGGACTGTGTGTCCTCGACGGCGTAGATGCCGCCGTCCTTGAGCCGGGGGAAGAGTGTGGCGAACGTCGTGAGGACGTGCGGGCTACGGTGACTTCCGTCGTCGATGATGACGTCGAGCTCGCCGATCTTGTCGGCGACCGCGTTCAGGGACGAGGGGTCGGACTGGTCGCCGATGAAGGTCGTGATGCGGTCCTCGTCGACAAATGACTTGTCCTGGATATCCATTCCGAAGATCTGCGCCTTCGGGAAGAACTGCTTCCACATGCGCAGCGACGCACCGCCCTGGCCAGGCCGGTTGTAACCGCCGATCCCGATCTCCAGAAGGTTGAACTTCTCGTTCTTCAGGTGCTGCAGGTGTCGCTGGTAGTGCTGGGTGTAACGGTGCGTTCCCCACTTGTCCGTCTTGAAATGCAGGGCAAGTTTGTTGAGATCGTTGGAAATCGCCTCAAGTCCGCTCGGCTTGGCCGACTTGGTCCACTTGCCGGAGAGGCGTCGCTTCAGCCGGCGCAGAACCCGCACATTCTCCTCACCCAATATGGACTTCACGGTTGCTCGAATCGACATGACGAGACATTCCTTCCATGCGGCTTACCAGGATGCGCCGGACGAACGGGAAGGCCTCACGCGCCCACGCGGACCGTCCCGTCGCATCATTCACGAAGCATCGTAGTGACGAAGTCGGATGCGTGGGCGGCGAACTCAACGGCGAACGACAGCGGTCGAACCAGATCCACGGCGCCCCGTGCCCGGCGACGGGACGCGATCCGGCATTACACACGCTCCGTATCCACAGATCAACGCGTGGCGTTTCCGCGCGGGAAATTCTTGCGCATAGGCGCCGGGGTGGAAATACCCCTCCAAGATCGGCGAATCGGCCATTCCTCCACACCTTTCAGCCTCTCCCTCGCGACGAAACGATCCGAGCGACGACGGGAACTGGTCTGATGTCCCCTCATGCCGGAACGGGATCCGCTCGTTTCACTGAGACATCTCCTTGCGGATGTGGGGCAGTGCTTCGTGCAGGGCGGAGCGCCAGTTGCGGAGGGGTTGCAGGCCGATCTCCCGCCATCGGGCGTGCCCGAGGGCGCTGTAGGCGGGGCGGGGGGCGGGGCGCGGGAAGGCGGCGCTGGTGGTGGGGCGCACCCGGGTCGGGTCGGCGCCGATGAGCAGGAACACCTCCCGGGCCAGTTCGTGCCAGCTGGCCTCGCCGGAACTGGTGGCGTGGAAGATACCGTGTGCGCCCTCGTCCCGGGAGAGTGCGGTACCGAGATCCGCGATCCGGGTGGCGACGTCCGCGGTCCAGGTGGGCTGGCCGCGCTGGTCGTCGACGACGTCCAGGGTGTCCCGGCGGGCCTCCAGTTCGAGCATCGTGCGCACGAAACTGCGGCCGTGGGCGCCGTACAGCCAGGCCGTGCGCACGACGGCGGCCGCGCCCGGGAGTTCCTCCAGGACCGCCCGCTCGCCGGCCAGTTTGGTGCGGCCGTACGCGGTGCGCGGAGCGGGCGGGTGGTCCTCCGGGTACGGGGTGGCGCGGGCCTCGCCGTCGAAGACGTAGTCGGTGGAGATGTGCACCAGGCGGGCGCCCCGCTCCGCGCAGGCACGGGCCAGCAGCCGGGGGCCGTCGCCGTTGATCCGCAGCGCCCGCGCCTCGTCGGTCTCGGCGTCGTCGACGGCCGTGTACGCGGCGCAGTTGACGACGACGTCGGGGCGGTGCGCAGCGAACGCCCGCCGTACGGCGTCGGGGTCGGTGATCTCGAGTGCGGCGCGGTCCAGGCCGGTCACGTTCGCGCCGCGCCGGCGCAGTTCCTCGACCGTGTCGCGGCCGAGCATGCCGGCCGCGCCGGTGACCAGCCACCTCATCGGGACTCCCGCTGCTTCAGCGGCTCCCACCAGGCCCGGTTGTCCCGGTACCAGGCGACCGTCTCGGCCAGCCCGGTGGTGAAGTCGTGGCGCGGGCGGTAGCCCAGCTCGTCGCGGGCCTTGCTCCAGTCGACGGAGTAGCGCAGGTCGTGGCCCTTGCGGTCGGTGACGTACTCGACCCGGTCCCAGTCCGCCCCGCACGCCCGCAGGAGCAGGCCGGTGAGCTCCTTGTTGCTCAGTTCGGTGCCGCCGCCGATGTTGTAGACCTCGCCGGGACGGCCCTTCGTGCGGACCAGCTCCACACCCTGGCAGTGGTCCTCGACGTGCAGCCAGTCGCGCACATTGCGCCCGTCGCCGTACAGCGGGACCTTCGCTCCGTCGAGCAGGTTGGTCACGAACAGCGGGATGACCTTCTCGGGGAACTGGTGCGGGCCGTAGTTGTTGGAGCAGCGGGTGACGCGGACGTCCAGGCCGTGGGTGCGGTGGTAGGCGAGGGCGAGCAGGTCGGAGGAGGCCTTGGAGGCGGAGTACGGGGAGTTGGGGGCGAGGGGATGGGTCTCGGGCCAGGAGCCGGACTCGATGGAGCCGTAGACCTCGTCGGTGGAGACGTGCACGAACGGGCCGACGCCGTGACGCAGCGCCGCGTCCAGGAGCGTCTGGGTGCCCAGCACATTGGTGAGGACGAACTCGCCCGCCCCGTCGATCGACCGGTCCACATGGGACTCGGCGGCGAAGTGCACGACCTGGTCGGCCTGGGCCATGAGTTTGTCGACCAGGTCGGCATCACAGATGTCGCCCTCGACGAACTCCAGGCGGGGATGCCCGTCGGGGAGGTTGGTGAGCGTGCCGGCGTAGGTGAGCTTGTCCAGCACGGTGATGCGCGGCGCGTCCGGGGCGTCCTCGGCGAGGAGCGTACGGACGTACGTGGAGCCGATGAACCCGGCGGCGCCGGTGACGAGGAGATTCATGAACGGATCTGCACCTTGCTGTGGTCTCCGAGGACGAGGCGGTGGGCACTGGGCACGCCGGCTGCCGGGGTCACCTCCACATGCCGGCCGATCAGCGAGGACTCGATCCTGCCCACTCCGTCGATGGAGGAGTCCCGCAGCACGATGGAGAACTCCAGCTCGCTGTCCGTGATCCGGCAGTTCTCGGCGATGGAGGTGTAGGGGCCGACGTACGAGTCGCTGACCACGGTCCCCGTGCCGATGACGACGGGGCCGACGATGCGCGAGTTCGCGACCCGCGCCCCTTCCTCGACGACCACCCGGCCCACGGTCTCGGACCGCTCGTCCACCTCGCCGTCGATCCGCCGCTCCATCCCTTCCAGGACGGTCCGGTTGACCTCCAGCATGTCGCCGACGTTGCCGGTGTCCTTCCAGTAGCCCTGGATGACCGTCGAGCGCACGTCGGCACGGGTGTCGATGAGGTGCTGGATGGCGTGGGTGATCTCCAGCTCGCCCCGCCAGGACGGCCTGATGGCGCGGACCGCGTCATGGATCAGGGGGGTGAGGAGGTAGACGCCGACCAGCGCGAGGTCGCTCTTGGGATGCTCCGGCTTCTCCTCCAGGCCGATCACCTGCCCCGACGCGTCGAGTTCGGCGACGCCGAAGGAACGCGGGTCGGGGACATGGGTGAGCAGGATCTGGGCGTCGGGGCGGCTGGCGCGGAACTCGTCGACGAGGGTACTGATGCCGCCGACGATGAAGTTGTCCCCGAGGTACATCACGAAGTCGTCGTCGCCGAGGAAGTCCCGTGCGATCAAGACCGCGTGGGCGAGGCCGAGGGGCTTCTCCTGGGGTATGTAGGTGACCTCCAGGCCGAACTTCGAACCGTCGCCGACCGCCTCCTCTATCTCGGCGGCGGTGTCGCCGACGATCATCCCGACCTCGGTGATGCCGGCCGCGGCTATGGACTCCAGGCCGTAGAAGAGGACGGGCTTGTTGGCCACCGGCACGAGCTGTTTCGCCGACGTGTGCGTGATCGGACGCAGCCGGGTGCCGGCACCGCCGGACAGGACCAGAGCCTTCATCTGCCACACCCTATCGGTGATCGTCGGGATCGGACCTATGTTTGCTTTGCTGGGTCGTTTACGACAGAACGTCCCCCCGTCCGGCGAGCGGCTTACGGGTACGCGGCCCGGGTGACCAGGGCGTGGCGCGGGCAGGTCGTGGTGGCGCCGGGGTAGCGTCCCCGGCGATGACGGAACTACCGGAAATTTCGGAGAAGTACGAGATCGCCGAGCGGTACGCCGCCACCGCGCCGCCGGCCGGCCGGGCCCTGCTGCGCTGGGCCTCGACGACCGACCACAAGGTGATCGGCCGTCTCTACATGGTCACGGCGTTCTGCTTCTTCCTGCTGGCCGGGCTGCTCGCCCTGGGCATGCGTGCCGAACTCGCCCGCCCCGGGCTGCAGTTCCTGAGCAAGCAGGGCTACGACCAGTTCTTCACCATCCACGGCACGATCATGATGCTGCTGTTCGCCACCCCGATGTTCGCCGGGTTCGCGAACGCCGTGATGCCGTTGCAGATCGGTTCCCCCGACGTGGCCTTCCCCCGCCTGAACGCGCTGTCGTACTGGATGTACCTGTTCGGCGGGCTGATGGTGGTCTCGGGCTTCGTGGTGCCCGGCGGCGCGGCGGCGTTCGGCTGGTTCGCCTACGCGCCGCTCAACAGCGCCATCCACTCCCCCGGCGCGGGCGGCGACCTGTGGGTGATGGGGCTCGTGGTGACCGGTGTGTCGACGACACTGGGTGCCGTCAACTTCATCAGTACGATCCTGTGTCTGCGCGCGCCGGGCATGACCATGTTCCGGATGCCGATGTTCACATGGAACGTGCTGTTTACATCGATCCTGGTGCTGCCCGCCTTCCCGGTGCTCACCGCGACGCTGCTGGTCCTGGAGTCGGACCGGAAGTTCGGCTCGCTCGTCTTCGAGCCGGCGAGCGGCGGCGCGCTGCTGTGGCAGCACCTGTTCTGGTTCTTCGGGCACCCCGAGGTCTACATCGTGGCGCTGCCGTTCTTCGGCATCATCTCCGAGATCATCCCGGTGTTCTCGCGCAAGCCGCTGTTCGGGTACCTGCCGATGATCGGCGCGACGATCACGATCACCATGCTGTCCGCGGTGGTGTGGGCGCACCATATGTTCGCCACCGGCGCGGTGCTGCTGCCGTTCTTCTCGATCATGTCGTTCCTGATCGCGGTGCCCACCGGGATCAAGTTCTTCGCCTGGATCGGGACCATGTGGCACGGGTCGATCTCGTTCGAGACGCCGATGCTGTGGTCGCTCGGCTTTCTGGTGTCGTTCCTGCTGGGCGGGCTCAGCGGGGTGCTGATCGCCTCGCCGCCGCTCGACTTCCATCTGACCGACTCGTACTTCATCGTGGCGCACCTGCACTATGTGCTGTTCGGCACGGTGGTGTTCGCGATGTTCGCCGGCTTCTACTTCTGGTGGCCCAAGTTCACCGGGAAGATGCTCGACGAGCGGCTCGGCAAGCTGCACTTCTGGCTGCTCTTCCCGGGGTTCCAGCTCACGTTCCTGGTCCAGCACTGGCTCGGCGAGGCCGGCATGCCCCGCCGGTACGCCGACTATCTGCCCCAGGACGGCTTCGCCCTGCTCAACACCCTGTCCTCCGCGGGCGCGTTCCTGCTCGGTGCCTCCACGCTGCCCTTCCTGTACAACGTCTGGCGCACCGCGCACCGGGCGCCGAGGGTCACCGAGAACGACCCCTGGGGCTATGGGCGCGCCCTGGAGTGGGCGACGTCCTGCCCGCCGCCCCGGCACAACTTCGTCGCCCTGCCCCGGGTGCGGTCGGAATCGCCCGCCTTCGACCTGCACCACCCCGAGTTCGCCGGGCGGGCGGTGGAGGGGGAGGGAACCCGATGAAGGTCGAGGCGTTGCTGTTCGGCGGTGTCGCCCTGTTCTTCGCGGGCGTCGCCGCCCTCTACGGCGCGTGGTCGCACGAATCGGCAGGCACGGCGGCGCTGATCGTCGCCGGCGGGATGGCCGCGGTCATCGCGTTCTTCTGCGCGGTGCAGTACCTGCGCAAGGGACGGCGCCCCCAGGACCGCACCGACGCCGAAGTGGCCGACGGCGCGGGGCCCCTGGAGTTCTTCCCCGCCGAGAGCGTCTGGCCGCTGGTCACCGCGTTCGGCTTCGCGCTCGCGGCGACCGGGGTGGTGTTCGGACTGTGGCTGTTCCTCATCGGTTTCGTCGTGCTGGCGCGCGGTGTCCTCGGGATGGTCTTCCAGTACGTGAACCGGTGATCGGCCGCCTGGGCGCACCGGGGCGGAACTCTCCGGCCGGACGGTGGTCGCTCTCATAGCCACCCGCGAGGGTCTGCCGTACGTCGCCCGTCGGCACGCCCTTCGCCAGCCTCTCCCGCTCCGCCTCCGTCAGGGCCAGACACAGCCACCGGGCAACCAGGAACGCGACGACCGGGGCCACCACGAGACAGACCCGCAGTGCCCAGGTCAGGGTGTTGACCGAGATCCGGAAGGACTGGGCGACGACGTCGTTGGCGCCCGCGAGGAGCAGCACGGCGTAGAAGACGGTGCCGGCGACGCCCAGGCCGGTGCGCACGGGACGCTCGCGGGGCCGGTCGCACAGATGGCGTTCGCGGTCCCACTCCCCCGTCAGACGCTGCTCCACGAAGGGGTAGGCGTACAGGGCGCCGAACAGCAGCCCGGGCAGGACGACGGCCGGCAGCAGCACGTTCCACATGAGGGTGTGACCGGCGAGGTTCGTCTCCCACGGCGGTACGAGGCGCAGCGCGCCCTCCAGGAAGCCGACGTACCAGTCGGGCTGGGATCCGGTCGAGTCCTGGTCGGGGCGGTACGGGCCGTACACCCAGACCGGGTTGATCTGGGCGACGGCGGACATCAGGACGAGCACGCCGAAGACTGCGAGGGACAGCCCGCCGGACGCGGCCGTGAACCGGGGGAAGAGCGGCCTGCCGATGACGTTGCGGTTCGAGCGGCCCGGTCCGCGCCACTGCGTGTGCTTGAGGTGGAACACCAGGATCAGGTGCACGGTGACCAGGGCGATCAACGCGCCGGGCAGCAGCAGGATGTGCATCGAGTACAGACGGGTGACGATCTCGTGGGCGGGGTACGCGCCGCCGAAGGCGAAGAAGGCCACGTACGTTCCGACCACCGGGATGGAGAGCATGATGCCCTGGGCGATCCTGAGGCCCGTGCCGGAGAGCAGGTCGTCGGGGAGCGAGTAGCCGGCGAACCCCTCGGCGAGGGCGAGCACGAACAGCGTGAGCCCGATGACCCAGTTCAGCTCGCGGGGCCTGCGGAAGGCGCCGGTGAAGAAGATCCGGAGCATGTGCACGCCGATCGCGGCGACGAAGACGAGCGCCGCCCAGTGGTGCGCCTGCCTCATCAGCAGACCGCCGCGCACCTCGAAGCTGATGTGCAGCGTGGAGTCGAAGGCGGCCGACATGCGCACCCCCTGCAGCGGGACGTACGGGCCCGCGTAGACGACCTCCCGCATCTCCGGCTTGAAGAAGAAGGTCAGCCACACTCCGGTCAGCACCAGGGCGAGCAGGCTGTACAGCGCCAACTCGCCCAGCAGGAACGACCAGTGGTCGGGGAACGCCTTGCGCAGCAGCGCCCCGCCCTCCAGCACCGGCAACCGCGCGTCCGCCGCCCCGACCAGCCGCTCGGCGGGGTGCGCGGGGCGGTGAGCGGCGCCGGCGCCGGTGGCCGGAGCGCCATCGGTGGCGGGTTCCGCGTCGGGGCGGGTCACGTGCCCTGAGGGGTCCCCGCCGCTCGCTCCACCTCCGCCTCGACGTCGCCCCGCGCCCGGCCCTCCTCCTTCGCGTACTCGCTCACCGCCGTCTGCACCTCCCGGGCCAGGTCGCGCCAGGCCCGCAGGGCGGTCTCGTACGTCTCCTTCTGGGCACCGGTCAGTTGCGCCTCGGCAGGCGGGCCGTAGGTGTCCCGCAGTTCCAGGACCTGCGCGTGGGCCATGTCCGACGCGCGCTGCTTCGCCACGAGCTCTTCGAAGGTGTGTGCCACGGCAAGGACCCTAGGCACGGCGGGCGCCGGGAACCCCCGCGACCTGCCGTGCGGCTTTCGCACCCACACCCGTGTGGCGGTCAGCCCTCCAGCGCGATGTCGGCCCACACCTGCTTGCCGCCGCTCACCGGCAGCGTCCCCCAGGCGACCGACACGGCCTCCACGAGCAGGATGCCGCGGCCGCCGGTGGCCTCCCAGCCGATGTTGGTGGGTTTCATCGGCGTGCGCGGCGAGGCGTCGGCGACGGCTACCCGGAGCCGGTGGTTGACCAGGGTGAGGTCGAGGCGTACCTGGCCGTCGGTGTGCACGAGGGCGTTGGTGACGAGCTCGGAGACCACGAGCAGCACGGTGTCCAGGTCGTCCGCGGGTACGCCCCAGGCGCGCATGGTGCGCTTGGTGAAGCGGCGGGCGTGCCGGGCGGCCTCCGGCACCCGCCACACCGTCCAGCTCTCCCTGAGCGGGCGCACGGCCAGGCCGTCGTAGCGCATCAGGAGCAGGGCGACGTCGTCGCTGCGGCGGGCGCTGCCGAGCAGGGCGTCGGCGACCAGGCCGAGGTGGGCGGGGTCGGACGAGGCCAGGTCGTGGGCGAACCGCTCCATGCCGACGTCGATGTCGGCCTCGACGGACTCCACCAGACCGTCGGTGGTCAGCGCGAGCACGGTGCCGGGCATGAGGTGCAGTGGGGCCATGGGGAAGTCGGCCCGGTCGACCACGCCGAGCGGCGGGCCGCCCTCGGTCTCGGCGATCTCCGTTGCGCCGTCCGGGTGACGCAGCACCGGGGGCAGGTGTCCGGCGCGCACGCACCAGGCCGTGCCCTCCTCCATGTCCACGTCTACGTAGCAGCAGGTGGCGAAGAGGTCCGACTCCATGTCCATGAGGAGCCGGTTGGCGTGCGAGACCACCACGTCCGGGGTGTGGCCCTCGGCGGCGTAGGCGCGCAGGGCGGTGCGCATCTGGCCCATGAGGGTGGCGGCGGCCGCGCTGTGGCCCTGGACGTCGCCGATGACGAGGGCGACGTGGTTGTCGGGCAGCGGGATCACGTCGTACCAGTCGCCGCCCACCTCCAGCCCGGCGGTGGTGGGCAGATAGCGGGCCACGGCGACCGCGCCGCCCAGCTTGGGCAGCCGGCGCGGCAGGAGGGCGCGCTGGAGCATGCCGACGAGCTCGTGCTCGGCGTCGAAGGCGTGCGCGCGCATCAGGGCCTGGCCGGCCAGGCCGGCGGAGGCGGTGAGCAGGGCGCGTTCGTCGGGGCCGAACTCGTGCGGGCTGTCCCAGCCGATCAGGCACGCCCCGGCCATACGGCCGCCGGCGGGCAGCGGCAGCACCGCGAGGCCACCGGGGCCGACCTCGGCGAGGGCGGGTTCCAGGGAGGTGCCGGCGGGCCAGATCTGGGCGCGGCCCTCGCGCAGGGCGGCGGCGAGGGTGGGCATGGCGCGGACGGGGGCGTCGGGCCACTCCGTGCGCCACTCGGAGCGCCACACCTCGGGCCAGACCTCGGGTTCGGGCGGGTCGAGGACGGTGACCACGAGACGGTCGTTCTCCAGCTCGGCGAGCGCGAGCCGGTCGGCCTGGAGCGGCTTGCGCAGGGCGTTGACCACGGCCTGACCGACGTCCTTGACGGTGCCGGCGGTGGCGAGCGCCGCGGCCAGGCGCTGGACGCGGGCCACGTCGGTGACGTCGGAGCGCAGCTTGGAGGTGTCCGTCACGGTCCCGACCAGGAGCGCGGGCAGGCCCTCGCCGCCCGGCACCATCCGTCCGCGCAGCCTCAGCCACCTGGGCGGACCGGAGCGCTGCAGGATGCGGAACTCCAGCTCGCGTTCGCCGATGGACATGTGGTCGGCCTCGACGACGGACATCAGCGCGGGCAGGTCCTCGGGCACGGTCAGCCCGAGCAGGGTCTCGACCTTGCCGTCGAACTCTCCCCGGCCGATTTCGAACAGCTCCAGGATCTCGTCGCCGACCTCCACGCGGCCGGTGTCCATGGCCAGGCTGAAGGCGTCGGCGGGCAGCTCACCGGTGGTGGTGGCCCCGGGCGGGGCGGGCAGGGCGACCGAGTCGGCGATCAGTTCGAGACACCGGCGGTCTTCCAGGTCGAAGCCGCCGACGCGCTCGCTCACGGCGAGGAGACAGCCGTCGCCCTCCCGCACCGGAAGGGCCGCCACGAAGAACTCCCGGGACGGTGTGCGGCGTGCCTCGGGGCAGGCCGCCAGTTCCTCGGGGCCGAGCCACATCGGCTGCCCGGTGCGATGGGCCTCGGCGAGCGGGGACTGTGCCGAGGCGGGATAGCCGTCGCGCAGCCCGTACAGCGTGCGCGGCAGCCCCGCCGACTCCGCGAGGCGGAGCACCGCACCGTCCTCGCTCGGTGTGTACACGCCAACAAAGGACGCCCCGGCGAAAACCAGTGCCTGTTCGATGACACGGTGCAGTCGATCGGGTGCGCCGGGGTCGGTCATGACCGTTTCCAGGGCAACTTCGGCACGCTCCCTCCTCGTTCTGCGTACCGCAGCGCCCTCACTGACCACGTCCGCCATTACAGCGCTTATGAGCCGCCCGCGCAGCCCCTGTGACCGTTCCGTGGAGGTCACGGGGGTCCGGCGCGGCCCGTTCGCCGTGCGCCGCGCGCCGCCAGGAGAGAGCCTTGACCCCTGGGGGTGCGACGCGCGGCCGTACGAGGAGGTGGTCGGCGTGTCCGACGGGCAGAGGCCCGCGCAGGCGCCGGAGGCCACCGGGTCGCGGGTCGGCCAACCACTGCTCTCCCTGTCGCTGGCCACGATGATGGACGAGGTCCACGCGCACTCGGGTGCGGTGTACCTGCTGGCCAACGACGAGCCGGTACTGGAGATGGCCGTGGTGGCGGGGCTGCCCCGGGCGTTCGCGGCACCGTGGGAGCGGGTGGGGCTGAGCGCGCCGATCCCGGTCGCGGAGGCGGTCCGCGGCCGGCGGCTGGTCTGGGTGGGCGGCGAGGACGACATGGCCCGGCGCTATCCCCGTATCGCGGTGGTCCTGCCCTACCCCTTCGCGCTGGCCGCCCTGCCCGTGGCCACCGCGGACAAGGCGTACGGCGCGGTCTTCGTGACCTGGCCGGGTTCGCATCCGCCGGAGCTGTCCGACCGGGAGCGCGAGCATCTGACCGCGGCCTGCGACCGGCTCGCGGCGCGGCTGGAGCGGGCCGCGCAGGACAACCGGCCGATCCCGCGCGAGCCCGATCTGCTGGCGTCGACCGTGACGGGGGTCGCGGGCACCCTGGGCACGGTCGAGGCCGCGCGGATGGTGGCGCGGCTGCCGTACGGGCTGGTGTCGCTCGATCTGCACGGCCGGGTCGGGTTCGCCAACGCGGCGGCCGCCGAGCTGCTCGGCACACCCGCCGGTGAGCTCTTGGGCACCCATCTGTGGGCCTCGGTGCCCTGGCTGAACGACCCGATGTACGAGGACCGGTACCGGGGCGCCCTGATCAGCCAGCACGTGACGTCGTTCGTGGCGCTGCGCCCGCCGGGCGACTGGCTGTCGTTCCGGCTCTACCCGAGCACGACCGGGCTGAGCGTGCGCATCAGCAGGGCTCGCGCGGTGGCGGAGATGGGGCGGGCCGCTCCGCGGACCGGTGCGGGACCGTCCCGTCTGGTCACCATCTCCCAGGTGCTGAGCCTGGCCGGCGCGCTGACCGAGGCGGTGGGCGTGCAGGACGTGGTGCAGCTGGTCGCTGACGAGATCGTCCCGTCCGTCGGGAGCCAGGCCGTGGTGCTGCTCGGGTCGCAGGGCGGGCGGCTGCACGTGCTGGGGCACCGCGGGTATGCGAACCCGCACCATGTCGAGCGGTTCGACGGCGTCGCGCTGTCCGAGCGGATGCCGGGCACCCACGTCCTCACCACGGGGGTACCGGCGTTCTTCGACTCCCGGCAGCAGCTGGACCGCCTGTATCCGGAGCTGACCGGGCTGCCGGGCGGCTTCGCGGCCTGGGCCTATCTGCCGCTGATCGCGTCCGGGCGGCCGGTGGGCACCTGTGTGCTCGCCTATTCGGAGCCGCATGTCTTCCCCGCGGACGAACGGGCCGTTCTGACGAGCCTGGGCGGGCTGATCGCGCAGGCGCTGGCGCGGGCGCTGCTGTACGACGCCAAGAACCAGTTGGCGCACGGTCTGCAGGAGGCCCTGCTGCCGCGCTCCTTGATGCCACCGCCCGGCATCGAGGCGGCCGCGCGCTATCTGCCGGCCACTCAGGGCATGGAGATCGGCGGCGACTTCTACGACATGGTGCCGACCCGGCCGCTCGCGGCGGCGGTCATCGGGGACGTCCAGGGACACAACGTGACCGCGGCCGGGCTGATGGGGCAGATCCGCACCGGGGTACGGGCGTTCACCACCGGAGGTCAGGCGCCGGAGGAGGTGATGGGCAGCACCAACCGGCTGCTCGTCGACCTCGGCGCCGATCTGTTCGCGAGCTGTCTGTATCTGCGGCTCGATCCGGACAACGAGCGTGCCGTGATGGCCCGGGCGGGGCATCCGCCCCCGCTGCTGAGACGGCCGGACGGGCGGGTGCGCGTCCTGGACCTGGCCGGCGGTCCGCTGCTGGGCATCGACGCGGACGCGACGTACCCGACGACCGAGGTCGACCTCGCCAGGGGCTCGGTCCTCGTCCTGTACACCGACGGCCTCATCGAGTCGCCCGGCGTGGACATCGAGGACGCCCTGGCCGACATGGGTGAACTGCTGAACACGATCGGGGACCGGCCGCTGGAGCAGCTGGCCGACGAACTCGTCGCGCACAGCGTGGCGGCACGGGACCGGGTCGACGACGTGGCGGTGCTGTTGCTGCGGGCTCTGGGGCGCGCCTGAGCCGCGGCGGACCCGCCGCGAACGACGACGCGGTCCGACCCTCCCGCCGGAGGGCCGGACCGTCCACCGTCGGCCGGAACCGCTGGGGAGGCCGATCAGTGGGTCTGGGTTCAGTGGTTCTGGGTTCAGTGGTTCTGCGTGAGGGACGAGCCGTCGCCCGCGCCGGTGCCGGACTGGTCACCCGTACCCGCCGGGTCGGTCGCTGTCGCGGACGGGTCGGCCGTGGCGGAGGGGTCGGCCGTGGCGCCGGACTGGTCGCCGCCGCCCACCGCGTCGCCGCCCGCGCCGGCACCGGACTGGTCCCCGGCACCAGCACCAGCACCCGCACCGGACTGGTCACCCGCACCAGCACCGGCACCTGCACCTGCGTCGCCGAGCGTCGCGCCGGTCGCCTGCAGGGCTGCGGTCACCGGCTGGAAGAAGGTCTCGCCGCCGCTGGTGCAGTCGCCGCTGCCGCCGGAGGTCAGGCCGACCGCGCCGCCGTCCTGGGTGAACAGGGAGCCGCCGCTGTCGCCGGCCTCGGCGCAGACGTTGGTCTGGATGAGTCCGGTGACCGTGTCGACGCCGTTGGGGTCGGTCTCGCTCTGGAAGTTGACAGTGGCGTCGAGGCCGGTCACCTGGCCGTTGTGCAGACCGGTGGTGGAGCCCATCCGGAACACCGTCGCACCGACGGTGGCGTCCACGGCCTGGGTGATCTGGACGGTCTGCCCGTTGCCGACATTGACCTCGCTCGGCGCCTGGGTGGTGGCGTCGTTGTACTTGACGAGCGAGAAGTCGCCCTGGCCGGGGAAGGTGGCCTGGTCCACGGTCGCGATCGGCTGCCCGTTCTGGGAGTCGGACCAGTCCTTGGCCGCGACACCGCAGTGACCGGCCGTCAGGAAGGCGGGGCTGCCGTCCGAGGCCTTGACGTTGAAGCCGAGGGAGCAGCGGACGTTGCCGCCCTGCACCTGGGAGAAGATGGCGTCGCCGCCCGACACGAAGGTCTTGAAGGTGCCGGCGGACTTCTTGATGGTCGCCATGCCCGAGCCGAGGCCCTGGACCGTCGACTCCAGTCTGTTCCACTTTGCGCCCGTGACGGTGCTGTCGGCGGTGACCAGGACCTTGTTGGTCCTGGGGTCGACGGCCCAGGAGGTGCCCGGGATGGTCGCCTTGGTCTTCAGGGTCTGCGCGGCGGCCTTGAGTTCGGAGGTGCTGTTCTCCACCTGCCGGACGACCGCGCCCGCCTTCTTCGCCTGGACGATGAGATTGTTGTCGCCGCTGACCACGTTGACGACGAGCTGCTGCTTGCCGGAGTCGTAGTAGGAGCCGGCGAAGGCGTCACCAAGCGCCTTCTGGAGCTGCGCGGACAGGTCCGAGGCGTCCGTGGCCTTCATCGTCCTGGGGGCGCCGGCGGCATCCGCCGAGGCGCCGTCCTGGGACGCGTTCGCGTTCGGCAGCAGAAGGGCCGCCGCTCCGAGCGCCGCGACACCGCCCACCGCTATCGCGGCCTTGCGCTTCGGCATTCGCTTGTGACTCAAACTTCTCGACCTCCAAGGGACGGGGCCTGTGCCGGAGTCCGGCAGTTGATCGGGGGGCGCCTGGATGGCTGTAGGTACGGACGGGTCGAGCGGTGTGTTCAATTCCGTTTGCCAACTTGCTTTGCGCGAGGGCGAATCGGCCACGCTGCGCGTGTCGCGGGGCACGGTCGGGAACAATCCCCCATATGACGATGACCACCACCGAAGCCGACAAGATCCTCTCCGCCAACTTCGCCCCCTGGGTCCTTGAACTCGGGCTGTCGGTGGAGGCCTTGGACGAGAGGCGTGCGGTGCTGCGCCTGCCCTGGTCGGACCGGCTTTCCCGGGAGGGCGGAGGACTGTCGGGGCAGGCTCTGATGGCCGCCGCCGACACCGCGACGGTGATCGCCGTGTCGGCCGCGCGCGGTGGCTTCGTCCCGATGACGACGGTGCAGCAGTCGACGTCGTTCCAGCGTGCGGTGGCCGGTTCGGATGTCCTGATCGAAGCGGTGCTGAGCAAGCTGGGCCGGCGGATGGCCTTCGCGGACATCACGATGACCGACGAGGGCTCCGGGCGGATCGCCGCGCGGGCGAGCACGGTCTACGCGCTACTGGACTGACACGGCCTACGCCCTACTGAATGACACGGCCTACGCGCTGCTGGACCGACACGTTCGGCGACCGGCCGGACACGGTCCGTTCCGCACTCGGGCCGGAACCCCTGCTTCAGGGAATCTGCACATTGAATACTCAACGAAGTCACCGGGTCCGGCGGTTCTGCACAACCGCGCGCCCCTCCTCGCGCCTTTGGCGCGGAGTGCCGGATTCTCCGCCCCGGGGGCAAGCGTTCGTCTGCGCCGATGCCGTGCGCCATGTGAAGGAGTCGCCGACAAGCCGTGCGCGTGCCCTCACCGATGGGCTCCTGTGAAGGTCAAGTTCCCAGGTGAGACGCCTGGTTGATTGGCTGCGCGCGCCGCGTGCGTGCTTTGATCCATCGCGTCGCGGGAGCCGCGAAGGGCTTCCGGAAACGGGTGCCCGGCGCCCGCGGCCGCGGCCGTCCATCTGTTCTCGGAGGGGGCCGCTCTCCCCCTTGTGAAATATTCGTATGAAGGGAAGTTCCATCATGAACTCCACCCCCCAGGTCGAGACCGTCGAGATCTCGGACGCCGAGCTGGACAACGTCTCCGGCGGCCTTTCCGTGAACGCCCTCAACACCGCCACCGGTGCCCTGAACGGCATTGCCCCGGTTTCCGGCCTGGTGGACACGGCCGTCGGCACCGTCGAGGGTGTCACCGGTCTGAACACCGCCCCGGTCGCCGGCCTGGTCGCCGGTCTCTGATCGCACCTCGCTGCCGTTGAGTCCCGGAGCCGCATCCCGGCTCCGGGACTCTCGGATGTCCAGAACCATGTCGTGGCGCAGCCTCTCCCACAGGTGAGGGAAGTTCCGTGCAGTTCCGCCAACAGGCCCTCGCCAAACTCCAGTCGCCGGAGGAGCTCGACCTTCCGGTGCGCCTCGCCCGCCCGCAGGGCTGGCTGGCGCTCTTGGTCGCCGTCGTGGTGATGGCAGCCGCCTCCGTCTGGGCGGTGACCGGCTCGGTCGCCTCCACGGTGAGCGCGCAGGCCATCCTCACGCACGGGCAGGGCAGTTACGTCCTGCAGAGCCCCGTCGCCGGCCAGGTCACCGCCGTCCTCGCCAGACAGGGTGAGCGGCTGCCCGCCGGCTCGCCCGTCCTGAAGGTCCGTACGAGCCAGGGCGACTCGGTCGTCCGCACGGTCGCCGCGGGCCGCGTCACCGCGCTCGCCGCCACCATCGGGCAGATCATCAGGACCGGCGCGAACGTGGCCGCGGTGGAGAAGGTCGCCCGTTCCTCGGACCCGCTGTACGCGACGGTGTACGTCCCCGCCGAGAACGCGGCCTCCGTGCCCGCCGACGCCGCGGTCGACCTCACCGTGTCCTCGGTGCCCACGCAGCGGTACGGCGTGCTGCGCGGCCATGTGAAGTCAGTGGACAGGACCGCCCAGTCCGCCCAGTCGATCGCCGCGTTCCTCGGGGACAGCCAGCTGGGCGAGCAGTTCACCGGGAAGGGCCGCCCGGTGGCCGTCCTGGTGAGGCTGGACAGGTCGTCCTCGACGAAGAGCGGCTACCGGTGGTCGTCCGCGGACGGACCGCCGTACCGGCTCGACTCCATGACCTTGGCCACGGCCTCGATCCGGCTGGCCGACCAGCGACCCGTCGATTGGCTGCTCCCGTGACCACCGCTCAGCAGACCCGCGGCCGGCGGCGCGCCGCCCCGGCCGGGCGCCCGGTCCCCAAGAGCCGTGGAAAGGCCGTCCGTACGCCCACCGTGCTCCAGATGGAGGCGGTGGAGTGCGGCGCCGCCTCCCTCGCCATGGTGCTCGGACACCACGGCCGCCATGTCCCGCTGGAGGAGCTGCGCATCGCCTGCGGTGTCTCCCGTGACGGCTCGCGCGCCAGCAATCTGCTGAAGGCGGCCCGCAGTTACGGCCTGACCGCCAAGGGCATGCAGATGGACCTGGCCGCCCTCGCGGAGGTGACGGCACCGGCCATCCTCTTCTGGGAGTTCAACCACTACGTCGTCTACGACGGCATGGGGCGCCGCTTCGGACGGCGCGGCGTCCATATCAACGACCCCGCCAAGGGCCGCCGTTTCGTGCCCATCGAGGAGTTCGACGGCAGCTTCACCGGGGTCGTCCTGGTCATGGAGCCGGGGGAAGGCTTCGAGAAGGGCGGGCGCAAGCCGGGCGTCCTCGGCGCGATGCCGGCCCGGCTGCGCGGCACCGCGGGCACCATGCCCGCCGCGGTGCTGGCGAGCCTGCTGCTCGTTGCCGTCGGCGCGGCGGTGCCCGCCCTCAGCCGCACCTATATCGACATGTTCCTCATCGGCGGCCAGACCTCGCTGCTGGGTGTGCTGTTCGCGTCGATGGGCACCTGTGTGCTGCTCACACTGGTGCTGACCTGGCTCCAGCAGGCCAACCTGCTGCACGGCCGCATCATCTCCTCCACCCTCTCCAGCGCCCGCTTCCTGCGCCATCTGCTGCGGCTGCCGGTGACGTTCTTCGCCCAGCGCAGCCCCGCCGACCTGGTGCAGCGGCTCCAGTCCAACGACCAGGTGGCCGAGACCCTGGCCCGTGACCTCGCGGCGGCGGGTGTGGACGCGATCGTGGTCGTGCTCTACGCGGTGCTGCTCTACACCTACGACCCGCAGCTCACCCTCGTCGGCATCGGCGTGGCGCTGCTCAACGTCGTGGCGATGCGCCTCGTCGTACGGCTGCGCGCGACCCGCACGGCGAAGCTGCGCGCGGACACCGCACGGCTCACCAACACGGCCTACACCGGGCTCCAGTTGATCGAGACGATGAAGGCGACCGGCGGCGAGGACGGCTATTTCCGCAAGTGGGCGGGACAGCACGCCACCACCCTGGAGGAGCAGCAGCGGCTCGGGGTGCCCAGCGCCTGGCTCGGCGTGGTCGCGCCCACGCTGGCCACCCTGAACAGCGCGCTGATCCTGTGGATCGGCGGTATGCGGGCGGTGGAGGGCCATATCTCGGTCGGTCTGCTGGTCGCCTTCCAGGCGCTGGTCACCCGCTTCACCGCGCCGCTCACCCGGCTGAACGGCGTCGCGGGCCGTATCCAGGACTTCGCGGCCGACGTGGCCCGGCTGAAGGACGTGGAGAACTTCCAGGCGGACCCGATCTACGCCCGCCCCGGCGGCGGAGACTCCACACGCCGGCTGCACGGCCACGTCGAGCTGGAGAACATCACCTTCGGCTACAGCCCCCTCGACAAGCCGCTGCTCACCGGCTTCGACCTGACCGTCGGACCCGGGCAGCAGGTGGCGCTGGTCGGTGGCTCGGGCAGCGGCAAGTCGACCGTCTCCCGGCTGATCTCGGGCCTGTACTCGCCCTGGGAGGGGGTGATCCGCATCGACGGGCAGCGCCTGGAGGACATTCCGCGGGGCGCGCTCGCGTCCTCCGTGTCCTTCGTCGACCAGGACGTGTTCCTCTTCGAGGGCTCGGTCCGCGACAACGTGGCGCTCTGGGACCCGTCGATCCCGGACGACGCGGTGGTGGAGGCGCTGCGGGACGCGGCCCTGTACGACGTCGTCGTGCGGCGGCCCGGCGGCATCCACAGCAAGGTCGAGCAGGACGGCCGGAACTTCTCCGGCGGTCAGCGGCAACGTCTGGAGATCGCCCGGGCGTTGGTCCGCCGGCCCAGCATCCTGGTGCTGGACGAGGTGACCAGCGCGCTGGACGCGGAGACCGAACTGGTCGTCATCGACAATCTGCGGCGGCGCGGCTGCGCCTGTGTGGTGATCGCCCACCGGCTGAGCACCGTGCGCGACAGCGACGAGATCGTCGTGCTGCAGCACGGCACGATCGTGGAACGCGGCCGGCACAACGAGCTGGTGGCGCGCGGCGGAGCGTATGCCGCGCTGGTCAGGGAGCGGTGAGATGACCTCCGTGCACGAAGGCGACCTCGTCCTGGGCGCGCTCGGCTCGCTGGGCACGCCCCTGGACTGCAGCGGCTTCAACCGCCTCGACCTGGCAGGCCCGCAGGTGCTGTGGCTGGTCGCGGCGGGCGCGCTGGACCTGTTCGCGGTGGACGCAGGGCAGCAGGGCCACTGGCACCACCTAGGCCGTCTGGAGGCGGGCTCGCTGCTGCTCGGCCCGGTCGCCGGTCCGCAGCACACCCTGGTGGCGCGCCCGTTGCGCGACTGCGTGGTGCACCGCATCGGACTGCGCGAGCTGTACCAGCCCGCGCACACCCAGACCTGGTCGTACGACGAGTACGGCAACCCCCAGTACGTGCCCCCGACGTCGAGCCCGCTGGAGTACGCCCTCGCGCTGGGCGTCGGCCGCGGCCTGTCCATCCTCTTCCAGGCTCCGATGGCGACGGAACGCGCGGCCGATATGACCGACGATGATGTGTTCTGGATGCAGGTGCCGCCGGGCAGCGTCCAGTACGGGTCGCTGTACGGCGCGGAGGCCGCCGCCGACCTGCTGATGGACCCGGCCGTGTGGCAGAGCATGGTCGACCAGCAGTACCGGCTGCTCACCACCCTGGACCGGTGGATCGAGCAGCTGGAGCACACCCACGAGACGCGCACGGCGGCCGGGATCAAGGCCGGTGAGGCGGTCCGCGCCCAGGCCGACCGCACGCTGCTCGCGTCGATCGGCAAGGCGCCGGCGAGGCGAACCACGGCCGCCGACGCCGACGCCACGTACGCCGCCTGCAAGCTGGTCGCCCAGGCCGCCGGGATCACGCTCGCCGAACCCGCGCAGAGCGGCACCGAGAGCGACCGGCTGGACCCGGTCGAGCGGGTGGCGCTCGCGTCCCGGGTGCGCACCAGGGCCGTACGCCTGGACGACCGCTGGTGGCGGGACGACGTCGGCCCGCTGGTCGGGCACCGGGCCCTGTCGGGTGCGCCGGTCGCGCTGCTGTGGCGGCGGGGCGGCTATGTGGCCGTCCATCCGGCGACCGGCCGCGAGACTCCCGTCGAGAAGGCCAACGCGGAGGAGTTCGAACCGCGCGCGGTGATGTTCTACCGTCCGCTGCCCGAGCGGAGGCTCGGTCCGCTCGGGCTGCTGCGGTTCAGCATGCGGGGCACTCGCGGCGACGTGCTGCATCTGCTGCTCGCCGGTCTGGTGACGGTGGCGATCGGCGCACTGGTGCCGATCGCCACCGGCAAGGTGCTCGGCGAGTATGTGCCTAGGGCCCAGCAGGGGCTGATCGTGCAGGTCTGTCTGGCCGTGATGGTCAGCGGTGTGGTGGCGGCCGCGTTCATGCTCCTGGAGAACCTGACCATCCTGCGCCTGGAGGGCCGTATCGAGGCGACGCTCCAACCGGCGGTCTGGGACCGGCTGTTGCGCCTGCCGACGAAGTTCTTCACCCAGCGGTCCACGGGCGAGCTGGCGAGCGCGGCCATGGGGATCAGCGCGATACGGCGGCTGCTGGCGGGAGTCGGCCCGGTGGTCGCCCAGTCGGTGACCGTCGGCGCGATGAACCTGGCCCTGCTGTTCTGGTACAGCGTGCCCATGGCGCTCGCCGCGATCGGCATGCTGACGGTCATCGCCGCCGTGTTCCTGGGGCTCGGGCTGTGGCAGGTGCGCCGGCAGCGGCAGCTCGTGGTGCTCGGCAACAAGCTGAACAACCGGGCCTTCCAGACGCTGCGCGGGCTGCCGAAGCTGCGGGTGGCCGCGGCCGAGAACTACGCGTATGCCGCCTGGGCGGGCGAGTTCGCGCGCAGCCGCGAGCTCCAGCAGAAGGTGGGCCGCATCAAGAACCTCACGACGGTGCTGGGCGCGGTGTACCTGCCGGTCTGCACCCTGCTGATGTTCATGCTGCTGGCGGGCCCGGCGAAGGGCGCGATGTCGGCGGCGGCGTTCCTGACCTTCAACACGTCGGTGACGATGCTGCTGACCTCGGTCACCCAGCTCACCGGCGCGTTCGTCTCTGCCGTGGCCGCGCTGCCGCTGTTCGAGGAGATCCGGCCGGTGCTGGAGGCGACGCCCGAGGTGCGTACGGCGAGCACCCGGCCGGGCCCGCTGTCCGGGGCGATCGAGGCCCGCCGGCTGTCGTTCCGGTACGCGGACGACGGTCCGCTCGTCCTGGACGACGTGACCTTCGAGGTGCGGCCGGGCGAGTTCGTGGCGATCGTCGGGCCCAGCGGCTGCGGCAAGTCCACCCTGCTGAGGCTGCTCATCGGCTTCGACAGGCCGGTCTCGGGCAGCGTGCTGTACGACGGGCAGGACCTGGCGGCGCTGGACCAGTCGGCCGTGCGCCGACAGTGCGGGGTGGTGCTCCAGCACGCGCAGCCGTTCACCGGCTCGATCCTGGACGTCATCTGCGGCACCGAGCCCTGCACGCCGGAGGAGGCGATGGCGGCGGCCGAGATGGCCGGGCTGGCGGAGGACATCAAGCGGATGCCGATGGGTCTGCACACGATCGTCTCGGGCAGCGGGGCCGTCTCGGGCGGTCAGCGCCAGCGGCTGATGATCGCCCAGGCCCTGATCCGCCGCCCGCGCATCCTCTTCTTCGACGAGGCGACCAGCGCCCTGGACAACGACACCCAGCGCACCGTCATCGAGAGCACCCGCAAGCTCAACGCCACCCGGATCGTCATCGCCCACCGGCTGTCGACAGTGCTGGACGCCGACCGGGTCATCGTGATGGAGGACGGCAAGGTCGCTCAGCAGGGCACCCCCGCCGAGCTTCTCGCGGACACCGGCGGCCGGCTCCACGAACTGGTGCGACGGCAGCTGGCCTGACGCGTCAGCCGAGGCCGGGCACCGGTGCGCCGGAGGGCACCCCGGCCTCGATGTAGCCCGCGTAGTACTCCTTCCAGGGCGCGCTCGCCCCGGCCTGCGGTCCCTCGAACAGCTCGCCGCGCGCCTTCGCGTCCAGGGCGGCCAGGCAGACCTCCCAGCCCGCGCCGTTGCGGGCGGCGGTGTTCTCGGCGCCGAGCACATTGGTGAGGGTGAAGCGGGTGCGCCCGCCCTCGGCCTCCTCCAGGTCGAAGCGGAGTTCGTCGCCGCCCCACTCGAAGGACAGGTGCCGCGGCGGGTTCACGGCGAGCACGCGGCCGGTCGACTCGGGCATGTTCGGGTCGCCGCTGAACCGGATGGTGCCGCCGGGGCGCAGCTCCATGTCGGCGCGGGAGGGGAACCACTGGGCGAGTTCGCCGGGGTCGGTGACGAAGTGCCAGACACGGTCGAGCGGATGGTCGTACACGCGGGTGAAGCGGACGGCCGGACGGCCGTCGTCCAGGGTCACAAAGGTGCCGGTGGGTTCGGCGGACATGGCGGATCAGTCCTTCGGGGCGGGGGGTTGGCTGCTGTCGTCCGACGTCTGGTCGAGCCGCCGGCCCAGTACGTCCAGGCTGCTGTTCCAGAGCCTGCGGTAGGGGGCCAGCCACGCGTCGAGTGCCGCGATCGGTGCCGGGTCGAGGGCGTAGACACGGCGCTGGGCGTCCTGTCGTACGCGCACCAGACCGGCCTCACGCAGCACCTTCAGGTGCTTGGAGGTGCTCGGCTGGCTCAGACCGCATGCCTCCACGATCTCCCCGACGGGCCGGGGCCGCTCCAGGAGGAGCGCGACGATGGCCCGCCGGTGGGGGTCGGCGAGGGCGGTCCAGAGCGCGGAGTCGGACATGAGGTCAATATGCCTCGCCAGTTATATGCCAGTCAAGGCATACAGGCGGAGCGGGCACGCAAGGACCGACCCCGAACGAAACGTTGCCGTTTCGTTCAGCGTGCTCTAGCCTCGTCGTGTACGAAACCGTTTCGTTTAGGTTTTGGTACGCCCGGACGACTTCCCTGGAGTTTCCCGATGCCCGAGAAGACCCTGACCGACAGCACCCACGCGGGTGCCGAAGCCATTCAGGCGCCGCCCGCCGCCTCCCCGAAGCGGTGGTGGATCCTCGCGATCATCTCCGTCGCGCAGCTGATGGTGGTGCTCGACGCCACGATCGTGAACATCGCCCTGCCCTCCGCCCAGGCCGACCTCGGCTTCTCGGACGGCAACCGGCAGTGGATCGTCACCGCCTACGCCCTGGCCTTCGCCTCCCTGCTGCTGCTCGGCGGGCGGATAGCGGACCTCTTCGGCCGCAAGCCGGCCTTCCTCGTCGGCGTCGTCGGCTTCGCCGTGGCCTCCGCGCTCGGCGGTGCCGCGACCGGCTTCGGCATGCTGGTCACCGCGCGTGCCCTGCAGGGTGCCTTCGGCGCGCTCCTCGCGCCCGCCGCGCTGTCGCTGCTCAACACGACCTTCACCGACGCACGGGAACGGGCGCGGGCATTCAGTGTGTACGGCGCCATCGCCGGCGCCGGTGGTGCGGTCGGCCTGCTGCTCGGCGGCGTCCTGACGGACGCGTTCGACTGGCGCTGGACGCTCTATGTGAACGTGGCCATCGCCTTCGTCGCCTTCGCGGGCGGCTGGATCCTGCTGAGCAACCACCGTGACGCCGCCGGCGCGAAGCTGGACGTGCCGGGCACGATCCTCGTCGCCAGCGGTCTGTTCGCCCTGGTCTACGGCTTCTCCAACGCCGAGACCCATGACTGGGGATCGCCGCTGACCTGGGGATTCCTGATCGCGGGCGGTCTGCTCCTGGCGGCCTTCGCCTGGTGGCAGACCCGGGCCGAGCACCCGCTGCTGCCGGTGCGGATCCTGCTCGACCGCGACCGGGCGGCCTCGTTCCTCGCGGTGCTGATCACCGGCGCGGGCATGTTCGGCGTGTTCCTCTTCCTCACCTACTACCTGCAGCTCAACCTCGGTTTCAGCCCGACGAAGACCGGCGTGGCGTTCCTGCCGATGGTCGGCGCGCTGATGGTGGCCGCACAGCTCGGCACCACCGTCCTGCTGCCCCGGATCGGCCCGAAGGCGGTCATCCCGCTGGGCTTCGCCGTGGCCACGGCCGGCATGGCCTGGCTGACCGGCATCGGCGTCGACTCCCACTACATGAGCGCGGTGCTGCCGCCGCTGGTCGTCATCGGCGTGGGCCTGGGGCTGGTCATGCCGACCGCCATGCAGCTGGCCACGGGCGGGGTTGCCGCGGAGGACGCGGGTGTCGCCTCGGCGACCGTCAACGCGATGCAGCAGGTGGGCGGTTCGATCGGTACGGCCCTGCTGACCACGCTCGCCGCGAGCGCCGCGACCGACTATCTGGCCGGCCGTGACGCGACCAGCAAGCTGGTCCAGGCGCAGGCGACCATCGAGAGCTACACCACCGCCTTCTGGTGGTCGGCCGGCTTCTTCGCCGCGGGCACACTGGTCGCGTTCCTGCTCTACCGCCGCGGGGTGCCACGGCAGGACACCACTGCCGCACCGGTCGTCCACATGTGACCAGCACACATAGGTCCACATGTGACCAGCACACATATGTGACCGCCATATAGGCTCCGCAGAGCCGCCGACCGGAGCCGCACGGCCGAGGGGCCGCCGTCCGCAGGGAGACGGCGGCCCCTCTTCGTATGAGCGAAGTCAAGGACAGCGACGGGAAGTTCACTCTTTCGAGTGCAGCTGATCTTGCGGGCCGTGTCGCAGGGATGGCCATGTCCCCGTCGGGGTAACTACCCGGACCCATGCCCGGGGCGAGGTGAGACAGTCATGACACCGGATGCCGACGACCGAGGCACGCGCCGGCTGGCCGGTGCCGAGTCCCCCCTTGCGCGGCCGCCCGCGCCCAACTCCTGTGCCCGCACCCGGACTCTCGGCCCGGTCGTCGTGATCGAGGCGTACGGAGAGATCGACATCGCCACGGCGGATCTCCTCGGCGAGCATCTGGACGCCGCGACCGCCGGGCCCGAACCGGACGTGCTGGTCGATCTGCGCTCCGTGGACTTCTTCGACTGCTCCGGGCTGCGTGTGCTGTGCCGGGCCGAGACGAGGGCCCGGGAGCGCGGCGGCCGGCTGCGCCTGGTGGGCGTCGGGACCGGCCTGCAGCGGCTGTTGCGCGGGGCGGGTCTGCTGGAACGGTTTCGGCCGCTCCCCCGGATTCCCGGGGAGCGGCCGTGATGCCGGGGGTCGGCGGGCGGCCCCACTCCGCCCGTCCGACCCCCGGTGCGAGATCGCCGGTCCCCGCGACAGGGGCTCGCACTCCCCATTTGCGGGCCTGTTCCGGCATGTCCGGGAACCGGGCGATCCCGGTCCTAGAACGCGAAGACGCTGGAGCCGTTGGCGTTCTTCACGCATTCGTTGCCGAAGGTGCGCTCATACGTGACGCGCTTGCCCTGCCAGACGCCCTGGGCCGTGACCAGCACCGGGTTGTACTCCCTCGTGCACGGCACGTCGTCTCTGCCCGCCAGGGCATCGAAATCGCCGCCGACGCCCCGTAGTTCGGCGCAGGCCAGGGCCGCGGCCGGATGAGTTCCGGAAGCCTTGGGGGCGCAGGTCAAAGTGACGGCACGCTCCGGGGTCACGGTGGCCACGTCGTCACCGTGGCCGATGGTGAGCACCAGGGCCGAGGGGGCGTAGAGCGAAGCCGGGGCGCTGCCCGGGGAAGCGACGGAGGCCCCGGTCAGGGGTCCGCAGACGGCGGCGGCCGAGAGGCCGAGGGTCGCTGCCCAGCGCGCGGTGTTCCGCATTGTGTGCATCCTTCCGCTTGAATCGACAGGGTGCCGCCCTCGGCCCGGTGGGCGCCGGAGCGGCGGGCCACACTCTGCCGAGTCCGTCGCCGAAACACACATCGCACCCATGGATTTCAGTAACATTGCGTATTGAATCAGTGGCGTGAAGTTACGGAATTCGAACGTTACAACCCCGAAACTTGGCGCCCCTTGATCGCACGAAGCGGCCAAGTGGCTGGTTTTCACCGCCTCGTTAATAGTCCTGAAACATTCCGCTTCAGCTCTCGGCTGACTCCTCCGCGACCCCTTGTGTTCATCTCCGACCGGGGTAATCGTGATTACATGATTACCGCAGAGCAGCGAGAGAAGATTCGCGGCTGGTTCGCCGGCCGTCTGCCCGACGATCTCTTCGAGGAGCTGGTCGAGGTGACCGCCGACCGCGAGGAGATCACCGTGATCGGCCGCATCCCCGGCCCCCGGCTCGCCGACGACGTCTCGGACGCCGAGCGGGACGCGGCCGTCCAGGGCCGGATCGAGGAGTTCCGGGAGCGCACCCGGGAGGACCGGATCCTGGTGGCCCGCGAGGCCGAGCACCGTTTCGGCAGGAAGGTCTCCTGGGGCGTGGAGTGCGAGGGCCGACGCGGCCTGTTCACACATGTGGCCGCGCCCGTGATGACCCGGCTGCGGCAGCCCGAGCGCCGGGTCCTCGACACACTGATCGCCGGAGGTGTCGCCCGCAGCCGCAGCGACGCCCTCGCCTGGTGCGTGCGTCTGGTCCAGCGTCACACCGACGACTGGCTCGGCGAACTGAGCGCGTCCCTTGAGCACGTCCAGCGGGTACGGGCCCAGGGACCGGACGTCGAGGGGGTGACCGATTCGTCCGGCGAAGACGGAGAGGATGGATGAGACAACCACCGGCCGGCCGACGGAATCCCCGCTGGACGGACCCGCTGCTACCCGCGAGTATCGTCGGCGCGACGCATGCTCGACGAGGAGAGGCGGGACGTACAGATGGCGAAGCACTGGGCCGACTTCCAGTACGAGATCTATCTGAACGGGATGTCGGGGACCGTGCCCCGGCTCCCCACCGATCCGACCCGGCTGGAGGAGCTGGCCGAGCACCGGCTCGGGCCCGGCCCGGTCGGCTATGTGGCGGGCAGCGCGGGCAACGGCAGTACGGCGCGCGCCAACCGGGCCGCCCTGGACCGGCGGCGGATCCTGCCGCGCATGCTGCGGGACGTGCACGAGCGGGACCTCTCCGTCGAGGTCCTGGGCCGCGCGCTGCCCGCGCCGCTGGCGCTCGCGCCCGTCGGTGTGCTGTCGATCATGCATCCGGAGGCGGAGACCGCCGCCGCGCGGGCGGCCGCCGCACAGGGCGTGCCGTACATCCTGTCGTCCGCCTCCAGCACGCCGATGGAGCAGGTGGCGGAGGCGATGGGGGACGCCGAGCGGTGGTTCCAGCTGTACTGGGGCAAGGACCGCGAGGTGACCCGGAGTTTCCTCGGCCGGGCGAGGACCGCCGGGTTCACCGTGCTGGTCGTCACGCTGGACACGCCGATCCTGGCCTGGCGGCCCCGTGACCTCGACCAGGCCTATCTGCCGTTCCTGCACGGGGTGGGGACCGCCAACTACTTCTCCGACCCGGCCTTCCAAGCCGGGCTGGCCAAACCGGTGCACGAGGATCCCAACGCGGCCGTGCTGCACTTCCTCGGTCTGTTCGGCGACGCGAGCCACACCTGGCCCGATCTGGGGTTCCTGCGTGAGCACTGGGACGGGCCGATCGTCCTCAAGGGCGTGCTGCACCCGGACGACGCCCGGCTGGCCGCCGACGCCGGGGTGGAGGGGGTGGTGGTGTCCAACCACGGGGGCCGGCAGGTGGCCGGCTCGGTCGCCGCGGCCGATGCGCTGCCGCGGGTCGTGGAGGCGGTCGGCGACCGGCTGACCGTGCTGTTCGACAGCGGGATCCGCACCGGCGACGACGTCTTCAAGGCCCTCGCCCTCGGCGCCCGGGCGGTCCTGCTGGGGCGGCCGTACGTCTACGGGCTGGGCCTCGACGGCCAGGCGGGCGTCGAGCACGTGATCCGTTGTCTGCTCGCGGAGTTCGACCTCACCCTCGCCCTGTCCGGCCACGCCGGCCCCTCGACGATCGGCACCGCCGACCTCGTCGAGGACCCCGTGTGACGGACCGGGCGGGCCCCGGCGCCTTCGCCCCGGGGCCCGCCCGGCCGTCCTATCGGCCGTCCTATCCGTTCGAGTCCTGGTCCGACAGCCGCGCAGGCTGTGCCGACGGCCCGCCGGTTCCGGCGATCGACAGCGAACCGGGGCTTGCCGACGGCGGATCGGTCAGCCAGCGCTGGCCGTCGGAGCCGTCGCGGACCTTGACCACGATGTCGGCCCCCGGTTTCTCACCGGCCGATGCCAGGGCGAGGGTCTCGTCCCAGCGGGGCAGCAACTCGCCCTGGACGGTGAGGTCGTAGCGCACGTCGTCGCCCCGCTCGGAGTTCTTGCCCGCGCAGGTGCCGAGGATGACCACGCCCGCGTCCGCGTGCGAGTCCAGGCACAGATCGGGGTCGGCCACACTGCGCAGCTGCCCGTCCGTCTCGTACGTCCACTGCTGGGTCCACGCCGAGGAACACACCTCCAGTACGGCGCCCGCCCCCTCCTTCGGCTTGGCATCGATGTCGAGGCACAGGTCGGCCGCGGCGTTGCGCAGCCGCGTCTGCCGGGTCGCGGTGGGCAGACCCGTGGCGGAACCGGCGGGCGGGGACTGGGAGCCGGCACCCGGCACCGTGCCACGGGCGCCCGAGACACCGGTGGAGGCGACCGGGTCGGTGCCGTCCCCGCCGTCCGGCCAGACGCTCACGGCGAGGACGGTCGCGAGCAGTCCGGCCCCCGCGATGCCGACGCCGGTGAGCAGGGTCCGGGAGGACCAGGTCTCCCTCGCGGCACGGCGGGCGGGCGCGGGGATCCGTGCCAGCAGCCTGTTCCGTGTCCCCCCGTGCCGGGGTCCGCCGCCGCGGCGGGACTCACCGCGCGGACGGGTCCCCGTCGCGTGCGCGCGGCCCGGGCGCGAGTCGAGGTAGCGACGGGCTCCCCAGCCGAGTATCGCCTCGGCGAGGAGCGGTCCCGGTCCGGCCTCGACCTGGCCGAGTTGCTCGGCCGCGTGACGGCAGTAGGGGCACTGCGCCAGATGCTGCTGGACGTCCGGCAGCAGCGCGCCGCCGCGCCGGATCGGCACGTCGAGAAGGCGGTTGTAGAAACGGCATTCCTTGCTCGGCGCGAGTTCCCGGTGGGCGCGTACACAGCCCTCACGGAATTTCTCGCGCGCCTGTGCGAGCGCCGCGGTCGCGGTGTCGGCGTCCATGCCCAGCAGACCGGCGGGGACATTTATCGACTCCGCCTCGACCTCGGTGTGCCACAGCAGACACTGAGCGAGCGCCGGAAGGCTCAGAAATGACCGCTCGGCGAGTATGCGGTTTTCGGGCGGCATGGACTTCACGGCGCGCATACCGCGGCCCCCGGCGGGTTTCCCCAGGTCCGGCAGAACCTCGGATATTCGGTCCTCCGCGGACCAGTTGGCGACCGTTTCCCGGACGGCGACCAGCAGCCGGGGCCGGATCGCCTCGGCGGACTCGCCGAGCACCAGCCGGTCGAGGATGTGGTGGAAGGCGGTGGCGGTGACCATGTGGGCGAGCGGGCCCGAGGTGGCGAGGCAGATGGCTGCGTACTCGTGGGCCGGCTGCCAGTGCCGCGCCATCAGCAGAGCGACGGACCGGGAGGCCACGGCGTCCGAGCCGGCTCGCAGCGGGGCGGCGAGAGCCTCGTCGGATTCCTCCGTCACCCCGCCTGGCGGCGGATAGGGAGGACGCGGGGGGTGGGGGGTGGGCACGGAGCGGGTTCCTTTGTTGCGTATGGTGCGTACCTATTAGGTGCGCGTGCGGAGAGCGGGAATTCGGCGGTCGCTCGTCGGAGCGGGTTCCTCGGCCGTGGAATGAGCCCCGGCACTTTACCCCCCGCACGGGAGTTTCACCCTTGCACACCTTCCTCACGGCCAACAAGGCGCCCGCCCCACATCGACAGGTTTGAAAGAAAGTCAGAAAGCGGGTGCGCGTACGTCATTCGCACCCGTTTTCGACATTCCATGCGCCCCGTGTGAAGCACACGCACGTGGCGGGCCCTCGCGCACGCTCCCGGCGCGCGCTGCCCGGTAGTGCACTGGGACTCGGCCCTTCTCGGAGGCCCCGCGCAGGACGGCGGCTCTCCCGCGCGAAACCGGCCGCCGGCCCCGTTCCTCCCGCCCTCGGCCGGCGGCCCCGGGGCGGGGCGGTTTCCCCCCTCACGCGCCCCGGCCCCGGCCGGAGCTCAGATCTGCCAGGAGCGAAGCCGGTCGGCCGCGCCGTATACGTCCGCCTTGCCGGAGATCAGATCCCGGGTGAGGTCCACGAGGGCGCCGTAGGGCGGGTCGATGCCGACGCCGCTGACGAACATGTAGGCGACGGCGGTCGCGCAGGCGAAACGGGCGTTGGCCGCCGGGAGCGGCTTGAGCAGGGCGAGGGTGTGCAGCAGCGCGGCGGCCCGCCAGGCCGCGTCGGAGTTCACGCCGAGGCGGGGCGGGTCGACCCGGTGCCGGGCGACGGCGGCGACCAGCGCGGAGAAGTCGTTGACGGCGGGCTGGTCCGGCAGCACTTCCTCGTGGCGCTGGAGCAGCCAGGGCACGTCTATGTGGATAACAGGCGGCATCGGTCAGGCGACCTCGCCCTTCTTGGGCGGTTCGTCGTCGGGGAACGCGGCCGCGAACTCGGCGGCGTGCGCGGCGAAGAAGCGGCGGAAGGCGTCAGCGCCCTCTTGCAGGGCACGATGCCGGGCGATGTCGGCCGCGGCCGCCTCGCGCACGAGTGCCTTCATCGACGTACCGCGCTCCTTGGCGATCTGGCGCAGGTCCTCTAGCTCACGCTCGCTGAACTCCACGTTGAGGGCTGGCATGACCATACGGTACCGCTCGGGTACTCGACCGTAAATACCCCCAGGTCACAGGGTATGTCCAGCGGTACCTACCGGGACCGAGCGCCAGGTCCGATTCCCGCCGGTGACCTGGCGCGCGGCACAGCAGACTCGTTACCGGACCACACGAGAGCGAGGAAGAGAGAGAAAGAGAGGAAGAAGCCGATGACCGTGTACACCGTCCACGACAGCCCGCTGGGCGAACTGCTCCTGACCGGCGAGGAGTCGGCGGGCGTCCTCACGCTGACCTCCCTGTCCATGCCGGGGCAGCCGGGCGCCCCCGCCCTCGGGCCCGGCGCACGTCGCGACGACGACGCCTTCGCCGAGGCGACCCGCCGGCTCGACGCGTACTTCGCGGGCCGGCTCATCCGGTTCGAGCTGCCGCTCGCCGCCGGGGGAAGCGAGTTCCGGCGGCGCGTGTGGCAGGCCCTGGACGACATCCCGTACGGCACCACGACGACGTACGGCGCACTCGCCGAGCGCCTGGGTGTGCCGCGTGCCGAGATCCGGGCGCTCGGCGCGGCGGTGGGCGCCAATCCGCTGCTGCTGGTCCGCCCCTGCCATCGGGTGATCGGCGCGGACGGCTCGATGCGCGGATACGCGGGCGGCGTCGAGCGCAAGGTATGGCTGCTCACGCACGAGGGTGCGCTCCAGCCGACGCTCGTCTGACGGAAGGAGCCGCCATGACGCTCACCCCTGCCCGGGCCCGCCACCGCACGGCCGCCACCGACTGGGCCGCGCTCGCCGAGGAACTGGACGCGCACGGCAGCGCGCCGACCCAGCAGCTGCTGACGCCCGCCGAGTGCCGGGACCTGGCCGCCCTGTACGAGAAGCCGGAGCTGTTCCGGACGACGGTCGATCTGGCCCGGCACCGGTTCGGCTCCGGTGAGTACCGCTACTTCACGCACGACCTGCCCGCCCCGGTGGCCGCCCTGCGCGCCGCGCTCTACCCGCGCCTGCTGCCGATCGCCCGCGACTGGGCGGCCCGCCTGGGCCGCCCCGCCCCCTGGCCCGACTCACTGGAGGAATGGCTGGCCCGCTGCCACGCGGCCGGGCAGGACCGCTCGGCACAGATTCTGCTGAGTTACGCACCGGGCGACTGGAACGCCCTGCACCGCGACGTGTTCGGGGAGTCGGTCTTCCCGCTCCAGGTGGTCGTCGCCCTCGACGAGTACGGCACCGACTACACCGGCGGCGAGTTCCTGATGACCGAGCAGCGGCCGCGGGCCCAGTCGAGGGGCACCGCGACCGTGCTCCGCCAGGGCCACGGACTGGTGTTCACCACCCGGGACCGCCCGGTGCGCACGAAGCGCGGCTGGTCGGCCGGGGCGATGCGGCACGGAGTGAGCACCGTGCGCTCCGGCCGACGACGGACCCTGGGGCTGGTGTTCCACGACGCGTCGTGACCGGGCGGCGGGCCCTACCCCTGATCCGCCACGAACGACGCCATCCACGCCAGAGCCGCGTTCCAGTTGACCGCCGTCTCGTTCGTCGACCACGACTGGATGTCGTCGATGTAGCAGAACTGGCCCGTGCAGCCGTGGAGTCTGCTCTGCGCGTAGGGGTCCTGGATGCTTGAGTTGGCGCCTCCGGCGAGGGTGCCCTTCGGCGGTGCGGGGAGTCTCGGGTCGAGTTCATGGGCGTACCAGCGGCTGTGCTGGTTGTGGGAATGGACCTCGCCGTAGCCGGTGACGTACGAGATGTTCAGGGCGTTGCGGCCGAGGAGGTAGTCCATGCTCTGGACGGCTCCGTCGCGGTACTTGGCGGCACCGGTGAGGTCGTAGGCGGTGGCGATGACGTGCGCGTTGTTGAGGATCTGGGCGTTGGAGCCCCAGTCGTAGAGATTGCCGGGCGGCGCGTACGGCATCCCGTAGGGCTGTGCCGCCATGGTCGCGAGGTAGCCGTCCGCGGCCTTGGTCACCGACCGGCGTACCTCGTCGCGGCCGGGCAGGGTGTTCGGCACCGTCGCCAGGTCCAGACGGCCCGCCGCGGCCGTGCGGCCCCAGTCGAAGCCGAGGGCGCCGAAGATGTCGGCCTTGTGCAGCGGGGAGTCGAGGACGTGATCGGCGAACTGCTTCTCCCCCGTGGTGAGGTAGAGCTCGGCGGCCGCCCAGTAGAACTCGTCGGTGGCGTTGTCGTCGGGGTACGCGCCACCGCCCGTGCCGTCGTCGGGGTCGGGGTGAAGGGCGGGGTGGGCGAGCGCGGCGGTCCATGCCCGGCGGGCCGCCGTGAGGGCCTTCGCCGCGAACGCCGGGTCGTAGGGCCGGTACAGACGGGCGGCCTGCGCGGCCGTGGCGGCGAGGTTGAGCGTGGCCTCGGTGGTCGGCGCGTGCAGCTCCCGCTTCTGCGGGTCGTCGCTGGGGAGCAGGGGGAGGCCGGTCCACTGCGCGTCGTGGATCTTGCTGTGTGCCATGCCCGCCAGCGGGTGGCCGTCCGGCACCTGCATCCTGAGCAGGAACTCCAGCTCCCAGCGGGCCTCGTCCAGGACGTCGGGCACCTTGTTGCCGCTCTCGGGGAGGGCGAGTGTTCCGTCGGCGAGCCGCGCGGGGTGTCCGGTGCGGGCCGACCGGGAGCGTTCGTAGGTGCTCAGCAGCTCCCAGGTGGAGATGCCGCCGTTGACGACGTACTTGCCGTGGTCGCCCGCGTCGTACCAACCGCCGCTGACGTCGAGGGAGTAGTCGCACTCGCCGGGCCGGCAGGGCACGTTCGTGTCGCCCTGGTTGGGTGCCACGCCGACGTGCCCTGCGGGCCTGCCGTAACCCGGCCGGAGCGCGTCGCGGATCTCGATGCCGCTGCGCTGTGTGTAGTAGTACTTCAGCGAGTCGAGGCGCAGTTGTTCGTAGGCGTCGGTGCCGATGTCGAAGGGGCGGCTGGTCTCCCCGTCGGCGACCAGCGTGAAGCCCTGGCCGCGCCCGCGGTAGCGGCCGAAGTCGATCGACTGGACGTTCTGTCCGGAGGACACGTCGGTGCCGCGCGGCACGGTCCAGCCCTGGGCGACCGTCGTGCCGGCGGCGTTCCTGAGCTGCCAGGGCAGTTGCGTCGTGGTGCCGGTGACCAGCGTGGCGTTCTTCGGTCCGGCGGGCAGGTAGGCGACCTGGTTCACCCTGACCCGCGGCCCGGTGTCGGGCTGGTAGACCTCCGGTGGCACCCCGCCGAGCAGTGACACGTCGTCGAGGCACAGCCGCCAGGCGTCCGCGGCGCCGCCGGCCTGGAACGCGACCTGCGCCTGTGTGGTGTCGACGGGTGAGGTGAAGGTGTAGGAGTAGCCGTCGCCCGAGGCGCTCAGCTGTGGGCTGACCTCGTACCAGGTGTCGTACGGCGACACCTGGAGCCCCACGATCGCCCGCACCACATGCCCCTCGGGGGAACCCGAGGCCTTGAAGGCGAACTTGTACGACTCGCCCTTGACCAGGGTGATGTCGTTCTGGCCGACGGTGGCGTCCCAGCGGTTGGTGGTGCCGCCCGGCACGTCGGCGCACAGCTGTCCGCCGAAGAGGCCCGCGGTGACATTGCTCGTCGTCCACCACGGTTCGGTGGTGGTGTCGAAGGTGCCGTTCCTGACCTGCTCGACCTCGTCGGCGCCGGCCCGTGGGGCGGGCAGCGCGGTGAACGCGGCCGCGAGGAGGGCCGTCACGGCGAACAGGGCGGTTCTGCGTCGTTTCACGTCCCGCTCCTCCAGAGATGATGGGAGCGCTCCCAAGTGTGTACGCCGGTCATGTTGTTCGAGTCATGACAGGACGTCAACGGTCGGGACAGGACCGATTCCCCTCGCATGCGCTCAGTCGCCACGCCCGCGCGAGGACCGCACCCGCATGCAAGGCTGGTCGAGAGAAAGGGAGGATTCATATCGAGCCAGACAAATAAGTAAACGAGGCAGAGGTTAGGCCAAAGGGGCAGAGGCATGGACGAGAAGCAATTCATACAGGCGGTGTCCGAGCGCACGGGCCTGACACGCCAGGAAGCCGCGGACCTCACCCGGGCCACGCTCGAAACGCTCGCCCATCGGCTGAGCTCGGGCGAGGCCCTGGAACTGATCATGGAGCTGCCGGAGGGCCTGGCCGGGGCCGTGCGCCGGGGACTCGGCGGCCGGACCGAGAGCTTCGGTTACCAGGACGCCGTACGGCGGGTGGCCGAGCGCAACATGCTCACCGAGGAGGAGACCGACCGGGGCATGCGCGCGGTCCTGGCGGAACTCCACGAGGCGATCAGCGAGCGGGAGTTCGTGCAGCTGATGTCACAGCTCGGATCCGAGTTCTCGCAGGCGGTCGCGTCGGCCGAGTGACGGGCCGCCTCTCCTCGCCTCGCCACCGAGGTGAGGCGGCGAGGCGGGGCGACAAGGCGGTGACGCGGTGGGGCGGTGGGGCGACCGTTCCCGGCGGGTCAGACCGCGGGCACGTCCAGCCTGCTGATGCGCACGGCGCCCGATGTCTCGCCCGGGTGGCCGCTGGTCAGGGTGAGCCGGATCCGGGAGCCGCGCACCGGGCCGAAGGTGATCACCGTCGGGATGTCCGAGGAGGCCGCCCAGTCCACCGTCGCGCCCTCCACCGGAAGGTAGGTGCGCCCGTCCCACACCGCGACCTCGACGGACGCGGGCAGCGAGTGGGTCGCGTCCACGGTGAAGGAGACCTCCGCCCGGTCGAAGGTCCGGACGCGCCCGAAGTCGACCGCGACCCAGTCCCTCGGGCGGGCTCCGCTGAAGGCCGGCAGCAGTGCCGTCGCCGACTTGGTGAAGGCGTTGGACCAGCCGGTGGCCGGGTCGCCGTCGAGCATCGCGGCCGGGAGGGTGTCCGGGCGTCCGGAGTAACTCGCGTCCGCGTAGGGGTAGTCCGGCGGCGACGGGAGGTCGGGGCCGAATGCGGGGGCGGGAGTGCCGGCGACGGAGCGGGCGGGCGTGGTGCGGACCGCCGCGGTGCCCCTGCGCAGACCGTCCACACGTGCCGTGACCTTCAGCGTGCCCGCGTCGGTGCCGGACCGCACAACGGCAAGTGCCTTGCCGTGGAAGGCGGTTCGGGTACTGGCCTGATAGCGCTCCGCGCTCTCCTCACGTCCGTTGTCGAGCCCGGCCAGGGAGCCGCCGCTCACCTCGAACGTGATGAGGTGCTCGGCGTCCGGCACCACCACCCCGTGGGCGTCGACGATCTCGGCGGTCACGAAGACCAGTGAACGGCCGTCGGCGGGGAGGGACTCGCGGTCGGCGGTGAGTCGTACGGCGTGCGGGGCACCGGCCGTGCGCAGCACGTCGGTGGCGACCGTCCGGCCGCCTTGCCGGGCCACCGCCCTCAACTCACCGGGCTCGTAGGGCACCTGCCAGGTCAGATGCAGTTTGCCCGCGCTGCCGTTCGGGCTGGTGTAACTGCCCGGGTAGGGGCCGCCGGTGAAGGTCTTGTCGTCGCCGGTGGCCTCGGTGGTCTCCAGATAGGTCCGGCCGTCGGTGGTCGTCTTGGTGTCGAACTCCCTGACGCCCAGGGATCTTCCGTTGAGGAACAGCTCGACGGACGCGACATTGGCGTACGCCCAGACCTCCACCGTGTCCCCGGCCTCGTGGTTCCAGCTCATCGGCACCAGATGCACCATCGGCTCGGTGACCCACTGGCTGCGGAAGAGGTGGTACATGTCCTTGGGGAAGCCGGCCGTGTCGACCGCGCCGAAGAAGGACGCCTTGACCGGGAAGACGTTGTACGGCGTCGGCTCCCCGATGTAGTCGATGCCGGACCAGAGGAACTGCCCCGCGAACCACTTCCGGTCCCGGTCCTTCTTGTGCCCGTACTCGCCGCTCATGGTCCAGGAGGCGAGGTTGTTGTCGTACGAGGAGGTGGCACGCCTGCCGGGGGTGTGGTTCTCGCCGGTGTTGAGGTGTTGCGGCTCCTGGTAGGCGCCCCGGGTCGAGGTCTCCGACGAGGACTCGGACTCGAAGAGGAACAGTTTCGGGTAGGTCGCGTGCAGGGCGTCGACCGATCTGGCGGTGTTGTAGTTCAGGCCGAGGCCGTCGAGCTTGGCGAGCATCAGGTCGGCCGCCGAGCCCTTCGCCGGGACCGAGTGGTACTTGTTGGAGCCGATGACGACGGGCCGGGTGTCGTCGGCGGCCTTGATGGCGCCGATGATCCGGTCGGCCATCGCGAGCCCTGCCGTGCTGGTGGAGTCGGGGATCTCGTTGCCGATGGACCACAGCACGACGGCGGGCGAGTTGCGGGCCGCCAGGACCATCTCGGTGGCGTCCTTCTCGCACCACTCGTCGAAGAACCGGCCGTAGTCGTACTTGGTCTTGCCGGTCCGCCAGCAGTCGAAGGCCTCCACCATCATCACGATGCCCAGTTCCTCGCAGACCTGGATCATCTGCGGTGAGGGCGGGTTGTGGGAGGTGCGGAAGGCGTTGACGCCCATCGACTTCATGATGGTCATCTGTCTGCGCACCGCGTCGATGCTGATCGCCGCGCCGAGGGCGCCCAGGTCGTGGTGCAGATCGACGCCCTTGATCTTGGCGTGGGTGCCGTTGAGGGAGAAGCCCTCGTCGGGGTCGAAGCGGTAGCTGCGGATCCCGAAGGTGGTGCGGTGGGTGTCGGTAGTCGTGCCGCCGACGCGGAGCTCGGTCTCCAGGGTGTAGCGGTGCGGGGCGGCGAAGTCCCACAACCGGGGTTCGGGGACGGTGAGTTCATGGGTCTCGGCCGCCTCGTCGGCGACGGCCACGGTGGACGACGCACGGGCGACCGTGCGCCCGTCGGGGTCCACGATCCGGGAGCGGACCTGGACGTCCGCGCCGCTCCCGGACGCGTTGACGACGGCCGTCCGCACCCGGACCAGGGCCCGCTCGGCGGTGATGTCCGGCGTCGTGACGCGGGTGCCCCAGCGCGCCACGTGCACGGGCTCGGTCACCACCAACCGGGCCTCGCGGTAGATGCCGCTGCCCGAGTACCAGCGGCTGCTGGGCAGCCGGTTCTGGACCTTGACCGCGATGACGTTCTCGGTGCTGCCGTCGGTGTGCAGCAGGTCGGTGAGGTCGAAGGCGAAGCCCGTGTAGCCGTAGGGGTGGCGGCCGACCTCGGTGCCGTTGCAGTAGACGTACGCGTCCATGTAGACGCCGTCGAACTCCACCGAGACCCGGCTGCCCGCCCAGCCTGGCGGCACGGTGAAGGCGGTCCGGTACCAGCCGAGGCCGCCGGGGAAGAATCCGGTGCCGCTGGTGGTGCCGTTCTCCGTGGTGGGGGTCTGCTCGATGCTCCAGTCGTGCGGCACAGCGACCTCGCGCCAGCCCGAGTCGTCGTACCCCGGGTCGGCGGCGGGTGGAGGTCCCCCCTGGTCGAGCGAAGCCGAGAGCTCGGGGGAGAACGCGCCGGTCGGGTCGGTGATCCCGCCCGGGTTGACCAGCGCGAAGCGCCAGCCGTCCCGGAGCGGAACCGTGTGGCGTCCCCCGGCACGCCCGGACGCCTCGGCCGCCCGTGCGTCCGGGGCGCCCAGGAGCGCTGAGGCCGTGGGGGCTGCCGCCCCGGCGACCAAAACCGATCTGCGAGTGACCGTCATGACGACTCTCCCTCATCAGGGCCCAGAAGTACTCACAACTGATCGCGAACAAACAGATTCTGACGGTATGCCACACAGGGCCGTCAAGGGTGCGGGAACACACTCCGGCCCCGGGCGTCACATCGGCCGAATCGGCACCTCGACCATCGCGCCCGGTCACCGAGAGGTTGCCGTCCGTGGGAGAGGCGGACGCACTAGGCTGGAACACAAGTGACGCACCTGTTCACTGTGAGTGTGCGCTTGGGAGCGGCGACGATGAGCCCGGACTATCCGTTCGACGATGCGGCTACGGCCCGGGCTGTCATCGGCGAGGACGGCACGCTGGTCGAGTGGAACGAGGGCGCCCGCCGGCTGCTCGGCCACCCGGCCGCCGCCGTCGTGGGCCACCCCGCGGCACAGCTGCTGGCCAAGGACGGGGTCCTGCCCCTGCCCGCCGGCTCACGCTGGGACGGAACGGTCGGTCTGCGCCACCGCGACGGCCGTACGGTGTCGGTGTGGCTGCTGGCCCACCATCGTCCGCCGCGCGACGACCGCCCCGCCGACTGGCTCGTCGTCACCCCGCTCGCGGGCGGCCCGCCCGCACCGGACGACCCGCTGGCCGGCGCCGCGCTGGTCCAGTCCCCGTGCGCCGTCTCGGTGTACGACGAACGGCTCCGGCTGCGCACCATGAACGCCGCGATGGCCGAGGTGCTCGGGCTGCCGCTGGAGCACGCGCAGGGGCTCAGGATGTCCGAGATCGGCGGCAAGCCGGAGAGCGACGAACTGGAGAGCCATCTGCTCCGGGTGCTCACCACCGGACGGCCGCTGGACGCCGAGACCTTCATGCGGGCCGGCCGCGAGGACCGGGCGCACGCCTGGCTGGCCCGGATGGCCCCGGTCACCGACGCCGAGGGGCGGGTGCACGGGGTGTCCCTGACCGCCCACGACTTCACCGACAACTACCGGGCCCGGGAACGGCTGCAGCTGGTCAACGAGGCGAGTGCCCGCATCGGCACCACCCTCGACGTCACCCGCACGGCTCAGGAGCTGGCGGACGTGTGCGTGCCGGCGCTCGCCGACTTCGTCCGCGTCGACCTGCTGGATCCACAGGAGCACGGCGGCGAGCCCCCGGCCCGGATCACCGCGCCGGTCCCACTGCGCCGGGCCGCGCACCGGTCGGTGCTCCGGGGCACCCCCGAGGCGATGGTCGGGCCCGGCAACGTCGAGTTCTACCCCGCCTCGTCCCCGCAGGCCGACTCGCTCACGGCCGGCCGCACGATCGTGGCCTCGGTGCCCTCCGACATCGAGCAGTGGCTGGCCGCGGACACGGCTCGCGGCGAGCGGGCGCGGGAGTTCGGCATCCACTCCGTGATGTCCGTGCCGATGCGGGCGCGCGGGCTGACCCTGGGGGTCGTCGTACTGGCCCGGCACCGCCGCCCGGACCCCTTCAACCCGGACGACGTGCTGCTGGCCGAGGACATCACGGCCCGTGCCGCCGTCTGCGTCGACAACGCCCGCCGCTACTCACGCGAGCGCGACACCGCCCTCGCCCTCCAGCGCAGTCTGCTGCCCCGCTCGCTGCCGCGCACGGCCGCCGTGCAGGCCGCCTCGCGCTATCTGCCCGCGGCGAGCGCCGGGGTGGGCGGTGACTGGTTCGACGTGATCCCGCTGTCCGGGCTGCGGGTCGCCATGGTCGTCGGGGACGTGATCGGCCATGGCGTCCAGGCCTCGGCCACCATGGGCCGGCTGCGCACCGCCGTGCGCACCCTCGCGGACATCGACCTGGCCCCGGACGAGCTGCTCACCCACCTCGACGACCTGGTGCTCCGGCTGTCCGAGGAGTCGGGCGGGGACAGCAGCCCCGGCGAGGTCGGCGCGACCTGCCTGTACGCCGTGTACGACCCGGTGTCACGCCGCTGCACCCTGGCCCGCGCCGGACACCCCCAGCCCGTCCTGATCCCGCCCGGCGGACCGCCCCGCCAGCTCGACATGCCGGCCGGTCCCCCGCTGGGCCTCGGCGGGCTGCCGTTCGAGTCCACCGAGCTCGAACTCCGCGAGGGCAGCGTGCTCTCGCTGTACACCGACGGTCTGATCGAGGCCCTCGACCGGGACGTCGACACCGGTCACCGGCTGCTGCACCAGGCGCTGGCGTCGTACGCGGACTCGCTGGACGAGACCTGCGACCGGGTCCTGCGGGCCCTGCTGCCGCCGGGCGGCGCCCAGGACGACGTGGCCCTGCTGCTCGCGCGCACCCAGGGGCTGCCCGCCTCCCGGGTGGCGACCTGGGACATCCCGGCCGACCCGGCGCTCGTCGCGCCGATCCGCAAGCAGGCCGTGGAGCAGCTCGACACCTGGCGGCTGAGCCATGCCGCGTTCACCACGGAACTGGTGGTGAGCGAGCTCGTCACCAACGCCATCCGGTACGGCGCGCACCCCATCCGGCTGCGGCTGATCCATGACGCGGCCACCCTGATCTGCGAGGTCTCCGACACCAGCCACACCGCCCCCCATCTGCGCCGCGCCAAGACCTGGGACGAGGGCGGGCGCGGGCTGCTCCTGGTCGCCCAGCTCACCCAGCGCTGGGGCAGCCGGCACACGGCCGACGGCAAGACGATCTGGGCGGAGATCGGTCTGTTCGAGGAGGAGGACGAGTAGCCGCCCGCCGGGACGAGTGGCCGCCCGCCGCGATCGGTTCAGGAGGCCGTGAGCCAGGGCCGCACCTGTTTGCGGGCCTCGTGCAGCCGCGACTTGAGCGTGCCCAGCGGGATGCCGACGCGCTCGGCGACCTCGGCGTACTCCAGCTGGCAGATGTCCCGGTAGATCAGCGGCGCGACCAGGTGCGGGTGCTCGCGCTCCAGGCGGTCCAGCGCCTCCAGGAGGTCCACCCGGGAACCCGCGATCACGCTGGTCGTGCGCGGGTCGACGTACTGCGACGGCTCGATCGAGGCGGGCTGCTCGGCCGCCCGGCGCTTGAGTTCGCGGTACTTCTGGCGGGCGCAGTTGGCGACGACCGTGTAGAGCCAGGTGCTGAAGCGGCTGCGGCCCTCGAAGGTGGATATCTTCCGGGCTATCTGGAGCAGCACGTCCTGCGCCGCCTCCTCCGCGTCCTCCCGGCAGGGCAGAAAGCGCCCGCAGCGCCGGACGACCTCGGGCCGGACCTCGGTCAGCAGCCGGTCCAGGGCCGCCGGGTCACCCGCGGCGGCCCGCCGGGCGAGGTCTTCGGTCAGCACCGCGTCGTCCACGGAAGGTCCCTCTCGGAGTCGATCTCAGGGCAGGCATGATAGTCGCATGCAACCCCCGGAGCGGGTCGGCCGCTACCGCCTCGAACGACCCCTGGGCAGTGGTGCCTTCGGCACGGTCTGGCTCGCCCACGACGACGTGCTCCAGGCACCGGTCGCGGTGAAGGTCCTCGCCGACAACTGGTCGCACCGCCTGGACGTCCGCGACCGGTTCCTGGCCGAGGCGCGGCTGCTGCGCAAGGCCGACTCCAATCGCGTGGTGCAGGTCTACGACATCGGGGAACTGCCGGACGGCAGGCCGTACTTCGTGATGGAGTACGGCGACGCCGGCACCCTCGCCGACCGGGTCGCCGCCGGTCCGCTCCCGGTGCCCGAGGCGCTGCGGCTGACGGCCGAGGCCGCCCGGAGCGCGGCGGCACTGCACGAGGCCGGGATCGTGCACCGGGACATCAAGCCGAGCAACGTCCTGCTGCGCAGCGGACCGGGCGGCACCCACCGCGTCCTGCTCGCCGACCTGGGCCTCGCCAAGAGTCTGGCGCAGGCCTCGGGGCTCACCCTGGCTGCCGGGTCGGCCGGATACCAGCCGCCGGAACAGGCGCAGCCCGGCATGGGCATCGACGCGCGTGCCGACGTCTACAGCCTGGGCGCGGTCGGCTACGAGCTGGTCACCGGCACCGTGCCGGGAGCCCCGGGGCAGGTCGTGCGCCCGCAGCGGCTGCGTCCGGATCTCGGCGACGACGTGCAGCGGGCGCTGATGCGTGCCCTGGAGCCGGACCGGGAGCGGCGCTGGCCGGGTGCCGGGGCCTTCGCGGACGAGCTGGACCGACTGGCCGCGCGTGCGTCGGCGGCACCGGCGCGCCGCAGGGCCGGCCGGCTCAGGCCCGCGCGTGCCGCCCGCCCCGGGTCCGCGGCCCCGGCGGTGGCGACCGGCGGATCCGCACCCGCGGCGTCCGCCGTCCGGCCCCCGGCCGGGCCCTCGCCGCACCCCGCGCCCGGCGGACCACGCCGGCGCAGGCTCGACGGCCTGCGTAACCGGCTCAACGCGCTCACGCTGTCCCTGGCCGCGGTGCTCGCCGCGCTGATCGCGGCCGGCACGGTCACTTGGCTGCACCGGCACTCCGCGACGGACGAGAACGTGCGGGTGGCGGACTCCACCGGGCGGGTGGTGGCCGAGGTACCGGCCGACTGGGGCCGCGAGCTGCGCGACTCCGGCTGGAATCCGCGGGCGCTGGGGCTGAAGTCCGGGCACGAGCCGGGGCTGGAGGTCGCCGACGACCTGTCGAAGTGGCCGGACCTCACGGCCGCGGTCAACGGTGTCTTCATCGGGCTGAGCGAGCACGGCGACGTCACCGCCCGGGTGAACGCCCTCGGCCACTCCGCCTGCCACTACGCCGGTGCCCGCGCCTTCACCGGTACGCACTGGCACGGCCGCATCCGTGCCTGGAGCGACTGCCCGGACGGCGGCTCCCTCACGGAGACCGCGCTGACCCGGGCGGACGGCACCGCGCAGCCGCAGGTGTATGTGCAGGTGCGCGGGGACGGCGACGCGACCGAGGGCATACTCCGCTCGCTCCGGGTCACCTGACGGGCAAGGATCGTAAAAGAACCACGCGGGTCGCGAACCATTGCGGCGGCCCGTGCATCGCAGAGTCATGACGGCGCACACGGCGCCGCGGGCACGCGTCCGCCGTGTTCCTCGAAGATCCAGGAGTGTTGAGAGACATGGTGCACACCCCCTCCTTGCAGCGCGGGACCCTGCTCGTGAGCGCTGTCGCCGTACTGGGCCTCCTGACCGCGTGTGGCAGTCCCACGGCGCAGACGACGCCCTCGCGCACGGCATCCGGCACGGCGGGGCCCGCGACCGAGGACACGGCGGGCTCCACCGCGCCGTCGTCCGGCACCGCGTCCGCCGCGACCGGCGGGGCGTCCTCGGCCAAGGCGACCGGCGGCACGAGCGGCGCCACGACCACCACCGGCACGACCGCGCGCTGCCACACCTCCGAGCTGAGCGCCTCGGTGGGCCGCAACAACCCCGGCGCCGGGCAGGAGAACTTCCCGATCGTGCTCACCAACAAGTCCGGCCGCACCTGCACCGTGCGCGGCTACCCCGGCGCCGCGTTCGTGAGCGCCTCGGGCGCCCAGCTCGGCCCGGACCCCAAGCGCTCCTCCGGTTCGCCGGCCACGGTCGCCCTGAAGCCCGGGCAGAGCGCCTGGGCGGGACTGTCCTTCTCCAACCCGGAGATCAGCGGCGCGAAGACGGCGACCCCGGCCGCGCTGGTCGTCACCCCGCCGGACGAACGGGACTCGCTCAAAGTGACGTGGACGGCCGGCGAGGTGCCCGTCTCCGGGAACGCCTCCTCCGTCTTCCTGACGGTCTTCAGCGCCGGTACCGGCGCCTGACCGACCCGACCCGGACCCCGCTGCCTCTCCCCCGGGCAGCGGGGTTCGTCATTGCCGCGCCACAACTGTCACAGGACCGCAACAGGCCTCGGCCGCCCCGATCTTTCCGCCGTGACCGGCCATCGAACCCCGTCGACCGCACAGCACAAAGGCTCCGCCCGGAGCCGCGACGAGGAATCGGGGACGAACATGAGCGGCATCTCACGCAGAGGTCTGCTGACCGCGGGGGCGACGGCGGGCGCGCTGGGCGCCCTGACGGCCTGCTCGTCCGGGGGCTGGTCCCTGAGTGGTGACGGGGGGCCCGGACCCGGCAGGAGCACGGAGCGGCAGGCCCGGCCCGTGAAGACGATCGGCGACGGCTCCACCGCCGACACCGGCGCCCAGCCCAAGCAGCCGAAGGCCACCCGGCTGAAGCCCGGGGAACAGCCGCCCCAGTTCGTGGTGTTCTCCTGGGACGGGGCGGGCGAGATCAGCAACAAGCTCTTCTCCCGGTTCCGCCGGATAGCCGCCGACCACGGCGCCGCGATGACCTTCTTCCTCAGCGGCATCTACACGCTGCCGGAGTCCAAGAAGCACCTCTACCGCCCGCCGCAGCACCCGGTCGGCGCCTCCGCGATCGGCTACCTCGCCGACCGGCACATCCACGCCACCCTCCAGCAGGTGCGCGCCGCCTGGCTCGAAGGCCATGAGATCGGCACCCACTTCAACGGGCACTTCTGCGGCGCGACCGGCGTGCGCAACTGGTCGTCCGCCGAGTGGCGCAGCGAGATCGACCAGGCCGTCTCCTTCGTCACCCGGTGGAAGACCAACACCGGCTTCACCGACCTCGAACCGCTGCCCTTCGACTACCGCAAGGAGCTGATCGGCGGCCGCACCCCGTGTCTGGAGGGCCAGGCCGCGCTGCTGCCCACGGCGGCCGCGCTGGGCTGGAAGTACGACGCCAGCTCCCCCGGCGGGCTGCAGATCTGGCCGGGCAAGGTGCAGGGCGGCCGGATCTGGGACTTCCCGCTGCAGTCCATACCGTTCTCCGGCCACTCCTTCCAGGTGCTGTCGATGGACTACAACATGATGTTCAACCAGTCCGCCGGAAACCCGCTGGGCGACCGCACCCAGTACGACGCCTGGCGCACCCAGGCCCGCGACACCTACCTCGCCGGGTTCCAGCGCGCCTACACCACCAACCGGGCGCCCTTCTTCATCGGCAACCACTTCGAGCGCTGGAACGGCGGCATCTACATGGACGCCGTCGAGGAGGCCATCGGCCGCATGGCCGAGCACGACGACGTGCGCTTCGTCTCCTTCAAGCAGCTCGTGGCCTGGCTGGAGGCCCAGGACCCGGCGGTGCTGCGCAAGCTGCGCACGCTCAACCCCGGGCAGTCCCCCGTGGGCGGCTGGGCGGAGTTCCTGGGCGCGGCGGGCACACCGTCCTCCTGACCCCGCCCCGCCCCGTCACCGCCGAGCGGGAGCGCGGTTCCTCAGCGGCCGCGGCGGCCGGTGCCCGGGCCGTAGCCGCCGTCCCACCGGCCGCCGTCCTGGCCGCCCCAGGAGCAGGCGTACGGGTAGGTGGAACAGACGTCCGCGGAGTCGGAGGCCGACGGCGTCGGCCGCGGGGTCGACGCGGTCGCCGACGGGGTGGGTGACGGGGTCCTGGCGGCCTTGGGGGTGGCGGCGGGCGCCGACGACGGCGGGCTGTCGGCGCCCCAGTTGACCACCTCCATCTGGAGGTCGGGCTTGGAGGTGTCGATCACCCAGCGCTGGTCCGCGGTGTTCGCACGGGTCTTGACGACGAGGGCGCCCCCGCCGTCGGTGGCGGCCGGGGTGAGGGCCAGGTCCTGGTCCCAGCGGGGCACCAGGGCGCCCTGGAGGGTGAAGTCGTAGCGGACGTTCTTGGCGCCGGGCCGGGTGGCGCCGGTGCACGAGGCGAGCCGGACCGAGTAGCCGAGGTGGGAGTCCAGGCACAGCTCGGGGGCGGCGGCGCTGCGCAGCAGTCCGTCGGTCTCGTACGTCCAACGCTGGCTCGCGGCCGAGGAGCACTTGGCGAGTTCGGTCTCCGCGCCCTCGACGGCCTTGTCGCCCACGACGGCGACGCACAGACCGGAGCCGACGTTGTGCAGCCGGCCGCTCAGGGTGCCCTGGGAGGTCTGGCTCGCGCCGGCCCAGGAGGGTCCCCGGGTGGACGAGCCGGGGCCGGGCGTCTTGGACCTGCCGTCCGGGGCCGGTGCGGGGCTGTCTCCGGAGGAGAGGACGGACCACAGGATCAGCGGCAGGACCACGAGTCCGCTGACGGTGGCCACGGCCGCGGCGAGGTTCCGCCGGCGGGTGCGCCTGGCCGCCCGGTGTGCGGAGCGGCCGGAGCGGGCGCCGTCCGCGGGGGCGGAAGGGCGGGTCGCGGCACGACCTCCGGAGGCCGCGCGGCGGGCACCGGCGCGGGGGTCCGGCGCCGGGCGCCCGGGAGCGGACGGCCCCTGCCCGGTGAGGACTGATGTGTCGCCATCGGCGGTGCCCGGGGCCGTAGCGGCGAAGGCCTCGCCCACGACTGATGCGAACGGTTCGCCGCCCGCCGGGGCCGCGGCCGGCGGCTGCGGGGGCTCGGGTGCGGGCTCCCCGGTCAGGCCCGCCCTGGACTCCACATAGGCCTGTGCGCCCCAGCCGAGCACGGCCTCGGCCAGGGCGACGCCGAGGAATCCGTTGAACGTGCCCAGTTGGTCGGCGGTGTGGCGGCAGTGCATACAGCGGTTGAGGTGCTGCTGGAGGTCCGGGTCGACGGTCATCGCGCCGCGCCGGAAGGTCACGTCCAGCATCCGGATGTAGCGCAGGCACTCGTCCTCGGTGGCGAGTTCACGGTGGACCTGCAAGGACTCCTCGCGCAGCCGCACGCGGGCCCGGTGCAGTTCGGCGCGGGCCCCCTCCTCGTCCAGTCCGAGCAGGGCCGCCGGCACCGCGAGCGGTTCGGCCTCGACCTCGGTGTGCCACAGGACGGCGCGGGAGGACTGGGGCAGCCGCTGGAACGCCCGTGACAGCAGGCGCCGGTTCGAGGGCGGCAGCAGTCGGGCGGCCGCGCGGTCCCCGGGGCCGGTGCCGGTGAGCAGGGCGGGGTGCAGCAGTTCCTGGCGGCCGTCATTGTCCCACTCCGCCGCGATGCGGCGCACGGTGACCAGCAGATGGGGCCGCCAGGCGGAGGTCGGGCCCGCTTGGCGGAGCGACTCCCCGAAGAGCCTCGTGAACGCCGCGGTGGTGAGCATCCCCGCCGCGCGCGGTCCGTCGGTGCACAGCCGGGCGTAGGCGAAGGCAGCTTCCCAATGCCGGTCGAGGAGTTCACCGACGGGATGCAGCGCCGGCGTCGTCCCCGTCCACTTCTTCAGCTCGGCGCTCAGTTGCTCGTCCGTGACGTCGAACGGTCTGGCCGGGCTCGGGGAATTCGACGAGCCTGCGTCATTCACGGCTGCATTCCTCCCAGACACAACACGGGATTTAGTCCATACCAATGGGCATGCGGCCGGGCCGACTTGGCCCGAACGGAGTTCGGCATCTCGAACGTTCGCCTTCGGCAGCTCTTTTGAAGCGTGGGGGGCGTACGGGAGCGGCCTCGCGCGCACAGCGGCAAAAACAATTGTCTGCGCGCCGACAGCGCACACTTTTGCACAGGCCAGCCTGTATGAACAAGAGATCCAGACGTTTTGGCATTGCTCAGCCACCCGACGGAATTGACGAATCGTCAATAGAGCACGTGGGTCAGATCCTGCCGTGGCGAATCGCCCGCTAATTGCGGTATCGATACGCCCCCGGCGGCACTCCGTAGCGTTCGCGGAACACCCGGTGAAAGTGGAACGGGCTCGGAAATCCGGACGCGGCGGCCACCCGCTCGACGGTGAGGTCGGTCCCCTCCAGCAGCCGGGCGGCATGGTGCAGCCGGGCCTCGCGCAGCGCGCGCATCGGCGAACGGCCGGTCTGCTCGGTGAAGAGATGCGCGAACCGGGAGGGCGACAGCGCGACACTCCCCGCGAGCGAGCGGACCGTGTGCGCGGCGCCGGGATCGGCCGCGATCAGCTCCTCGGCGCGGCGCACCCGAGGATCGATGCCGGGCGGCTGCGACGGCTCCCGCGCACCGGCCGTCGCCAGCAGGACGGCCTCCTCCAGCGAGCACAGGGCCAGTTCCCGTGCCGCGCTGCCGTGGGCGACGGCCACCGGATCGTCGTCCACGGGGGCGGCCGCGGGCGGTGCGCCGGTGCCGGTCCAGCGGGCGTCGGCGAGCATGCGAGCGAACGCCGCCCCGACCCGGCCGCGCAGTGCGGCGGGGGCGGAGGTGACGGCGTACATCCCGTCGCCCACGGCGTACGGGCGCAGCCAGGCCGTCCAGGAGGGCCTGGCCTGGCAGTGCGTCCACCAGAACCGCCAGTGCCGGGAGCCGGGCGGGACCGCATAGCGGTGCCGGACGCCGGGGGCGAGCACCACGAGGTCGCCCGCGGCGGGGTGCGCCTCGGCCGTGCCCTGGCGCATCAGGCCGCGCCCGCCCGTCGTCCAGGTGAACAGCCAGCTCTCCGACCCGCCGGGCCGGTCGACACGATAGCCCGGCGCCTGGTCGAAGCGGCCGACCACCACCAGGCCGGGCGGCGGCGAGGGATCGCCGGGTACGGCAGCCTCGGGCAGTTGCTCAGTGGTCACGGGCATCCTCCGGGCGCGGGCGTCGGCCTAGCGTGGCGGACCGAGGACGGGACCGAGCACACCGGACCGAAGGGTGGACGCATGACAGCCACGGACAGCGGCGCCGCCGGCGCCCCCATCCTGCCGCGGGCGGCGCGGCGGCAGTTCGAGGAGGCGGGCTTCGCGGTCGTACGCGGGCTGTTCGGGTACGACGAGATCGACCGGCTGTGCGCCGAGTTCGCGGCGCTGCACGCGTCCGGTCCCGTACCCGGGCACTTCGAGCCCCGGCCCCCGCGGGGCGACGGCCCGGGCGATCCGCTGCACACGCATCCGCGGGTGATGCAGCCGCACGAGATCAGCCCGCTCGCCCGCGCCTTCCTCCTGGACGCACGGCTGGGGGCGGTCCTCGAAGCGCTGCTGGGCGAGGAGGTGCTGGCCGCGCAGAGCATGTTCTACTTCAAGCCGCCGGGAGCCCGCGGCCAGGCGCTGCACCAGGACAACTTCTATCTGCGGGCCGAGCCGGGCACCTGTGTCGCCGCCTGGGTCGCCTGCGAGGTGATCGACCGGGACAACGGCGGGCTCGAAGTCGTCCCCGGCACACATCGGATGGACCTGTTCTGCCCCGAGGAGGCGGACGAGGAGCTGTCGTTCGCCCGGGAGTACGTGCCGCCGCCGCCCGGTCTGAGGGCCGTACCGGTCGACCTGGCACCGGGCGACGTGCTGTTCTTCAACGGCAGCCTGGTGCACGGCTCGCGGCCCAACCGCAGCGCCGACCGCTTCCGGCGTTCCTTCATCGGTCACTACGTGGGCCGCTCCACGCGGCGTATCGGCGGCTACTACCGCACGCTGTCCATGTCCGGCGAGGGCGTCCCGCTCCCGGAGAGCGAGGGCGCCGGTCCGTGCGGCACCGGGTTCGCCCCGCACGGACCTCACTGACGGACCGTCAGTGGCCGCTGATGGCGTGCGGGGTGTAGGGCGCCTCCAGCTCCTCGATCTCCTTCTCGCTCAGTTCGAGGTCCACGGCGGCCACCGCGTCCTCGATGTGCCGCGGCCTGGCGGCACCGACGATCGGCGCGACCACCGTGTCCCGGTGCAGCAGCCAGGCGAGGGCGACCTGGGCGCGCGGGACGCCCCGGTCGCCGGCGATACGGGTGACGGCCTCGACGATCGCGTGGTCGCCCTCCAGGTAGAGGCGGCTGCCGAAGTTGTCGTTCGCGCTGCGCTCGGTGACGGTGCCCCAGTCACGGGTGAGCCGGCCACGGGCCAACGGGCTCCAGGGCAGCACACCGACGCCCTGGTCCGCGCAGAGCGGCAACATCTCCCGCTCCTCCTCGCGGTAGAGGAGGTTGTAGTGGTTCTGCATGGACACGAACCTGGTCCAGCCGTGCCGCTCGGCGGTGTACTGGGCCTTGGAGAACTCCCAGGCGTACATCGAACTGGCCCCGAGGTAGCGGACCTTGCCCGCCTTCACCAGGTCGTGCAGCGCCTCCATCGTCTCCTCGACCGGCGTCGCGTGGTCGTAGCGGTGGATCTGGTAGAGGTCGACGTAGTCGGTGCCGAGGCGGCGCAGGCTGTGGTCGATCTCCGACATGATCGCCTTGCGGGACAGCCCGCCCCCGTTCGGCCCCGGGCGCATCCGCCCGTGCACCTTGGTGGCGAGCACGACCTCGTCGCGGGACGCGAAGTCGCGCAGCGCCTTCCCCACGATCTCCTCGCTGGTGCCGTCCGAGTAGACGTTGGCCGTGTCGAAGAAGTTGATGCCCGCCTCCAGCGCCTGCCGGATCAGCGGGCGTGACGCGTCCTCGTCGAGGGTCCACTCGTGGACTCCGCGGTCGGGCAGGCCGTAGGTCATGCAGCCCAGACAGATCCGCGACACGTCCAGGCCCGTCGAACCGAGCTTCACATACTGCATCGTTGCTGCTCCTGCCTTCGGGTCGGTCAGGGACTGAGAGCGTACGACGTCGCACCACCCCCACTTGACGACCATCGTGTGCGGACGGTTGGATCCTGAAACATGTGTCGCCGCGCTCGGCGCGGGCACGCAGAGGTGCGCCCAGCCGGTGACGGACACGTTCCCAGCCCGGCCCGAGTCGCCAGGTCCGCCGCGCCGGTCCGAGGCGGGGCCGTACCCGCGATCGATGGAGCGGAGTACATGCCCGCCGAGGGTGTTTCCCGCGTCGGAGGTCCCGGGACGACCGCCGGCGCCGTCGTGTGTGCGGTCGCGTTGGCCATGGGGCTGACGGGATGCGGATCGAGCGGATCGCCTCAGCCGTCGCGGAGTGCCTCCCCGCAGGTGCGGCTCCCGCCGCGGCACGCCGGTTTCGACTACCAGATCGGCGGTGCCTATCCCCCGCCGAAGGGTGTGCGCATCGTCAGCCGCGACCGCTCCTCGTCCCCCGCGCCCGGCCTCTACAACATCTGCTACGTCAACGCCTTCCAGGCCCAGCCGGAGGAGCGCGCCGCCTGGCCCGCCGACCTGCTGCTGCACGATGCCGACGGCGAGGTGGTCGTCGACGAGGACTGGAACGAGCCGCTGCTCGACCTCCGCACCCCGGCCAAGCGCGAGCGCGCCGCCCGGAGGGTCGACCGCTGGATCGACGAGTGCGCCACCAAGGGCTTCGACGCCGTCGAGCCCGACAACTACGACAGCTACACACGCTCCCAGGACCTGCTCACCGCCGACGACGCGACCGCGTTCATCACCCTGCTCTCCCGGCACGCGCACGCCCGGCACCTGGCCATCGGCCAGAAGAACACACCCGAGCTGGCGGGCGTCCGGAAGAAGGCCGGACTGGACTTCGCGGTGGCCGAGGAGTGCGGTGAGTACGACGAGTGCGGCACCTACGCCAAGGCGTTCGACGACCGGGTGGTCGTCGTCGAGTACTCGGACAAGGGCCTGCGCAAGGCCGTCGCGGGCTTCGGCGACAGGCTGAGCATCGTGCGCCGGGACCGGATGGTGTCGACACCGGGCAGTGCCGGCTACGTGCGCACGGTACGCCCGTGACCGCGCGCCTGCCCGGCCGCGCCGCTCACCAGTCGCGATCCAGCAGTTGCAGCGCGTCCTCCCACGGGAACTCCGGCCGCCTGCCGGACTCGTCGGGCTCACCGGAGTAGGGCTCGCCGAACCGGACGCCCATCCCGCGCAGCCGTATCAGGCTGTCCTGGTAGGCGGGATGGGCGGCCAGCGCGTCCGCCACGCACGGCAGGACGGCGATCGGAACGCCCAGGCCGTAGGCCTCGCAGAGCGTGCCCAGGGCGAGGGTGTCGGCGATCCCGGCCGCCCACTTGTTGACGGTGTTGAAGGTGGCCGGCGCGACCACCACGGCGTCCGGCGCCGGGAAGGGGCGCGGATCGGCCGGGGTCCGCCAGGCGGAGCGGACGGGGCGGCCGGTCTGGGTCTCGACGGCGGCGATGTCGAAGAACCCGCCCGTCGCGACCGGCGTCGCTATGACGCCGACCTCCCAGTCCCGCTCCTGCGCGGCGGTGATCAGCTTGCTGACGCCCGCGGCGATCCCGGCGGCGCAGACGACGAGGTAGAGGAAGGGTCGCTCGGCCTGTTCGGTCATTCGGGCACCCTACTGGGGCGCAGGGCACGGCGAGGCGGACGGAGACGGCACGGCTCCCGCCCGCGCTCGGGACGGTGGATGCCCACCGGCAGCGCGGCGGCCGGCGTCAGCCGGTGGCGGCTTCGGTCACCTTGATGGCGCCGACCGGGCAGGCGCGGGCCGCGTCCCGCACCATCGGGTCGCCGGCGCCGTCCTCCTTGCCGGGGACGAGCATGCTGTAGCCGTCGTCGTCCTGGGTGAAGACGTTCGGGGCGGCCAGGGCGCACTGGCCCGCGCCGATACAGACGTCCCTGTCGATGTCGATCTCGATGTCGCTGTGCATGGCAAGAGCCTCTTACCAGGTCACGGGGAGTTCCAGCATCCCCTGGATCGTGTCGCCGGGTTTGAAGGGAATCTCCTCCGGCGGGGCGGCAAGACGCAGTCCCGGCAGCCGTGCGAAGAGCGTGCCCAGGGCGATCTCCATCTCGGCGCGGGCCAGGTTCTGCCCGAGACACTGATGGATGCCGAAGCCGAAGCCGACGTGGTGGCGGGTCGGGCGGTGCCAGTCCAGGGTGTCGGGCTCGGGGTACACGGAGTCGTCGCGGTTGATGACGGAGGTCGCGAAGACCACGCCGTCACCCTTGCGGATCGTCGCCCCTTCCACCTCGATGTCCTCCAGGGCGATGCGGAGCAGCCCGTCCGCGATCGACAGCATCCGCATCAGCTCCTCGACCGCGGCGGGCAGGAGCGCGGGGTCGGCGCGCAGCTCGGCCAGCCGCTCGGGGTTCCGCAGGAGCGTGTAGGTGCCGAGGGAGATCATGTTGGCGGTGGTCTCATGGCCCGCGACCAGCAGGATGATCGCCAGCGCGACGAGTTCCTCGCGGTCCATGTCGCCGTCGCGCAGCCGCTGGTGGACGAGTTCGTCGAGAATGCCGTCGCCGGGCTCCGGGTCCTGCCGCTTGCGCTCGATCAACGCGAGCAGATACCTCTGCAGCCGCCCCCGCGCGTCCAGGGTGTCGGCGGCCTCCGGTCCGCGCAGCAGGCGGCGCGACTGTGCCTCGAAGAACTCGTGGTCGGCGTACGGGACGCCGAGCAGCGAGCAGATCACCATCGACGGCACGGGCAGCGCGAAGGCGCTCACCAGCTCGGCGCCCGGGCCGTGCGCGATCATCGCGTCGATCAGCTCGTCGACGATCCGCTGGATGTCGGGCCGCAGTCCGGCGGCGCGTTTCACGCTGAAGGAGGGGATCATCAGCCGCCGCTGGGTGCGGTGCTCGGGGTCGTCGACGCCCAGCAGGGCGGCCCGGACGGCGCGGGTGGCGGCGAAGCGTGCCGTGAGCATGGGAAATCCGGGTCGGCTGCGGTCGGTGGACAGCCGGGGGTCGGACAGCAGCGCACGGGCGGCGGCGTGGCCGGTGACCAGCCAGGCCGGACGGCCGTCGTAGAGGGTGACCCGGGACAGGGGGCGGCGGTCGCGCAGGGGGTCGTAGCCGGTGGGCGGGTGGTAGGGGCAGGTGCGGTCCTGGGGGAAGGCGACGGGTGTGGCCGGACCGGTCGGTTCCGTGAGTTCCGTGAGTTGCGTCAGTTCCGTCATGGAACACCTCGCAGACGAAGAGTGCGTCGTGCCGATCTTCATTAGATGCCCCAGGCATCTATAGGGCGACGGCAAGTTCGGCCAGTTCGGTGACCTGCGTGATCTGGCCGAACACCCGATGTCCGACCGTCGATTCCGCGCCGAAATTCCCTTGCCACCGCCGGTTCACCGACCGCAGGATCTGCCCATGACCACCACAGACACCTTTCTGCCGCCGACCTCCGCCGTCCCCGCGGTGCCGGTCCAGCAGCAGCCCGGCCGTCCACGGAGGCCCGATTCCCCACGCCCGTGACGGCGTTGCTGGTCGCGGGCCTGCTCGCCGGGTACGGCATCGCCGTACCGGTGGGAGCGGTAGCGACATATCTAGTGTCCCTCACGGCTCGTACGTCACTGCGGACCGGCGCCTGCGCCGCGCTCGGTGTGGCCAGCGCCGACGGTCTGTACGCGCTGGCGGCCACGGTCGGGGGCACGGCCCTCGCGGGGGCGCTGCGGCCGGTGCTCGGACCGCTGCGCTGGGCTTCCGCCCTGGTGCTGGCCGCGCTGGCCGTGCGGGGCGCGGTCAGCGCGCTGCGGCACTTTCGCGAGCAACGGCTCGCCTCCCGGCCCGACCGGCCGGTACCGGGCCCGGGGCGCGCGTATCTCGGCCTTCTCGGGATCACCCTGCTGAACCCCACCACCGTGATCTACTTCGCCGCGCTGGTCCTCGGTACCCGCACCGCACTCGCCGTGCCACCCCTGGAGCAGGCGGTGTTCGTGCTGGCCGCCTTCGCGGCCTCCGCGAGCTGGCAGCTCCTGCTCGCCGGCAGCGGCGCGCTGCTCGGCCGGGCCCTGACCGGCCTGCGCGGACGGCTGGTGACGGCGTTGCTGTCGAGTGGCGTGATCTTGGCGCTCGCGATACGGATGGCGGTGGCGCCGGTGTGACGTACAAAACCGCGGTACGGATGATTCGTGTGTCCGCCGGTGTTGAAACAGGCTGCCAGTAGGACGCGGTACCGAAGAGGAGACGAACCTCATGCCTCTTGAGGGCGAGTACGAGCCCAGCCCGACCCCGTGGGTGCGGGACCAGGTCGAGTTGTACGAGAGTTCCGGTGGCACCAAGGGGACGACGCTGCTGGACACGGGGCTGCCCGTGATCCTGCTGACGACCCTGGGTGCCAGGAGTGGCAAGATCCGCAAGACGCCGCTGATGCGGGTGGAGCACGACGGCCGGTACGCGGTGGTCGCCTCGCAGGGCGGCGCGCCCAAGCATCCGGTCTGGTACTTCAACGTCACGGCCGATCCCCGTGTGGAACTGCAGGACGGCCCGGTCAAGCGGGACATGACGGCACGTGAGCTGACCGGCGACGAGAAGACCGTGTGGTGGGACCGGGCCGTGGCCGCGTATCCGCCGTACGCGGAGTACCAGGAGAAAACCTCCCGCGAGATCCCGGTCATCCTCCTCGAACCGACCGACGCAACCTGACCGGAACCCACGGCGAGCGACTACCTCGCCCCCGGGCAACCTTCACCGGGGCCCGGGGCCACGGTCTCACCGGCCGGGCCCAATGCCCCTTCCGGCCTGGGGCGACCTCGTTTTCGACCGCGGCCACCGCCCCTCCCGGCCGGGGGCCGCCTTCATGTCCGGCCGGGGCCTTCGTCTCCGGGACCCGGGCCCACCGACCTTTCCGGTCGGGGGCCACCGCCTCCACCGACCAAGGGCCACCCACTCTCCCCGGCCAAGGGCCGCCCTCTCTCCGCCCGGCGGCCACCGGCTCCCCCACCGTCGACCGCCGCCTCTTCCAGTCGGCGGCCACCGCCTCAGGCCGGGGGCCGCCCTCATGTCCGGCCGCGACCACCGACCTTTCCGGCCGGGAGTCGTCATCATGTCCGGGGCCTTCGTCTCCGGGACCCAGGCCCACCGACTTTTCCGGTCGGGGGCCACCGCCTCCACCGACCAAGAGCCACCCACTCTCTCCGGCCAAGGGCCGCCCTCTCTCCCGGTCTGGCCGACCCGAGCGGGGTCATGGGGGTGCCCCCTGCTCGAGCGAAGCCGAGAGCTTGGGGGAGTGCGTGCCAGACCCCGCGACGCCGGGATGATCGCCCGGCGGCCACCGGCTCCCCGCACCACCGACCGCCGCCTCTTCCAGCCGGCGGCCACCGCCTCCGACCGGGGCCGCCCTCGTTTCCGACCGGGACCACCGACCCCTCCGGCCGGGAGCCGTCCTCACTTCCGACCGGGGCCTTCGTCTCCGGGACCCAGGCCCGCCGTCTCTTCCAGTCCGGGACCACCGCCTCCACCGGCCAAGTGTCGCCCTCTCTCCCCGGCCGAAAGCCACCGGCCGGCGACTCTTTCAGCCGGGGGTCGTCGGGTTTTAGAAAAATCTGTTTTGGGGAGGCATGAAACGGGTCCGGCGCGGGCACGCGTGCGTCAGGCCCCGCCGCGTTCCCCCGTCGCGGCGGGGCTTTTGTGTGTCTCGGGGTCAGTCGGCGACCAGCCACTTCCCGTCGCGCATCAGCTCGCGGCCGTCCAGTTCGTTGGCCTCGCGCCAGGCCTGTACGCGGGTCGGGCGGATCCTGAAGTACCAGTAGCGGGTGGTGAGTCGGCGCGGATCGAAGCCGGTCTCCGCGGCGAACCGGTCGCCCTCCTCCTCGGGCAGTTCGTCGGGGCTCAACGGCTCCACGTCGCCCTCGATCATGACCACGTCCCGGGTCGGTCCGACACCGAGCCGTGCGGTGCCGGTCGCCGTCAGGTTGCGGCCGGTGGGGCTGGCGGCCGGGGTGGCGATCAGCAGGGTCGTACCGTCCCACACGAAGGACAGCGGGACGAGATACGGCGCTCCCCCGTCGGCGGACGCGGTGGCGACCCAGAGGTCCTCGTCGTGCTCCAGCCGGTGGAGCGTGTCCTGCATGCGCTGTTCGGCGGTGCGGGCGGGCGGCGGGGTCATCGTCGTACGGCCTCCTCGTGAGCGGATCTTCGTGGACGGATCTCATGGGGCTGACGAGCGAACTCGGAACAGTGTGACCGTCACTCCTCCGCTGCCGCCCTGATTTCGGACAGCCGGGTCGCCGCCGCGGTCAGCAGCAGGTCCAGGGCGGCCGGGTACGCGCTGCCCCCCATCGAGGCCACGAGGTGACGGGCGGTGGCGGCGATGTTCGGATGGGTGTCGGCGGGCAGCCGGGCGTAGGTCGCCCGCCAGATCTCCGCCTCGGCCTCCCGGACGGGCCTCGGCAGGGACACATTGGCGGAGTCCAGGGCGCCGAAGCCCAGCGCCTGGTCGATGAAGGCGTGGTAGATCCGTACCGCCTCGGCGTCGGGGAAACCGGCGTCGCGCAGCACGCCGAGGCCGGTCTCCACGGCCTGGATCTCGTGCACGCGCCCGGTCACCCGGTAGGAGCTGAGCACCGCCGCCCGCGGGTGCGCGAGGGCTCCCGCGTGCATGCGCAGGCCCAGGTCGCGCAGGTCGGCGCGCCAGTCGCCGGTGGGCCGCCAGCTGCGCATCGTGCGGCCGATGAGCTCGTCGGCGATGGCGAGCATCAGATCGTCGGTGTGCCGGAAGTAGCGGTACAGGCTGCTGGGGTCGGCGCCCAGTGCCCGGCCCAGGCGGCGGACGGAGAGGGCGTCCGCTCCGTGCTCCTCGATCAGGCGCAGCGCCGTCTCGACGATCAGCTTCTCGGACAGGACCACGCCCTGTTTGGTGGGGCGTCTGCGCCGGCGGGCGGCGGGCGGGACGACGCGTTCGCTCATGGAAGCCCTCCCTGGGGTGTGCGGGCAGCTTATGACAACAGCGTTGACCTGTGAAGCGCACGGACAGTTTCATGTGCGGTCACCGGGGCCGACCAGGCCCCCCGGTGCGAGCGGAGAGCTGGCCATGACCCAAACGCCCTACGGCGCCGACCCGCCCCAGCGGCAGGAGCTGCGCAAGTCCCTCGGAGTCCTCGACGGCATCGCCGTCGCCGCGTCCAGCACGGCCGCGACCACCAGCATCGGCATCGGGCTCGGTGTCACGGCCGGGGTGGTCGGGCTGCATCTGCCGGCCATCATGCTGCTGGCGTTCCTGCCGATCCTGGGCATCGCGGGCGCCTTCTCCCGGCTGAACAAGGTGGAGCCCAACGCCGGCAACGGGTACGTGTGGGTGGGACGTTCACTCAACCCGTGGCTCGGCTTCATGGTCGGCTGGGTGAACCTCACGGCGTCGATCGCGTTCCTCGCGTACACCACGGCGGTCACCGGGTCGTCCATCCTGCAATTGGCCGGCCAGGCCGGGCTGCACCGGCTGGCCGGACTCACCCTGGATCCGGGGTCGACCGCGCAGTCGACGACGGTGGGCATCGGCATCCTGATCGCCGTCACGCTGACCGCCGTGACCGGCATCCGCACCGCGGCACGGCTGCAGACCGGCCTGCTGGTCTTCGAGTACGTCGTGCTGCTCGGGTTCTGCGGCTACGGCATCGTCGCAGGCCCGCACGGATTCAGCCTCTCCTGGTTCGACCCCTTCGCCATCCCCTCGGCGTCGGCGCTCGCGCAGGGGATGCTGCTGTCGGTGTTCTGCTACTGGGGCTTCGAGGTGGCGTTCAGCGTCAACGAGGAGGTCCGCGACCCACGGGACGCCTCCCGCGCCGGGACGATCACCCTGGTGACGATGCTGGGGCTGTTCCTGCTCGGCTCGGTCGCCTTCCAGCGGGTGCTGTCCGAGCCTGAGCTGGCCGGACACGGCGCCGAGGGCCTTGCGTTCTTCGGCGACCGGCTGGCCGCGCAGCCGCTGGCCGCGCTGCCGCTGGTGGCCCTGATGTTCTCGGCCGTGGCCTCGCTGCAGGCCGGGGTGATTCCCACGGCGCGCGGCATGTTCGCGATGAGCCGGGACCGTACCGTCGGCCCGGTGTGGTCCAGGATCAGCTCCCGGTACGGGACACCGGCGGCCGGCACGCTGCTGATCGGGGCGATCGCCACCGCGGTGGCCGCGCTCGCCCTGGTGATCCCGCGGCTCGCCGACATGATCCTGGCGACCGTGAACGCCGTAGGCATCGTCGTCGCGCTCTCCTACGCGCTCACCGCGCTCGCCGCAGCCGTACGCTTCCGCTCCCTGCTGCGCACCGACCCCTGGCAGGGCGTGCGGGCGGTGGTGCTGCCCGCGCTGAGCGCCGCCGCGCTCCTGGGCCTCGGCGGCTACCTCGCCTGGTCCTTCTACACCTCCACCGACCATCTGGAACTCAGCGCGGACAACGGCTGGTTCCTGCTGCTCATGCCGCTGGCGATGATCGCGTCCGGCTTCGTCGCCGCCGCCATTGCCAAGTGGGTGCGCCGCTCCCCGTACTTCCGCACCGGCGAGGGCACGGACGCCGACGCGCCGCAGCTGCTCGCCACCCCCAACTGACCTCCAAGGAAAGAGAACATGCACGCTGATCTCCTCTTCACCGGCGGCGCCGTCCTCACCCCCGAGGGCCGCACGGCGACCGCCGTGGCCGTCACCGGTGACCGGATCACCGCCGTCGGACACGACGAGGTCCACGAACTCGCCGGGCCCCGCACGGAGGTGGTCGACCTCGCCGGGCGGCTGCTGCTGCCCGGGTTCCAGGACGCGCACGTCCATCCCGTGCCGGCCGGACTCGAACTCACCCAGTGCGATCTGACCGGGACGAGCACCGCCACCGAGACCGTGGCCGCCGTCCGGGCGTACGCCGACGCCCATCCCGAGCGGGAGTGGATCCTCGGCGGCGGCTGGTCGATGGAGGCCTTCGAGGGCGGTACGCCGACGAAGGAGCTGCTGGACGCGGCCGTCCCCGACCGGCCGGTCTATCTGCCCAACCGTGACCACCACGGCGCCTGGGTCAACAGCCGCGCCCTGGAGCTGGCCGGCCTCGACCGGGACACGCCCGACCCGGCCGACGGGCGCATCGAGCGGGACGCCTCCGGCGAGCCGAGCGGCACGCTCCAGGAGGGGGCGATGCAGCTCGTGGGACGGCTCGCCCCGCCGGCCACGGCGGCGGACCGGCTGGCGGCCCTGCTGCACGCCCAGCGTCATCTGCACGCGCTCGGCATCACGGCCTGGCAGGACGCCCTCGTCGGGGACTTCCTCGGCATGGACGATCCGTCCGACGCGTATCTGACGGCCGCCCGGGACGGTTCGCTCACCGCACGGGTGGTCGGCGCCCTGTGGTGGGACCGGGAGCGCGGGGCCGAGCAGATTCCCGAACTCGTCGAGCGGCGGGCCGCGTCGAGCCACGGCCGGTTCCGTGCGGGCAGTGTGAAGCTGATGCTGGACGGGGTCGCGGAGAACGGCACGGCCGCGCTGCTCGACCCGTATCTGGACAAGTGCGGCTGCGCCACCGCCAATCGGGGCAAGAGCTTCGTCGACCCGGCTCAACTGCCCAAGTATGTGACCGAATTGGACGCCCTCGGCTTCCAGTGCCACTTCCATGCGCTGGGCGACCGGGCCGTACGCGACGCGCTGGACGCGATCGAGGCGGCGCGGTCGGCGAACGGGCCGAGCGACACCCGGCCGCATCTGGCGCACCTCCAGGTCGTGCATCCCGACGACGTGCCGCGGTTCGCCCGGCTCGGCGCCACCGCCAACATACAGCCGCTGTGGGCCGCTCACGAGCCGCAGATGGACGAGCTGACCATCCCCTTCCTCGGGCCCGAACGGGCCGCCTGGCAGTACCCGTTCGGGGCGCTGCTGCGTTCCGGGGCGAGGCTGGCGGCGGGCAGCGACTGGCCGGTTAGCAGCCCCGATCCGCTGCAGGGCATCCATGTCGCGGTCAACCGGGTGGAGCCGGGCGGAGCGCGTCCGGTGTTCCTGCCGGGTGAGCGTCTCGGACTGGAGCAGGCCCTGGCGGCGTACACGGCGGGCACGGCGTATGTGAACCACCTGGACGACACCGGCCGGGTGAGCGTCGGCGCGCTGGCTGACCTGGTGGTTCTGGATCGCGACCCGTTCGCGGGGCCGCCGGAGGCGATCGCGGAGACGAAGGTGGCGCTGACCTACGTGTCGGGCGCGCGAGTGTACGCGACTTACGAGGCGTAAGCAGTAACACACGTCACGGCCAGGTCACGGTGTAGATCATTTACGCTCTGGGCAGCCTCGTATCGCTTCTCGGTCAACTTTCGTACCACGAAGCTTAGTTCGAGTGCACGGGCCGTCGTGACGACCGCCCGTTCGCAGGGCCGGGGGGACTCTGCGGTCCGTCTCCCGAAAGGAAGCGCATGCCTCAGGACGTCAGGTTCGACCTCCCCTCGGACACCCCCGACAGCTTGCTACCGGCGCAGCCGAGCGCCCAGTTCCAGGCCGCGGAGGCGGGGAACGCCCTGGCCCGCCTCTTGGTGAACCGCATCAACGGAAGCACGGAGCAGCACCTGGAGTGTCAGAACACCGCTCAGCAGCGGCTGGACGCACTCGGATCCCCCCGCTCCAGCACCACGCTGCGGGTGGAGGGAGCCCTCCACCTGGCGCAGCGCGCGTTCCTCCCGCCCGACGAGGAGGGCTACGCCAGGTTGGGGCGCCTCGACACCAGCCTGCGCATGATCGAAGCGGCCTTCCCCCAAGTCAGCACCGACATCGAGGTCTGCCGACTGACCTGCACGATGCTGGAAGGGGCCTGGCGCACCCGGGCACTCTCCCCGTCGCACGAGGAGGAGCAGACAACCGCCTGCGCCTGCCCCCTGTGCCGTCGGCTGCCCACGCCCCCCGCACGCACGCTGGGTGACTACGATTGGCGGCACAGCGCCGGCAGTCCCCTCACCGTCAAGACCTGGCCGTACCGCCGGGAACTCGACAGCGTCCTGACCGGTGGCTGGTCCTGGACCCGGCAGATGAACGACCTCGAACGAGACCTCGGCCACCGCCACCGCTTCGAGGACGACATCCTCGTCTTCCACGAATACAAACGCGTGATCGACACCATAGACACCACGCGCCTCACCCAACTCGTCGAAGGCCGCCTGGCTGAGAATTTCAGCACCAACAGCGCGCGGGCCCTGGTCTCCGGACTCTTCGCGGCCCATAAGCGCTCCGTCGACGAGTACTGGCTCCAGCAGCACCACGCGGGCAACGTCACGCTCCCCCAGACCAACCCGCTCGGCCAGAGCACCTACGCACTCCTGCAGATGCTGGACTGCCTGTTCTGGCACGTCTCACCCGACACCGAACTCTGGCAGGAAGAACACCTCGCCTCCCTGCTGCTGTGCCGCGCCATCGACGACATGGCCGACGTACGGGCCGACGCCCTCACCGGCGAGATAAGCAACTTCTGGCTCGCCGAAATGCCCGACCACACCAAGGCCCTCTACTCCGCCTGCGCCATAGCCCTCGTCAAGTACGGCTGCATGCCCGAGGCGCACCGCCCGATGTGGAACACCTGGCTGCTGACCACCACCATCGTCTGGATGGGGCTCACGGGCCGTCACGCCCTGTGGTTCGACGGCATCACCCAGGGCCTTCCCCCGGCCGAGGAGTGCCCGCTGTGCGATCTGCAGCCCAACGCATGCAGCGGCCTCCTCACCCACGGCACCACCCTCACCATCTCCCCGCGGCCCACCGCACCGGCGCTGAGCCCCCGGACCGCCGAGCTGTCCGCACGCTGCCGAGCCCAATTCCCGCAGACATGGCCCCTCTTCGACGCCGAGCTCCATGCCTTCGAAGCGTTGCACGGCCCCTGGTACGGCAACACCGACAGCACATGGGAGATCTTGCGCCGCACCTACATAGCCGCCGTGGAGGCATCCAGCGCCGCAGCGTCCACGGACCGTGCCCGTCAGGTCCAACAGGACGCCGGCGTGGTCGGATCCGAGAGATTTCACGACCTGCACGACCCTGGGACCGGGCGGGAGGACACCACACTGCTCGCCTACATGTTCGGCTGCGCCCACCCGCATTTCCTCTGGAACGCCACGGGACACCGTCCCACGGGCGTCGCGGGCGACTGGCTCGACGGCTGACGCCTCAATCCCTGCTTCGTCGTCCCGACGTCGTACCTGTGGGGTGGTGGACTCCACCCCACAACGCCGCTGCCCGGTCGGGTCACCCGACCGGGCAGCGGCGTGTCCGGGGCCTATACCGTGAACTCGACCGGCAGGCTGTCCAGCAGGGACATCCATGTGGACGCGGTCGAGGTGAGCTCCTCCGGCGGCACGGCCAGGCGCAGGCCCGGCAGCCGGTGCAGCAGGACGTCCACCGCGATCTCGATGATGGACAGCCCGATGCTCTGCCCGGGGCATTCGTGCGGGCCGGCGCTGAACGCCAGGTGCGACTCGTTGCCGTGCACCGAGACGCCCGGGTCGGGCCGGACCTCGGGGTCGAGGTTGCCCGGGGCGAGGCCGAGGACGAGCAGGTCGCCCTCCTCGATGCGGTGCCCGCCCAGTTCGACGTCGCTGGCGGCGAAGCGCCCCGGCAGGACGGCCAGCGGCGGAGAGTTCCACATGACCTCCTCCACCACCGCGGAGATGGTCAGCTGACCGCTGATCAGGTCGGAGAGCCGCGAGGCGTCCGTGAGGATCAGCTGCAGCACCCGGCCGAGCAGATTGCTGGTCGTGGTGTGCGCGGCCATCATCACCAGGCGCAGATGGCTCACGACCTCGTCGTGGTCGAGGGCCGCGTGATGCTCCAGCAGGCCGGTGGCGAAGTCGGAGCCGGGCTCGGCCCGCTTGCGGTCGGCGAGTTCGCCGAGGATCTCCCTGATGATGCCGTCGTGCCGTATCGCGTCCTCGCCGCCCTGGAACACCCTGGCGCAGGACTCGACCAGCCGGCGACCTTCCGCCTCGGTGAGCCCGAGGATGCGGGTGAGGACCAGCATCGGCAGGTAGGCGGCGTAGTCCGCCACCAGATCGGCGCGGCCGTTGTCCGCGAACGCGTCGATCTGCTTGTTGGCGAAGTGCGTGGCGTGGCGCCGGATGCCGCGGCTCGTGGCGGCCTGGAGCCCGTCGTTGACGGCGCCGCGCAGTCGGCGGTGCGCCTCGCCGTCCTGGGACACACAGTCGGGGCGCCAGGCGACCATCGGAACCAGCGGATGGTTCTCCGCGACCCGGCCCTCCCGCCAGTCCCGCCAGATCCGCGCGTCCCGGGCGAACTGGCGGGGATTGTCGAGCACCCGCCGGCTGTCCCGGTAGCCCAGCACCAGCCAGGCGCGGACGTCCCCCTCCAGCAGCACCGGCGCGACGGAGCCGTGCTCCTTGCGCAGCCGCTCGTAGATGCCGAGCGGGTCGGTCGCCGCCTCGGGCCCGTAGAGCCGGGCCAATTCGGCCGAACCGTGCGCGACCGGGCAGCCGCGGGGGGCGTCGGGACCGTCGATGTTCTGGTCGTTCATCGGGGCTCCAGTGCGACGGCGGAGCGTTCCTGCAGATGGCGTATCAGCGCGACGAGCACATCACGGCTGGAGGACCGGTCGCGGGCGTCGCACGCCACGACCGGGATGTCCGGGGAGATGTCCAGGGCGTCCCGGATCTCCTCGATCGGGTGCTGCTTGGAGTCCGGGAAGATGTTCAGCGCGATGACGAAGGGCACGTCCTGCCGCTCCATCTCCTCGATCGCCCGGAAACTGGAGGCCAGCCGGCGGGTGTCCACCAGGACCACCGCACCGAGCGCGCCCTTGAACAGCCCGTTCCACAGGAACCAGAAGCGCTCCTGGCCCGGTGTCCCGAACAGGTACAGCATCAGGCTCTCGTTGAGGCTGATCTTGCCGAAGTCCAGGCTGACGGTGGTCTCCGCCTTGTCGGCGACACCGATCAGATGGTCGTCCTCGACGCTGGCCTGGGTGAGGGTCTCCTCGGTGGTGAGCGGCTTGATGTCGCTGACGGAGCGGACCATCGTGGTCTTTCCGGTGCCGAACCCGCCGGCGATCATCACCTTGACCGAGCGCGTGCCTCCGGCGGCGGGTTCGCCGGGATGGTCAAAGCCTTTCCAGTCCACTGAGTACCTCCTGGAGGAGCGCGAGGTCGGGCCCGCGTCCGGCGTGGTGCGCCGGGATGGGATCACGGGCTTCAATACGGCCTGCGTCCAGCAGATCCGCCAACAGCACCGCGAGAATGTTGAAGGGCAATCCGAGATGGGCGCCGAGTTCGGCCACCGACAGCGGATCGCGGCAGCGCCGGACTATCTCCTCGTGCTCGTGCTGCATCCCCGGTAAGGGCGCGGTGCGGGAGACGATGAGGGTCGCCACGTCGAGGCTCGACGCCGACCCGCCCGGCTTGCTGCGCCCTCGGGTGAGGACGTAGTAGCGCTCGAGTCCGGACGGGTCCGTGGGCGGGCGGGGAGCACTCATCCAGAGTGCTCCTCCAGGCGCGGAGTGGTGCCGAGAAGCTCACCCATCCGCCGGGCCAGGTCCCTCATCTGGTGACCCAGCAGGCCCTGGTCGAGTCCTTCCCGGGCCAGGACGCCGAGATACGTCTCGACGCCCGCCCGCACGACGAACAGATGCCCTCCGTCGACCTCGATCATCGCGAGCCGCAACTGGCCCGCGTACTTGGGGAACTGCTCGGCGACCGGCTGGGCCAGGGCCTGCAGGCCGGCCACCACGGCCGCGAAGCGGTCCACGTCGTCGGGGTCTTCGGCGCCAAAGGAGGTGATGGCCTTGCCGTCGCTGGAGGCCACGAGGGCGAAGCGGATCTCCGGGATGCTCTCCACCAGATCGCGGAGCGCCCAGCTCACGTCGGTTCCCTGTTGCGTCATGTGGACTAGTCGCTCTCTTCAATTCGGTGCTCGGTGGACTCGCGGCCGTCGAACGGCGCGGGTGCCACGGCGGATTCGGGTCCGGGGCCCGACGCACGGTCATCGGCCGCGGCTGCCTCCACCGGCTCGGCTCCCCGGCCGTGCGCGCTGCCGTCGTCCGTTCCGGGTGCGGCGGACTCCCGGCGCAGGCCGAGAGTGTCCTCCTCGGCGGACTCGTCCCCCGTAGTGACCGGAATCCCGAACTCCGCGGAGGACCGGTCCACGGTCGGCGTCTCCGGCCCGGTCGCCGTCTCCGGCCCCGCCGACTCGCGTCCCGCCGTGGCGAAAGCGGCCAGGCCGGCGAACGACTCGTCCGGGGGCACCGCGGCGACCTTGGTGCCGTCCGCCCGGCCGGCCGGCTGGGGTGACTGCACCTCCTCCGCCTCCGCCTCGCGGCGCCTGCTCCTGCGCCGGGGCAGTCCACCCGGTGTGGTGTCCACCAGACCCGTGCCGTCGGCCTCCATGGATTCGGCGGGCTCCGGGCTCTGCGGTGCGGGCGTCGCCGGTGCCGTGGCGACCGAAGCCGTCGGGGCGGCGGGCGCGGTCGCCGGAGCGGCCGCCGAAAGGGGGCTGAAGTACTTGTGCGGGACCACGACGACCACCGACGTGCCGAGCCAGGGCGAGTCCGCGAAGGTGACACGGATGCCGTAGCGGCGGGCGAGGGTGCCGACGACCCGCAGGCCGATGTTGGCGTCCTCCGAGATCCCGCCGAGTCCGGGACCGGCCGCGGTGCCCGTGAGGGAGTGCTCGGCCTCGCGCTTCTTCTCCTCGCTCAGGCCCTTGCCGGAGTCCTGGATCTCGATGCCGACACCGTTGGGCACCTCCTTGCCGGAGACGAGCACCGGCTCGGTGGGCGGCGAGTAGCGGGCCGCGTTGTCCAGAAGGTGGGAGAAGATCAGCGTGAGGTGGTCCACCAGGCCGCCGTCGACGCCGAGTTCGGGCAGATGCCGTACCTCGACACGTTGGAAGTCCTTGATGCGGCCGATGCCGCCGCGGACCACGCTGAGCAGTCGCTGCGGCTCCTGCCACTGCCGCCCCGGCCGGTCCGAGCCGCCCAGCACACCGATGCTCGCGGCCAGCGAGTCGGCGGGGCCGAGCTCCTGGTCGAGTTCCATCAGGCCCCTGGCCACCGCGGGCAGCCGGCCGTGCTCACCCTGCATCTCGTGCAGCCGGCCACGGAGCTTGCTGGTCAGGACGTGGATGCGGTTGCCGATGCTGATCACGGCCTGTTCGGCCGAGGTCGAGCGGTTGAACTCCTCCTCGACGCCGATCAGGGAGGTCCGCAGAATCCTGCGCAGGTCGGCCTGGAGCTCCACGTCGAGCTTCGCCGACCGGTCCGTCGCGGGCAGCAGGTCGTCGATGGCGTCACCGGCGCGCAGTCGCTCCAGGGCGGCGGGCAGCTGCTCCTCGGCGAGCCGGGCGACGGCGGTCCGCTGGTGCGCGGCCTGTTCCTGCCAGGCCTCGGCCCGCTCGGTGAGCTGCGCCTCGTAGGACTTGGCCTGTTCGGCCAGTCGCTCCTCGTACGCCCTCGCGCTGTCGCCGAGTTGGGCCTCGTAGACCGCGGTGTGCTCACTGAGCTGGGCCTCGTAGGCGGCCGCCTGCTCGGTCAGCTGGGCCTCAAGGGTGGCGCGCTCGGAGCTGAACTTCCGTTCCAGGGTGGCGACATGCTGCTGCCACTGCTGGGAGTGCTCGGCCTGCGAGGACCGGAAGCTGCCCTCGGCTCGGCGCAGCTGTTTCTGCGAGCGGAGCAGGAGCCGCACGCAGACCGAGCTCGCCGCGGTCGCGGCGGCACCGGCCACCGCGGCGGTTATTCGCTCGGAGCTCATGAACGTGGCGGCAACCGTCCCGCCTCCTAAGGCCAGTGGCATCAACCACCAGCTGTACCAGGCAACAGGGGCCCGCGCCGCCGGTGGCGGAGTGGCGAGTTCCATCTGCATCCTTCGAAAGCAACACGATCGAAACGGGGGGTGTGCAAGGGCCGCACTCATGAGTACGCACTACGGGCCGACCCATCAAGGGTGGCGTCAACTCGCAGTGCCGGTCTGGAGCTTATCGGGTTTGAACCCCAAAGGATCAACCTCGGGCAGTCGCGGACGTGAGGGTTCCGTCACTCTCCGGCATGAGCCACAAATCGACAAACACTCTTACAGACCAGGGAACTTACTGACACTCCGCTTGTCACCAAGGGACAACACCTGCCCGGACAACTGTCCTCCATTGATGAGCCCCCGCGGGTTACTCGCCGGTATCGTCACCGTCGTGCCGAAGAGAGCCGCAGCGGGGACAGTCGACACTCGCGGCCCGTTCAAGGCGTTGCCGCCAGGTCTGCCCGACCGACTGAGACCGTTTTTCGCCGATATCACCGAGGAGGTCGTCCGGGCGATCAGAACGGAGATTCCGGAGTACGCGCGTCCGATGGACGACACATACATGCAGGGTGTGCACCTAGGCGTGGACCACGCGCTGCGGGGATTCCTGGAGCGGATGGCCAAACCGGACACCGACTGGGAGCCGGTGAAGGCGACGTACCAGCGCATCGGCCGCGGTGAGGCCGAGGAGGGACGCAGCCTCGACTCGTTCCAGTCGGCGCTGCGCCTGGGCGCACGGGTGACCTGGCGCCGGGTGAACGCACTGGTCGACAAGGGCCTGCTGCCCCGCCATGTGCTGGGGGCCTTCGGCGAGGCGCTGTTTCTGCATCTGGACGAGATGGCGGCCGCGACGACGGCGGGCTACACCGAGGCGCGTCTGCACGCGGCCGGTGAGCTCCAGCAGCGGCGGGCACGCCTGGTCGATCTGCTCACCGCCGATCCCCCGGCCGCGGCCGAGGCGATCGCCGATCTCGCGCACGCCGCGCGCTGGCCGGTGCCGCGAGCGGTGGCGATGGTGGCGGTGGACCACGGGCAGTGGTCGGGGGTGGAGCCCATCGTGCCGCCGGAGTTCCTGGCCCGGTTCGATGTGCAGCCCGCGGTGCTGGTCGTACCCGACCCGGAGGGGCCGGGCCGGGGGCGGGCGGTGGCCGGGGCGCTGAACGGACTGCGGGCGGCGATGGGGCCGACGGTCGCGCTCCAGCAGGGGGCGCGATCGCTGCGCTGGGCGGCCGAGGCGCTGGATCTGGTGCGCCGGGGTGTGCTCGCGGGCACCGATGCGGACTCCGGGATCGTGCGCTGCCAGGACCATCTGTCCACGCTTCTGCTGCTGCGCGACGACGCGTTGCTGGACGCCATGGCCGAGCGCCGGCTGCGCCCGCTGGCCCAGGTGCGCCCGCCGCAGCGCGAGCGGCTGGCGGAGACCCTGCTGAGCTGGCTCCAGTCCGGCCGGGGTGTCCCCGAGGTCGCCGCGCGACTGGCCGTGCATCCACAGACGGTGCGCTACCGGATGCGGCAGCTGGACGAGCTGTTCGGCGGTCTGCTGCACGACCCGGAGGCCCGCTTCGAGATGCAACTGGCCCTGCGCGCCCGCGAGCTCCGCAGGGGCGGCGGAAGCGCGGCGGGCGACCCGTGGTGATTTCCTGGACACCTGTCCAGCTATATTGGGCACCTGTCCAAGTAGCGAGTGGTGTGAGGAGTCCGCCGATCATGGAAATCGTGGCGAACGTGCTGGTCGGCCTGGTGGCCGCGCTGCACGCGTACATCCTGGTGCTGGAGATGTTCCTGTGGCAGAAGAAGCCGGGCCGGGCGCTGCACGGCTTCGACCCCGAGCTGGCGCGGACCACGGCGCCACTGGCCGCCAACCAGGGGCTCTACAACGGCTTCCTGGCGGCCGGCCTGGTGTGGGGACTGATCGCCGCCGATCCGACCGGCTTCCGGGTGCGGGTGTTCTTCCTGTCGTGCGTGGTCGTCGCGGGCGTGTTCGGCGCGCTCACGGCCAACCGCCGCATCCTGTTCGTCCAGGCGCTGCCCGGCGCGCTCGCCCTGACCGCCGTGCTCCTCGCCCGGTGACCAGGCCCGCCCCCGAGGACCCACGGGCCGCGCGCACCCGGGCGCGGCTGCGCGCGGCCCTGCTGGAGGAGTGCGCCGAGCGGCCCCTGGCGGAGGTGGGCGTGGCCGCGCTGGCACGCCGGGCCGGGGTCGGCCGGGCCACCTTCTATGTGCACTACGACGGGCTGGAGGCGTTGGCGGTCGACGCCTGCGCGGATGTCGTGCGGGACGCGGTCGACGCGCTGCACGCCTGGCGCGGCCGCCCCGATCCGGTGCACGCCCCGCCCGCGCTGCGGGAGTTCTTCGCGGGCCTCGCCCCGCATGCGGCACTGTACCGGACCCTGCTCGCGCCGGGCGGCGGCGGGCCGCTCGGCCGGGTCCTGCACCGGGACCTGCGGGCCCGCAGCCTGGCCGAGCGGGAACTGGCGGGTGCCGCGGACGCCCCGCTGGTCGCCTCGGCCGTGGCCGCCACCTTCGCCGGTGTGCTCGCCGACTGGCTGCACGGGCTCCTGGCGGCCTCCTCGGACGAAGTCGCCGACCAGGTCTGGCAGTTGCTGGTGGCGCTGCACATGAGCCGGTGACGGGTCATCGGCAGGCCGGGCCGCCGTGCTTCGTCAGCGGCCAGGCCTCCACCCCGTCGGGGGTGCGGACGTACGCCGTGGCGCGGTCGTCGGTCAGCCACAACTGCCGGTCGTGGTAGCGGTATCCGGTGTCGTGCGCATCGGCGGGCATCCGGACGTCGCCGTCGTACGGCGCCGTCAGCATCGTCTCGGTGTCGAGCACGCCCTCGGGGTCGCGGGCGTAGCTCCTGCGGTCCTCGCCCCTGCCCAGGTCCAGGAAGTGCGCGCTCTGCCAGTCGCAGTGCTCGGGGCCGGCATAGCCGCTGATCTCCGCGACGGGTGCCCGCTCGCCCTTCCGGTCGGTCCAGACCTCGTACTCCTGTGTGTCCGTGAAGCTCGCCGGGAGTTCGGCCGGGTCGCAGGAGGCGTCGGTCTCCGGGCCCCAACCGGGCCGGTCCTTCTGGTCCTCGGCGACCACGACGGCCACCTTGGTCCGCCCGCCGACGTCGTAGGAGTACAGCACGCGGTCGTCGTCCCTGCGCTCCACCCGGTAGCCGGATCGGGGCACCCTCGGCTCGAACATCCGGAAGAAGAGCTTCAGGCCGTCCTTCGGGGTGTCCGCGCCGTCACCCTCGCCCCAGCCGTCGGGCCCCTCGCCGTGGTAGATCTCCCCGTCGCACTCCAGTGCCCGGCCCGCCGCGCCGGAGGCGGTGCGCATCGCCTCGGGCGTGCTCTCGTCCACGGCCTTCGTCGGGAGGTACAACGGACCGCTGTACGGCGTCGCCGGCGGTGTGCCCTCGACCACCGGGTCCGGCCCGCCGCCGTCGTCGCAGGCCACCACCGTCACGGCCACGAGTACGGCCGCTGCCGCAAGGCCTCCGCGCATGCCCGCCCCCTGTTCCTCGGCTCCGGTTCCGGTCCTTCGACGCGGCACCGGGCCGGAACGTTCGAACATCAGCGGGTCGTCTGGAACGTACGCCGGTACGTCTGCGGCGACACCCCGATCGCCGCGTGCAGATGCTGGCGCAGGGAGGCGCCCGTCGCGAAGCCGACCTCGCCGGCGATGCGGTCCACGGACAGGTCACTGGACTCCAGCAGATGCCGGGCGCGGGCGACGCGCTGCTGGATCAGCCAGCGGCCGGGGCTGACGCCCACCTCCTCGTTGAAGCGGCGGGCGAAGGTGCGCAGGCTCATCCGGGCGTGAGCGGCCAGCTCGGTCAGGGTCAGCGGCTCGCCGAGGCGCTCCAGGGCCCAGGCGCGGGTCCCGGCGGTGCTCGCGGCGCCGCTCTGGGGGACCGGCTGCTCGATGTACTGGGCCTGGCCGCCGTCGCGGAACGGGGGCACGACACAGCGGCGGGCCACCTTGTTGGCCAGTTCGCTGCCGTGGTCGGAGCGGACGATGTGCAGACAGATGTCGACGCCGGAGGCCGCGCCGGCCGAGGTGAGGATCCGGCCGTCGTCGACGAACAGGACGTCCGGGTCGAGGTCGACGTACGGGTACATCGCCCGGAACCGGTCGGCCACCTGCCAGTGCGTGGTGGCCCTGCGGCCGTCGAGGAGTCCGGCGGCGGCGAGAACGAAGGCCGCGGTGCATATGGACACGATCCGCGCGTCGGGCCGGATCCTCGCGAGCGCGGCGGCGATCTCGGGGGTCAGCTCGGTGGGGATGTACGGGGGCGCCATGGAGACGACCACCACGGTGTCGGCCGTGGCCAGGATCTCGGGGCCGTGCTCGACGGCGACGCGGAAGTCGGCACTGGTGCGCACCGGCCTGCCGTCGACGGTGCAGGTCAGGACCTCGTACCGGCCGTCCGCCGCGCCCAGGATCCGGCTGGGGATGCCCAACTCGAAGGGGTAGACGCCGTCCAGCGCCAGGACGACGACCCGTTCCGCACTCCGCTCACCACGCATGGCACGATCCTATCGAAGCTTGGCAATCGTGCCATTTTCCGTGTGGGCGCGACCCGGCAGGCTGGTCGACCATGAGCGATGTGAACACGATGCGTGCCATCAGTCAGGACGTCCTCGGCGGTCCCGAGGTCCTCAAGGAAGTGCGGCTGGAGCGGCCGGTCCCGCGACCGAACGAGGTGCTGGTCCGGGTGCGCGCCGCCGGGGTCAACCCCACCGACTGGAAGCACCGCGCCACGGGCGGCTTCCTCGGCCAGCCGCCCTTCGTGCTGGGCTGGGACGTCTCCGGAGTGGTCGAGGCGACCGGGATCGGCGTCGCCACGTTCGTCCCCGGGGACGAGGTCTTCGGCATGCTGCCCTACCCGTTCGGCCACGGCTCCCACGCCGAGTATGTGATCGCCCCGGTCCGCGCCCTCGTGCACAAGCCCGACGCGATCGACCACACGCAGGCGGGCGCGCTGCCGCTGGTGTCCCTGACCGCGTGGCAGGCCCTGGTGGAGACCGCGGAGCTGCGGCGGGGCCAGCGGGTCCTGATCCATGCGGCGGCCGGCGGGGTCGGCCATGTGGCCGTGCAGATCGCCAAGGCGCGCGGCGCGTATGTGATCGGCACGGCGAGCGCGGGCAAGCACGAGTTCCTGCGCGGGATCGGCGTGGACGAGGCGATCGACTACCGGGCCACGGACTTCACGGAGGCCGTGCGGGACGTCGACGTGGTCCTGGACACGCTGGGCGGCGACACCTCGGTGCGGTCGCTGCGCGTTCTGCGTCCGGGCGGGATCGTGGTCTCGATCCTGCCGGTCGGGTCGGCGGACTTCTACGAGGAGGCCGAGCGGCGCGGCGTACGGGCGGTGCGCATGCTCGTCGACGCCGACCGGGCCGGGATGCGGGCGATCGCGGAACTGGCCGAGGCGGGCAAGCTGCGCGCCACGATCGCCGGGACGTTCCCACTGACCGACGCCGCGAAGGCACACGAACTGGGCGACACGGGCCGGACGACGGGGAAGCTGGTGCTGCTGGCGGAGTGAGCCGGGGGCGGTATCGGTAGGTGAGTACGGCGTTGATCGCCGCGGCAAGAGCGGCCCTTCGGCGACCGGCTCGACCAGGGCTGCGACGAAGGCCCGCGGCTCGCTGCAGCCGAGGGTCGGGGCCCACGATCCGCTTGCCCGCGAGCACTCCGCCGACCTCCAAGGAGACCTCGCTGCCGCACGGCGGGGCCGACGGCGTTGATCGCCACGGCGGAGCGGCCCTTCGGCGACCGGCTCGACCAGGGCCGGAACGAAGGCCCGCGGCTCGCTGCAGCCGAGGGTCGGGGCCCACGATCCGCTTGCCCGCGAGCACTCCGCCGACCTCCAAGGAGACCTCGCGGCCATATGGCGGGGCGGACGGCGTTGATCGCCGCGGCGGGAGCGGCCCTTCGGCGACCGGCTCGACCGGGGCCGGGACGAAGGCCCGCGGCTCACTGTGGCCGAGGGTCGGGGCCCACGATCCGCTTGCCCGCGAGCACTCCGCCGGCCTCCGGGGGAGACCTTGCTGCCGTACGGCGGGGCGCCGACGTCGACCAAGGGGCCGCGGGCGGCGAGCGCGTCGACGCCGCCGCTCGTCTCGGCGAGGCCGTCGGCGCCCTGACTGCCGGCGAGGCCGCCCGGCACCCGGGCCGGGTCGGTCTCGCTCGCGTCGACGGTGTGGATCGCCCCAACTCACGGGCCACTCCCAGGCGTTCGGCGAGCCGGTCGAGGGCGACGGCAGCAGTGGCGGCCGGGGAAAACTCGGCCACCATCACGGCCGGGAGGCCGACCGCCCCGGCAGCGACGACGCCGAGCATGCTGCCGGCGGCCGGCCGCGGCACGCTCCGGATGGCGCCGGCTCCGGGCCGCACGCCGCAGCCGAGCGGGGCGATCGACTCCAGCGGTACGGCCGGTCGCCGGAGCCACGTCCGGTACGTGTGGTCGTAGCCCTGCCACCCCGCGACACGGGAAGTCATGCGCCAAACTCGAAGACATATGTCAATCGAACATGCTCAAATTCCCTCTATCGAGGGTAACTTGCTGGGCGGGGAACAGTTTTCCGGGCGCGGGTGGGAGGTGGTTCGGCCGTGCGACAGGACCCGGCACCGCTGTCCCGGTATCTGCGCGTCCACCAGGACCGCGGTCACACGGTGCTGGAGTTCCGCGGCGAGATCGACATCGCGGCGGCCACGGAGATCGCTCCGTATCTGGACCGGGTGACGGACCGGACCGGTGCCCGGATCGTGCTCGACCTGCGGCACATCGAGTTCTTCGACTGCTCGGGACTGCGCCTGCTGTACCGGGCCCGGCGCCGGGTGCTCGACCGCGACGGGCAGTTGCAGCTGGTCTGCACCCATCCGCTGACCCTGCGCGTCTTGCGGGTCACCGGACTGTCGCGGCTGCTGCCCCCGCGGCCGACCCTGGACGCGGCCCTGGGCCAGCCCGAGGCCACGTCCGGCTCGTTGTGACCCCGCCCGACTACGTGATGATCCTGGTGACCTGACCGGCGCCCACCGTCCGCCCGCCCTCCCGGATGGCGAACTTCAGGCCCTCCTCCATGGCGATCGGCTGGATCAGCTCTACGTGCATGGTCGTGTTGTCGCCCGGCATGACCATGTCGGTGCCCTTGGGCAGGGTCACCACACCGGTCACGTCGGTGGTGCGGAAGTAGAACTGGGGCCGGTAGTTCTCGAAGAAGGGCGTGTGCCGGCCTCCCTCGTCCTTGGACAGGATGTACGCCCGCGCCTCGAACACCGTGTGCGGCGCGACCGACCCCGGCTTGATGACGACCTGGCCGCGCTCGACCTCCTCCCGCTTGACGCCCCGCAGCAGCAGACCGACGTTCTCCCCGGCCCGGCCCTCGTCGAGCAGTTTGCGGAACATCTCGACGCCGGTGACCGTCGTCTTCGTCTTCTGCGGATGAATGCCGATGATCTCCACCTCGCTGTTGACCCTCAGCGTGCCGCGCTCGATCCGGCCCGTGACGACCGTGCCGCGCCCGGTGATGGTGAAGACGTCCTCGACCGGCATCAGGAACGGCCTCTCCACGTCGCGCTCCGGCTCCGGCACGAACTCGTCGACGGCGTCCAGGAGTTCGAGCACCGAGGCGGTCCACTGCGGGTCGCCCTCCAGCGCCCTGAGCGCGGAGACCTTCACCACCGGCACGTCGTCGCCGGGGAACTCGTACTCGGTCAGCAGCTCGCGCACCTCCAGCTCGACGAGCTCCAGGATCTCCTCGTCGTCCACCATGTCCGTCTTGTTGAGCGCGACCACGATGGAGGGCACGCCCACCTGCCGGGCCAGCAGCACATGCTCCTTGGTCTGCGGCATCGGCCCGTCGGTGGCCGCGACGACGAGGATCGCACCGTCCATCTGGGCGGCACCGGTGATCATGTTCTTGATGTAGTCCGCGTGTCCCGGGCAGTCGACGTGTGCGTAGTGCCGGCGCTCCGTCTGGTACTCGACGTGCGCGATCGAGATGGTGATGCCGCGCTGGCGCTCCTCGGGCGCCTTGTCGATCTGGTCGAACGGCGTGAAGGGGTTGAGGTCGGGGAACCTGTCGTGCAGCACCTTCGTGATGGCTGCCGTGAGGGTCGTCTTGCCATGGTCGATATGACCGATGGTGCCGATGTTGACGTGCGGTTTGGTCCGCTCGAACTTCGCCTTCGCCACTGCCGACCCTCCTGGTCACGTGGGTGATGTCAAGTGCGGCTCCGCTGCCTCCCGTCCTTCATGTCTATTCGTTCCGGGGCGCGTCGAACAGGGCGCTGACGGACTCACCGTTGTGAATCCGGCGCACGGCCTCGGCGAGCGCCGGGGCGATGGACAGGACGCGCAGTTTGGCCTTGTGCTCCTCGATGTCCTCCACCGGCACCGGCACGGTGTTGGTGCACACGATCTCCAGTACGTCCGGCTGCTCGGTCAGCCGCTTCAGGGCGCCCGCCGCGAACAGCCCGTGGGTGCAGGCCACCCGGATCGAGCGCGGCCCCGACTCCCGCAGCCGTCCCAGGAGTTCGATCACCGTGCTGCCCTTGGCGATCTCGTCGTCCAGCACGATGACATCCCGCCCGGTCACCTCGCCGATCACGGAGCTGATGCTCACCCGGTCGTCCGCGAACCGCTGTTTGGCACCGGCCGCGACCTGGGCGCCGATCAGCCGGGCGAACGCGGCGGCCTCCTTGGCGTTGCCCAGGTCCGGCGAGACCACGGTGGTGCGCGAGAGGTCGTACTGCCTGAAGTGCGCGGCGAGTTCACGCAGCGCGTGCAGATGGTCCACGGGCACCGAGAAGAAACCGTGCACCTGCGGCGAGTGCAGCGTCATGGCCAGGACGCGGCTCGCGCCCGCCGCCACCATGAGGTCGGCGACCAGACGGCCGCCGAGGGAGATGCGGGGCTCCTCCTTCTTGTCGGAGCGGGCGTAGGAGTAGTGCGGCATGACGATGGTGATGCGGCCCGCGGAGGCGCCCCGGGCCGCGTCGCACATCATCAGCAGCTCGACCAGGTGCTCCTGCACCGGCTTGACCAGCGGCTGGACGAGGAAGACGTCCCGCTCGCGGCAGTTGGCCCGAAGCTGCACCTCCAGACAGTCGTTGGCGAACCGGCTGACCCGGGTGGGGCTGAGCGGCACCCCGAGGTGCGCACAGACCTCCTGTGCCAGCTCGGGATGGGCACTGCCACTGAAGACGGCGATGTCACGCACGATCCGCTCCTCGCATGATCATTACGGGCTGCGGGCTCATGCTACTGACGCCGCACCTACGACCGATGCGCCTACGTCAGGCGGCCCAATAGGCCAACGCACCGGCCTGGCAACGTTTTTGGCGGGCATGTGGACGGTAGGAAGGAGGGCCGTCGACATGACGACGTCCATCAAGGCCCTGCCGGCACGCATGCCCCTGTGGGCGAAGCTGGTGACCGCGCTCGTCGTGGTGCTCGCGGTGCTGTTCGCGGGGATCAGGCTGGCCGTGCTCCCCGGCCTCAAGGACCTCTTCGGCACCGAGACGCACGACCGGTCCGGCCCCGCGCTCCTCAAGTCCATCCAGGACATGAGCCGTTACGACGCCGCCTCCGGCAACTTCCAGGTCGTCGTGGACCTGGAGAAGAACGCCAGGTATCTGCCGTCCGCGATCCGCGGCACCCGGACCCTGTACGTCGGGGCCGGCACCGTGGACGCGTACGTCGACCTCGGAAAGGTCGGCGAGAAGGACGTGACGGTCAATGGAGACCGCACCTCCGCCACGCTCCGGCTGCCGCACGCACGGCTCGGCAAGCCGGCTCTCGACGCCGACCACTCCTACACCGTGTCCAAGCAGCGCGGCCTGATCGACCGGCTCGGCGACCTCTTCTCGGACAATCCCAACAGCGAGCACGCCGTGCAGCGCCTCGCCGTACGCCACATCGGCGAGGCGGCCACGGGCAGCGGGCTGACCACACGAGCCGAGACGAACACCACCGGCATGCTCCAGGGCCTGCTGGGTTCCCTGGGCTTCAAGGAGGTGCATGTGTCGTACGGATCCTGATCGGGCGCCCGGCACGGCGAACAGGGCACGCCCTACCACACTGGGAAGTTGAGGACTGGAGGATCGAATGGCCCGCACCGCCCCGAGCCCGCGCAAGGCGAAGCGGACGACCAAAGGCGCTCGCGACGCGCTGCCCACCCCGTTACGGGTGCTCACGATGGTGTGCGCCTTCGCCTTCATGGTGGTGTTCGCCGTCGTTCTGGCCCGGCTCACCCTGCAGCCGTCCCCGGCATCGGTCCCGCTCACGCACAGCAATCTGCATCCGGGCCGCTCGCTGAAGGCGTATCTGGATCAGCCGGAACTGCGCGACGCCGTCAAGCAGATCGGCGGGAATCTGCTGCTGGGCGTCCCGTTCGGGGTGCTGGTGCCGGTGCTGGCGCCGCGGGCGCGCGGCATCCTGCAGATCCTGCTGCTCACCGCGATCGTGATGCTGCTGGTGGAGCTGGCACAGGGGGCGCTCGTCACCGGTCGCGCCTTCGACATCGACGACGTCATCCTCAACACCGTGGGCGCACTGGGGGGTTACCTGCTTCTGGGACGGCGACTGGGGCGGTCGGTGCATGCGCGGTCACGGAAGCAGTGATCACGCAATGCGGAAACAGTGATCACGGAAATTGGTCCGGACCAGACTCTTGACGGCCTCTTATCTCACTTCTTAAATCAAGTGGCGACCCATCCGTCCCCCACCGGAATGGAGTGCCATGGCCTCCCCACGCCTGCTCCGCAGATGTCTGTTCGCCGCCCTGTCCGCCGCCCTGGTCGCGTCCGCCGCGATCGGCCCCGCGCGGGCGGACGCCTCCAGCGCCTCCTCCGCCGCCGCCGTGACCTTCTCGGACAGCTTCGACGGGCCGGCCGGCGCGGCGCCCGACTCCTCGAAGTGGCAGACCGAGACCGGCGACAACGTCAACAACCACGAGCGGCAGTACTACACGGCGGGCAGCAGGAACGCGGCCCTGGACGGCCAGGGCCATCTGGTGATCACCGCCCGGCGCGAGAACCCGGCCGGCTACCAGTGCTGGTACGGCACCTGCCAGTACACCTCGGCCCGGCTGAACACCGCCGGGAAGTTCACCGCCCAGTACGGGCATGTCGAGGCCCGGATGAAGATCCCGCGCGGACAGGGCATGTGGCCCGCGTTCTGGATGCTCGGCACACCGGTCAACTGGCCCGACTCGGGCGAGATCGACGTCATGGAGAACGTCGGTTACGAGCCCTCGACCGTCCACGGCACCATCCACGGCCCCGGCTACTCCGGCTCGGGCGGCATCGGTGCCGGCTACTCACTGCCCGGCGGCCAGGCCTTCGCGGACGCCTTCCACACCTTCGCCGTCGACTGGGCGCCCGACTCGATCACCTGGTCGGTGGACGGGACCGTCTACCAGCGGCGCACACCGGCCGACCTGGGCGGCCGGACCTGGGTGTTCAACAAGCCGTTCTTCCTGATCCTGAACCTGGCCGTGGGCGGCTACTGGCCCGGCGACCCGGACGGCTCCACCGTCTTCCCGCAGCAGCTGGTGGTGGACTCGGTCTCGGTGACGACCGGCGACTCCGCGGCCGCGGTCGCGATCAAGGGGCTGGCCGGCAAGTGCGTGGACGTGGCCGGGGCGAACTCCGCCAACGGCACCCCCGTACAGCTCTACGACTGCAACGGAACCGGCGCGCAGAAGTGGACGGTCGGCTCGGACGGCACCATTCGGGCGCTCGGCAAGTGTCTGGACGTCACCGGCAACGGGACCGCGGACGGCTCGACCGTCCAGCTGTGGGACTGCACCGGTGGACCGAACCAGAAGTGGGCCGTCTCCGCGGCGCACGACATCGTGAACCCCCAGGCGAACAAGTGCCTGGACGTCACCGGCAACAATCCGGCCAACGGCACCCGGCTGCAGATCTGGACCTGCACGGGCGGCGCCAACCAGAAGTGGACGATCGGCTGAGGCTGCCGGGACGGCGCCTAGCGGCGCGGCGCCCAGGTGAACTTGTCGCCGCCCACCCAGCGGATCACCTCCGGATCATCCAGGTCGTGGACGGTGATACCGAAGGCCGCGGCGGTTTCCAGGACGTCGGTGATGGCGTGCGCCTCACCGACGACCTGACCGTCGATCTCCACGATGCGGAAGGGCGGGGTGCCCGGTTTCCCGGTCATCACCCCGAGCACCAGCACGCGCGGGAAGGAGATGTGCGGGGCTGCTATTTCGGTCATGCATAGAGCGTAGAACGCAACCGGCGAGAGCGAGTGACGCACGTCACTCATCGGGGGCGGACCGGCCCCGGCCCTCCGTCGTGCGGCCCCGTCGGCGCTGGGGAACCCTGGAGGTGGAGGTGGCGATGGATCCCGTCGAGGCTCTGGACCGGATCGCCTTCCTGCTGGAGCGGTCCCTGGCACCGACGTACCGGGTACGCGCCTTCCGCACCGCCGCCGGGGTGCTCGCGGCGCTGCCCGAGGGTGAGGTGGCCGGGCGCGCGGCCGCCGGGACGCTGGAGTCGCTCAAGGGCGTCGGCCCGAAGACCGCGCAGGTGGTGCGCGAAGCCCTGGCCGGGCAGGTGCCCGAGTATCTGCGCGGGCTGGAGGAGGAGGCCGGGGGCCCGCTCGTCCAGGGCGGGGAGCAGCTGCGGGAGCGGCTGCGCGGGGACTGCCATCTGCACTCCGACTGGTCGGACGGGGGCAGCCCGATCGAGGAGATGGGGCGCACCGCGGCACGCCTGGGACACGAGTGGGCGGCGCTGACCGACCACTCCCCACGGCTGACCGTCGCCCGGGGGCTGTCGCCCGAGCGGCTGCGCGAGCAGCTGGAGGTGGTGGCGGGGCTGAACGCCGGCTGGGCGCCGTTCCGGCTGCTCACCGGCATCGAGTGCGACATCCTGGAGGACGGCTCGCTGGACCAGGAGCCGGACCTGCTGCGGCGGCTCGATGTGGTCGTGGTGTCCGTGCACTCCAAGCTGCGGATGGACGCCCGCTGGATGACCCGCCGCATGCTGGCCGCCGTGCGCAACCCGCTCTCGGACATCCTGGGGCACTGCACGGGGCGGCTGCTCACGGGGCGGGGACGGCCGGAGTCGGAGTTCGACGCGGACGCGGTGTTCGCCGCGTGCGCCGAGTCGGGCACCGCCGTGGAGATCAACAGCCGTCCGGAGCGGCTCGACCCTCCGCTGCGGCTGCTGCGGCGGGCCGTCGACGCGGGTGTCCTGTTCTCGATCGACACCGACGCGCACGCACCGGGCCAGCTGGACTGGCAGATCCACGGCTGTGCCCGGGCCGAGGAGTGCGAGGTGCCCGCCGAGCGGGTGGTGACCACGTGGTCCGCACCGGAGCTGCTGGCCTGGACCCGGGAGGGCCGGGTGCCGGCACGGGTGCGGTGACCCGGTGACGCAGATCACCGCCTGACCGGCCGGCCCGCTGGAACACCCAAGGGTGGTTGCCCGTTGAACCAGTCGTGGGTGCGGATGGGACAGTGTCCCCGGGCCTCACCTTTTGCCCACAGGGACGATCGTTCGGCTGAAGCCCTGTGGAGCCTTCGCCGAGAGGCGACCGCCATCCGTGCCCACCGTTTGGCCGCCCCGACCGTGATTCCCCCGTCGCGGTCGGGGCTTTCCGCTGTCTGCGGCCCGCGGGCTCGCACCGGTCCCGTTCCGCCTGACTTCGAGTTGACTTGGAGCGCACTCCAATTCGTAGCGTTCCGGACATGAGCACTACTGCACAGCACAAGATCGGTTCGGGTTTCGGCGCCGACAGCACCGCCGAGGACGTCCTGCGGGGCATCGATCTGTCCGGACGCATCGCGATCGTCACCGGGGGCTACTCGGGCCTCGGTCTGGAGACCACCCGCGCGCTCACCGGTGCGGGCGCCCACGTCGTCGTACCGGCGCGGCGCCCGGACACGGCGCGGGAGGCGCTCGCGGGGATCGACGGTGTCGAGCTGGACGAGCTCGACCTCGGTGACCTGGACAGCGTGCGCGACTTCGCCGAGCGCTTCCTGGCCTCCGGCCGCCGGGTCGACTTCATGATCGACAACGCCGGGATCATGGCCTGTCCGGAGACCCGGGTCGGGCCCGGCTGGGAGGCGCAGTTCGCGACCAACCACCTCGGGCACTTCGCCCTGGTCAACCGGCTGTGGCCGGCGATCGCGCCCGGCGGCGCCCGGGTCGTCTCCGTCTCCTCCCGCGGCCATCACTTCTCCGGCATCCGCTGGGACGACGTCCACTGGCGCCGGGGCTACGACAAGTGGGAGGCGTACGGGCAGGCGAAGACCGCGAACGTCCTGTTCGCCGTGCACCTCGACAAGCTGGGCCGGGACTTCGGCGTGCGGGCCTTCTCGTTGCACCCGGGCGGGATCATCACCCCGCTGCAGCGGCATCTGCCCCGTGAGGAGATGGTCGAGCGCGGCTGGATCGACGAGCAGGGCAACCCGCTGAACCCCGAGGGCTTCAAGACCCCGCAGCAGGGTGCTGCCACCCAGGTGTGGGCGGCCACCTCGCCCCAGCTGGACGGCATGGGCGGGGTGTACCTGGAGGACTGCGACATCGCCGAGCCCGCCCCCGCGGACGGGGAGCGGACCGGTGTGAAGGACTGGGCGACGGATCCGGAGCAGGCGGCCCGCCTGTGGGCACTGTCGGCGGAGCTGACGGGGGTCAACGCCTTCCCAGGTTAGGCCACGGTTAGGCCGTCTTCACCGGTCGGGCCGTCTCCGCCACGGCCATGAACTCCCGGAGATCCGTGGTGAGTCGGCCGGCGTGCGTGGCGAACAGTCCGTGGCCCGCGTTCTCGTAGACCTTGAGCGTGGCGTCGGGCGCGAGCGCCGCGCTGCGACGGCCGGTCATCTCCAGGGGCGCGGAGACGTCGAGGGAACCGTGCAGGACCAGCACCGGCAGGTCGAGCTCGGCCAGTTCCGGGGCGACGTCCACGGTGGCGATCGTCTCCTGGACGGCGCTCGACGCCCGGGCCGTGGCGGCCATGCAGCGGTCCTTGAGATGGCGGACGTGGGCGGGCGACAGGTCGACGCCGGGCCGGCCGAGCGCGAAGAAGTCCCGTACCGCGTCGGGGTCGTTGAAGAAGGCCGCCCGGTCCCGCAGGAAGCTCTCGGTCCCGGCGCGCATGACCTCCGGGTCCCAGCCGTCCGGGTTGCCGGCCGAGCGCACCACGCCGGGCGCGATGCCGGAGACGAGGGCGACGCGGGCCACCCGCCCGGCGCCGTGCCGGGTCAGACAGCGCACGATCTCCGCGGAACCCAGCGAGTGGCCGATCAGGGTCACCTCGCGCAGATCCAGCCGGTCCAGGAGCGCGTGCAGGTCGTCGGCGAGGGTGTCGAGGTCGTAGCCGTCCCACACGTCGTCGGACCGCCCGTGCCCGCGCCGGTCCAGACCGACGCAGCGGTGGCCCTCGCGCGCCAGCGGCAGCATCTGCTGCTCCCACATCTCGGTCCCGAGGTAGGCGCTGTTGACGAAGACGGCGACCGGGCCGTCGGCCGGTCCGTAGTCGACGTAGTGCAGGCGCGTGCCGTCGGCGGGGCTGTCGAAGTACGGCATGGGACGTCCTCCTGGAATCCGCTGGTCGAGCGGCTGACTGGGTACGTCGTCCATGCTTGCGGGAGGGGCGGCGGGCGTCGATTACCTCGGAGGTCAAGGGGCGGGCCCCGACGCGGAGTTCAGTCGGCGGGCTCGTCCGGTACGGGGTGCTCGTGGTGCACCGCCCCCGAGCGCGGTGCGCCCCGCCGCCCCGTATGCATGTCACGCGGAACGGCCCCGCGGTGGCGGCGGTCGGCCACGACGTACTCCCCTCACGTCGGTTCGAGCGGTGCGCGAATACCGCGTGGGCGGGCTGCCAAACGTGGGGGGCCAGGGTCAGGATCACGCCGTCGCGTCCGTCCGGCCGCTCGGCATTGGTCCCCGGGTCGTACGGGCGATCCCGATCCGTGGCGCGGCGCACGGCCTCGGTGCCGCCGGGAACCTCGTCGGCACCGTCGGGCGAGGTCTCCGCACCGGCACGACCCGTACGCCGGCGGCCCGGCACGCACCGGCAAGCCCGACGGCCCGCGCCACCACGTCGGCGGCCGGACGGGTGCGGTCGGGGCGGCCGGTGTACCCACCTGCGGGGCGATCCGCACGCGCGGCCCAGCCGGACGGCCCGGTCACGGCCCCGGTACGGCACCCGCCCCGGTCCGTGGGACCTCGGCCCCGGCAGACCAGGGGCGGTTGCCAGCCCGAAACGACTCCTCCACCGGCCCAGCCGGACGGCCCAGTCACGACCCCAGTACGGCACCCGCCCCGGTTCGCAGGGCCTAGGCGCCCGGCAGACCGGGCGCGGTTGCCGACCCGAAACGACTCCTCCACCAGCCCAGCCGGACGACCCAGAAACGACCCCGGTACGGCACCCAGCCCAGTCCGCTGGACCTCGGCGGCCGACAGACCAGGCCGACCCGAAACGACTCCTCCACCAGCCCAGCCGGACGACCCAGAAACGACCCCGGTACGGCACCCAGCCCAGTCCACGGGGCCTCGGCGCCCGGCAGACCAGGCCGACCCGAAACGACTCCTCCACCAGCCCAGCCGGACGACCCAGAAACGACCCCGGTACGGCACCCAGCCCGGTCCGCTGGACCTCGGCGGCCGACAGACCAGGCCGACCCGAAACGACTCCTCCACCAGCCCAGCCGGACGACCCAGAAACGACCCCGGTACGGCA